>CAIXGY010000238.1 GCA_903919035.1 uncultured Planctomycetaceae bacterium | reverse complement strand
GAGCCTCGCCTGACCCGCTGATGGTGTCGGACGGCGTGCCGCCAGCCGCTCCGCCATGTCGGGCCTCGCTGAGCGAGGCCACGGATGGCCGTGCAGACGTAGCCGCTACGCGTCAGCGTAGCGTGCGATCAGCTCGCCCGCCTCGACGGGTGTCCCTGGCGTCACGAGCACCTCGGCGATCGTGCCGTCGCGCTCCGCATGGACGGTCGTCTCCATCTTCATGGCCTCGAGCGAGAGCAGCTTCTGGCCACGCGTCACCGTGTCGCCCATCTTCACGGCCACCGTGACGATCAGCCCGGGCATCGGCGCGCCCACCTCGCGGGCGTCACCCACCACGGCCTTCGGCCGCCGTTGCACCTTCGCCTCGAGGCTCCTGTCGGCCACCGTCACGCTCCGCGGCTGGCCGTTGAGTTCGAAGAAGACGGTCCGCGTGCCGTCCGCGTGGGGTTCGCCCACCGTCAGCAGGCGGACGAGGAGCGTCTTGCCCGGCTCGATGTCGATCGACAGTTCCTCTCCCGGTTTCGGGCCCTCGAGGAAGGCCGGCGTCGGCAACACGCTCACGTCGCCAAAGCGGAGGACGTGCTGCGCGAAATCCTGGAACACGCGCGGGTAGAGCAGGAACGACACCACCTCACGGGGCGATGGATTCCGTCCCAGCACCTCGGCCGCCTTCCGTCCGGCCGCAGCGAAATCGGCGGCGGGCAGCGATGCACCGGGTCGATCGGTGAGGATGTCGCCCTGGCGCACGACCCGCTGCACGACCTCTGCCGGAAAGCCGCCCGGTGGCTGCCCCATCCGGCCCGCCAGCAGGTCGACGATCGACTCGGGGTAGGCGAGGTCGCGCGACGCCGAGAGCACGTCGGCCGCCTGCAGTCCGTTGGTCACGAGCAGCAGGGCGAGGTCGCCGACCGCCTTGCTCGTCGGCGTCACCTTCACGATGTCGCCGAGCAGCCGGTTGCAGTCGGCGTAGGCTTTGCAGACCTCCTCCCAGCGGTCGCCGAGACCGAGGGCCTTGGCCTGCTCGAGGAGGTTCGTGAACTGGCCGCCGGGCATCTCGTGGAGGTAGAGGTCGGCGTCGGGCGCCTTCATCCCGCACTCGAAGGCCGTGTAGTGCTCGCGGACGGCGGCCCAGTAGTGGGAGAGGTGGCGCAGCGGCTCGGGGTCGAGCCCGGTGTCGAGTGGCGTGTGGCGGACGGCTTCCACCAGGGCGTTGAGGCTGGGCTGGCTCGTGAGCCCCGCGAACGCGGCGCAGGCCGCATCGACCACGCTCGCGCCGTTGCGGGCCGCCTCCAGGCACGCCGCCACCTGGCCGCCCGACGTGTCGTGGGTGTGGAAGTGAATGGGAATGCCGATCTCGTCGCGGAGCGCCTGCACGAGCTTCCCCGCGGCCAGCGGCTTGCACAGCCCGGCCATGTCCTTGATGGCCAGCACGTGGGCGCCGAGCTTTTCCAGTTCCTTCGCCAGCCCCACGTAGTAGCCGAGCGAATACTTCGTGCGGGCCGGGTCGAGGACGTCGCCCGTGTAGCAGATCGCGGCCTCGCAGATCGCGCCGCTCTCCACGACGGCGTCGATCGCCACCTTCATGTTCGGCACCCAGTTGAGCGGGTCGAACACGCGAAACACGTCGATGCCGGCCGCAGCCGACTCCTTCACGAAGGCCTGCACCACGTTGTCGGGGTAGTTCGTGTAGCCGACCGCATTGCTGGCCCGCAGGAGCATCTGGAAAAGGACGTTGGGGATGCGTTCGCGGAGCAGGAGGAGCCGGTCCCAGGGGCACTCCTTGAGGAATCGCATCGCCGTGTCGAACGTCGCGCCCCCCCACATCTCCAGCGAAAAGAGCCCCCCCGCCAGTCGCGCGTAGGCGTCGGCGACGGCGAGCATGTCGAACGACCGCATCCGCGTGGCCAGGAGCGACTGGTGGGCGTCGCGCATCGTCGTGTCGGTGATCATGAGCCGCTTCTGTTCGCGGAGCCAGGCCGCGAACTTCCGCGGACCGAGTTCGCGGAGCTTCGTGCGCGTGCCGGCGGGTGGAGTCGCGAAGCGGTCGAATTCCGGGAGCGGCGCCGGGTGCCGCCGCGCCGCGGCCGGTCGCCCCTTGACGAGCGGATTGCCGTTGACGATCACGTCGGCGAGATACTCGAGCGCCTTCGTGGCCCGGTCGCGGCGGATCGGGAAGTCGAAGAGTGCCGGCGTCTCGTCGATGAACCGCGTCGTGCACTCGCCGGCCAGAAAGGCCGGGTGGGTCACCAGGTTCACGAGGAACGGGATGTTGGTCTTCACCCCGCGGACGCGGAACTCCTCGAGGCAGCGGACCACGTGGCCCGCCGCCTCGCGGAGATTCAGGCCCCGGGCGGTCACCTTCACGAGGAGCGAGTCGAAGTAGGGCGTGACGACGGCCCCCGAGAAGGCAGAGCCCGCGTCGAGACGGATGCCCATGCCGCTCGCGGAGCGGTAGGCCGTGATCCGGCCGTAGTCGGGAAGGAAGCGGTTTTCCGGATCTTCGGTCGTGACGCGGCACTGCACGGCCGTGCCCATCGAGCGGATCGCCTGCTGGTCACCCAGGCCGATCTCCGGGTCGGAAAGCCGGTGGCCCATGGCCACGAGCAGTTGCCGGCGGACGATGTCGACCCCGGTGATCTCCTCGGTGACCGTGTGCTCCACCTGGATCCGCGGATTGACTTCGATGAAGAAGAACTTGCCCGTGTCGGCGTCGACGAGAAACTCGACGGTGCCGGCGTTTTCGTAGCGGGCGGTGCGGCCGATCTTCAGGGCGGCCTCGCAGATCGCGTTGCGGGTGGCCGGGGCGAGATTCGGGGCCGGGGCGATTTCGACGACCTTTTGGTGGCGCCGCTGCACCGAGCAGTCGCGCTCGAAGAGGTGGATGAGATTGCCGTGCATGTCGCCGAGCAGCTGCACCTCGATGTGCCGGGCTCGCTGGATGAACTTCTCCACGAACACGGCCGCCGATCCGAAGGCCGTCTTGCTCTCGCGCTGGGCGCTTTCGAGCGCCACGGCGAGCTCGTCAGCGCCGCGGACGACCCGCATGCCGCGGCCGCCGCCGCCATGGGCCGCCTTGAGCATCACCGGCCACCCGAGTTCCTCCGCGATGGCGAGCGCGTCGGGCAGGCCCGTGACCGGCTTTGGGCTGCCGGCGAGGATCGGCACGCCGGCCCGGCGGGCGAGGTCGCGGGCCGCCGTCTTGTCGCCGAGCGTTTGCAGGAGTTCGACCCGCGGGCCCACGAACGTGATGCCGGCAGCGGCGCACGCGGCGGCGAAGTCGGGATTCTCGGACAGGAAGCCGTAGCCCGGATGGATCGCGTCGACGCCCCGCGCTTTGGCGAGGGCCACGATGCCCGGGATGTCGAGGTAGGACCGCAGCGGCTCGCCCGGCCGGCCGACCACGTAGGCCTCGTCGGCCTTGAAGCGATGGAGTGCGAAGCGGTCCTCGTGAGCGTAGATGGCGACGGTGCGGATGCCGAGCTCATGGGCGGAGCGAAAGACGCGGATCGCGATCTCGCTGCGGTTGGCGACGAGCAATTTTGTTATGGGGGGCATGGCTGCCTTTCAGGACCGCTGCCGGCACGGATCGAAGGCTGAATCGTACTGGGGCCGCCGGGGGGGCATAAGGCCGCACGGCGGACGGGCCTCAAGCCCGCGGCTTCTCGTCGGCGTAGCTGGGCCGGATGTAATGCGGCACGAGGCTGGACGGATCGTCGAATCGACCGGCGGCGGCGAGCGCGCGGGCCGCCCCGCCGGCGGCGGCGGCCGTCGGGAACCACGCCGCGCGGGGCGCGATGACGATGCCCGGCGGTGCCGCACCCTCGAGACGCGTCAAGGCGGGGCCGGAGATGCAGGTGCCCGGGGGCAGCGCCGCGAGCCATTCGTGCCACGGCCGCAGCGCGCCCGGCGCGACCGTCCAGCCGGTCGGCGATGCCGCATCCGGCGCGGCGTCGGCGGCGAACACGTCACCGCGGCCCGCATCGAAGGCGATCGCAAGCGGTCCCGTGCATCCGGCGAGCGCGCGGGCCGTGAGCCGGGCCACGACGTCGCAGGCCGACACGCCGACGAGCCGCGCGCCAGCCGCCCACGCCACGGCCTTCGCGGTGGCGACGCCGACGCGGAGGCCGGTGAACGATCCGGGGCCGCGAACCACGGCCACGAGTTCGGCGTCTCGGATCGACCAGCCGAGGCGGGCTGCGACCTCGACGAGCGCCGGCGCGAGCAACCGCGCGTGCTCGCCTGCGGCGAGCGGAGCGTCCGCGACCTCCGTCGCGGAGAGTGCCGCGACCGATCCGATGGCGAGGCTCGTGTCGATGGCAAGCGTGTTCACGGGCGGGGACGAGACTCCGCGTTCTTGACCCTGGACCGGGGGGGTCGTAACCTCAAAGTTGACCCGCGACCGACCGCGCCGCGGCCCTGGGTGGGAGCCCGCGGAGGGACGACGACAGCGTGAAGCGGGCCATCATCAGCGACATCCACGGCAACCTCGAAGCCCTGCAGGCGGTGCTCGAGGATATCGACCGGCAGCGGGTGGACGCCATCGCGTGTCTCGGCGACGTGGTCGGCTACGGCCCGAATCCCTGCGAGTGCGTGAAACTCGTGCGGGACCGCTGCACGCTCGTGCTGCTCGGCAACCACGACCAGGGCGCCCTCTTCGATCCCGACGGTTTCAACAGCGGGGCCGAACGGGCGATCCGCTGGACGCGGATGCAACTCGAACTCCACGACCGGCTGCCGCGGAACGCGCGAGCCATGCTCACAGACTTCCTCGGGGAACTGCCGCGGACGCACACCGAGGGCGACCTCATGTTCGTGCACGGATCGGCCCGCCGGCCCCTCGACGAATACGTGTTTCCGGAGGACATCTACGACCCGCTCAAGATGTCGCACATCTTCGAACTCGTGGGGCGCTACTGCTTCCAGGGCCACACCCACATCCCCGGCGTATTCACGACCGGCCCCGAGTTCCTGTCGCCGACCGTATCGAAGGGCGACGCGGAGGCGGTGATCGACATGCCGACGCACAAGGCGATGGTCAACGTGGGCTCGGTCGGCCAGCCGCGCGACGGCGACAACAGGGCCTGCTACGCGATCCTCGAGGATGATCGCCGCGTGCGCTTCCGGCGCGTCGAATACCCGTTCACGATCACCGCAAGAAAAATCCACGACATCGCCGACCTCGACAATTTCCTCGGCGACAGGCTCGAGAAGGGGCGCTAGTTCGCCGCGGGAACCCCGGTCGGAACGCCGCCCCGCGCGTCCCGTCCGGCCCCGCGTATACTCCGGGGCTCTCGCCGCAAGGAACAGCCGTTGGAACGCCGTCACATCCAGTTCATCGTCGTCTCGCTGGCGATCGTGCTCGCCGGGCAGGCGATCCAAGCCTGGCTGTTTCCGCGGCCTCCCGCCGAACCGGTGGCCGATGTCACCACGCCGGGCACCGCCGTGCGCGACGCCGACCCGGCGGCCGCCCAGCCTGAGCCGCCGCGAACCGAAGCGTCCGCGACGGATGGCGCCGCAGCCACGGCGACTGCAGCCCCGGCGCCGCGGGTGCGGCGCACGCTCGGGTCGCTGAAACCCGATGCCGCGGCCAAGATGCTCGTCACGCTTACCAGCCGTGGGGCCGCCATCGAGCGGATCGAACTCGCCGAGGAGCGGTTTCACGATCAGGACGACCGGTCGGGCTATCTCGGCCATCTCGCGGCGACCGTCGTGGCGGACGGCTGCCGGCTCGGCGTCGTGGGGCCCGGCACGCCGGCGCACGACGCGGGCCTGCGGGCCGACGACGTCATCGTGCGGGTGGACGGCTCCGCCACGGCCGATCCGGCCGGGCTCCACGAGGCGCTCTCGCGGACGAGGCCCGGGCAGAGGGTGACGATCGATTACGTGCGGGGCGAGGCCACGGCGAACTGCGAGGTCGTCCTCGGCCGCCGGCCGCTCGAGGTGGTGCGGCCCGAGTTCCGCGGCGCGCCCGTCGTCGATCCCGACCGTGACCCCCACGATCCACTCTCGTTTCGGCTCTCGATCGAGTCGAGGGACGGCCGCGTTCGGAAGTCGGCGACGACGGAACTGGCCGGGCTCGAACTCGCCGATGTCGATTGGGAGGTCGCGCCTGACGCCGGGGACGGGGCCGTGCGGTTCACGCGGACGCTCGCCGGCGGCCTCACGGTCGCGAAGGAGTACCGCCTCGCCCCCGTCGGCTCGGAGGCTGAGCCGACGGGCTATGCCGTCGAACTGTCAGTCGAACTGCGGGCAGCCGAGGGCGCGACCGCCCTCGCCTACGCGATCGACGGTCCGACGGGCCTGCCGACCGAGGGCTGGTGGTACGCCCAGCGGGTCGGCAAGGAGATGTGGAGCGGGCTCGCAGTTCGCGACGTGGCGCTGCGATTCGCGGGAGCGCCGACCGCCCTCATCAGTGGCCTCAAGATCGCCTCCGGAAAACTCGACAGGCCCGCGACGGCGGTGCTCGACAGCGCGCCGCTCTCGTTTGCCGGCGTCGACTCGCTGTACTTCGCCTCGGCGCTCCTGCCGGCCGCCGGGCCCGACGCGCCCGCGCTCGCGGAGGTGCGGTCGCTCGCGGTCGGCGAGATTCCCGAGCCCAAGCGACAGCGGCTCGTCGACGTCACCCCGCGGCTCGTGTCGCAGCCGCTGGATGTCGCGGCCGACGCGCCGGTCGTGCAGCGGTTCGGCATCTTCGCCGGACCGAAGCGGCCCGAGCTGCTGCGGCGGTTCGGCCTGCCGACGGCGACGATGGACGACCTCGTCTACTACGGCTGGTTCGGCTGGGTGGCGCGGCCCATGATCGCCATCCTCCACGGCCTGCATGCCGTGATCGGCAACTACGGCATCGCGATCCTGCTGCTGACGGTCATGGTTCGCGGCGCGATGTTTCCGGTAAGCCGCAAGCAGGCGCTGTCATCGCAAAAGATGCAGCTTCTTCAGCCGGAGATGAAGGCGATCGCCGACAAGTACAAGGACGACCCCGACAAGCGGACGCGGGCCACCCAGGAGCTGTGGAAGAAGCACGACTACAACCCGATGGGCGGCTGCTTGCTGGTGTTCCTCCAGATCCCCATCTTCATGGGCCTCTATCGGTCGCTCGCCACCGACGTGGAGCTCCGGCAGGCGCCACTGTTCAGCGATGCGATCAGGTGGTGCTCGAACCTCGCCGCTCCCGACATGCTCTGGGACTGGTCGCGGCACCTGCCGGCGTTCCTCACGGCGCCCGAGGGTTGGCTCGGGCCGTTCCTCAACCTGTTCCCGCTGGCGACGATCGGCCTGTTCCTGTGGCAGCAGAAGCTCTTCATGCCGCCCGCGGTGGACGAGCAGCAGAAAATGCAGCAGCAGGTCATGAACTACATGATGTGGTTCATGGCGCTGATGTTTTTCAAGGTGCCGTGCGGCCTGTGTTTGTACTTCATCGCCTCGAGCCTATGGGGCATCGGTGAGCGGCTGGTGCTGCCGCAGACCACGCCGGCGGTCGCGTCGGCGGCCGGGCCGAGGATCATCGACGCGCCGACGCCGCAGGCCGACGCCGCGCGGCAGAAGCGGGCCGCACGCAAGAGACAGCGCTGACGCCGATGTGGTCTGCGGACGACCTGATCGTGGCGGCCGCGACGCCGCCTGGGGTCGGTGGGCGGGCGATCGTGCGCATCACCGGCACGGGACTCGACGGGCTGCTCGACCGCCTCTGCGATCCGCTCGACGAGGCCGGTGGCTTCGGGCGACCGGGGCAATCATCGCGACTCGTGGCGGCCCGTCTGGCCGACGGCGAACTGGGGCGGGAATGGGGGCCGGTGCCGGTGGCGGTACTCCTCTGGCCCGGGCCTTCGGGGCCGGTGGGGGCGCCGCTGGCAGAGATTCAGTTGCCCGGCTCGGCGCCCCTCGTCGCCGCGGTCGTCGCCGCCGCGTGTCGGCTCGGTGCCCGACTTGCCCGCGGCGGCGAGTTCACGCTCCGCGCGTTCCTCGCTGGCCGGATCGATCTCGTGCAGGCCGAGGCCGTGCTCGGCGTCGTCGACGCGCGGACCCCCGTGGAACTCGCCGCGGCGCTCGACCGCATGGCGGGCGGGGCCGGCGCCGCGATTCGCGGCCTGCGTTCGCGGCTCCTCGACCTGCTCGCCGACGTCGAGGCGGCCCTCGACTTCGCCGACGAGACCACGCCGGACGCGGTGCCGGTCGCCGATGTCGCCGCCCGACGCGATCATGCCGCTCGGCTCGCCGGCCTTCGCGCCGACGTGGCCGACGTGGCCGCGGATCTCGGGCGGCGTGACGCGGGAAGCACCGGAAGCAGACGGAGGGTCGTCCTGGTCGGTCGGCCCAACATCGGCAAGAGCAGCCTCTTCAATGCCCTCGTCGGCCGGCCTGTTGCGCTCGTCGCCGATGAGGCCGGCACGACCCGCGATTGGCTCGAGGCGTTGCTCGCGGGAAACGGCATCGAGGATTGCACGCTGGTCGATCTGGCCGGCATCGCGGATGGCGCCGTCGAAGGCCCGGTGGCGGCCGCGGCCGATACGGCCGCCCGCGCGCAGATCGCGCGGGCCGACGTGATCGTGGCCTGCCGCGACGCGAGCGACCCGAATCCACCGGCAGTTCCAGCCGCCGTGCCACGGATCGACGTCGTCACCCGCGTCGACCGTGCGCCGGCATCCGTCGATGGCGCCGCCATCGCCACGAGCGTCACGGACGGCCGCGGCATCGAGGCGGTGCGGGCCGCGATCGCCGCCGCCGTGGAATCGCTCCCGCCACGGGCGTCGCCGGCGACACTCCGGATGGCGGTGGGCATGGCGGACTGCGCGGCGGCCCTCGCGGCTGCGGCTGCCGCGGCCGATGCGGTGTCGGGCGGCGACGAGGCGGTGGCCGCCGCCCACCTCCACCGCGCCGTCGCAGCTGTCGACGAGGTCACCGGCGCCGCGCTCGGCACCGATCTGCTCGACCGGATATTCTCCCGGCATTGCGTCGGCAAGTGAGCCGCGCGGGAGGCAGGATGTCCGCCATCGGGTCGTTCGTCGAATCGCTGGCCGCGGGTGCCAGGGCACATGCGGACCGCGATCCCGCCGCCCGTGCGGCCCTCGCGCGGGCCGTGGCGCGGCAGGTGGCGACCGCAGCCGACGACTGGATCGATGCCGCGCTCGCCGTGAAGTGCCGCGGCGAACGCATGGCCGCGAGCGTCGCTCCTCCGACCGCCGCGCGGGCCGAGGAGGCTGCCACTGGCCCCGTGGTCACGCTGCGGCTCCTCGCGATCACGGCCCGGGCGCTCGACGACGTCGCGCGGCGCGGCGTGCCGACGCTCGTCCGTCCGCCTCGCCTGCTCTCCGCGCGGGGAGCGGGAGGCGAGCCACGGTTCGTCGGCATGGATGTGCTGCCCGCGCCGGGTCTGTGGGACGGAGCCGTCTTCGGCGGCCACTCGGCGGTCGTGCGCTGCGCGAACCCCGGCGGGCTCGAGGCCTTCGCCAGATCGTGGCGTGAAGAAGCGGCGACCCGTCCCCGCGGCGGCGGCGTGTGCGTCGTGCTCGGCGCCGGCAACGTGACCGGGCTCTCGATCGCCGATGCGATCACCCAGGTGTTCGAGCACGGTCGGGCTGTGCTGCTCAAGCTTCATCCGCTGCACGCCCCGCTCGAGCCGGTGCTTCGCGCCGCGTGCGCGCCGCTCGTCGAGTCGGGGCTGCTCGCGATCGTGGCGGGCGGTCCCGACGTGGCCCGGGAGGCCGTGCATCATTCCCTGGTGACCCACGTGCACATGACCGGCGGTCAGGCCGCGTTCGACGCGCTCGTGTGGGGCGGCCCGGGGCCGCGGAGCCCCGGCGCCGTCCCCGTGCTCGCCAAGCCAGTGACCTGCGAACTCGGCAACGTGACGCCGTGGATCGTCGTGCCCGGTCGATACGCGGCCCGACCGTTGCGGGCCCAGGCCGACCTCGTCGCCGCGTCGATCCTCAACAACACCTCGTTCAACTGCATCGCCACGAAATGCATCGTGACCGCCCGCGACTGGGAACAACGCGAGGAGTTTCTCGCGCTCGTCCGCGCCAGGCTTGAGAGCCAGCCGGCGCGGCCCGCGTGGTACCCCGGCGCGACCGCGGCGTGGGAGACGCTCGCGGGGACGGCGCCCCCGGCCGACGGCACGCTGCCGGCGATCCTGCGGACGGGACTCGATCCCGCCGCCGAGCCCGGCTGGATCGAACGGGAATGGTTCCTGCCCGCGGCGGTGGAGGTGCCGCTCCCCGCGGCCTCGATCGATGCCTTCTGCGGCGCGGCCGGCGATTTCGTCCGTGGCCTGCCCGGCTCGCTGGCCGCGAGCGTCACGGCCCCGGCCGGCCTGCCGAGCCACGACGCGCGGCGGGTGGATCTCCTCGTCGAGCACCTCGAATACGGCGTGGTGGCCCGCAACACGTGGTCGGCGCTCGCCTACGCGTTGGCGAACGTGCCGTGGGGAGGCTACCCGGGCGGCACGCTCGCGGATCCGCGGAGCGGCATCGGTCGCGTGCATGACCCGCTGCTCCTGCCGCTCGTGCATAACACGATCATCAGCGGACCGTTGGCCCCATGGCCCGCGCCGGCGTGGGTGCCGTGGCATCCGCGGGGTGCCGCGCTCGCCCGCGGCGTGGTCGATGCCTACGCGGCTCTGGCGACAGGCCACGGAGCGCTGTGGCCGATGCTGCGCATGCTGCCCGACGTGTTCGCGGGCTGACCAGCGTTCATCAGGTGGGCGGAAGCCTCGGTCCCCAGGCACTGCTCGCGCCAGGTGGGCGAAAGCCTCCGTCGCTGTGGATGCATGGCTGCACGTCGTGTGGGGTGGCCCGTCCATGGGAGCCATGCCTCCAAGGCTCCTTCGGCTTCCGCCCACCTGGCGACTCAGTCGTTTGATCGGGGGCGATGCCGACCGGCGCGGATGCATGGCTGCACGCCGTGCGGTGTGGCCCGTCCTTGGGAGCCATGCATTCACGCCTCGCCGTGCTCCCGCCAGGTGGGCGAAAGCCTCCGTCGCTGTGGACGCATGGCTGCACCTCGTGCGGTGTGGCCCGTCCATGGGAGCCATGCCTCCAAGGCTCCTCCGGCTTTCGCCCACCGGGCGACTCATCCGTTTGATCGAGGGCGACGCCGACCGGCGCGGATGCGTGCCGATCCTGTGGGATCCG
>CAIXGY010000237.1 GCA_903919035.1 uncultured Planctomycetaceae bacterium | reverse complement strand
CTCATGAACAGCGGCGGCAAGTATGGCCAGGGCGTGTCGACGAATGCGGTCTGGGCCCAGGGTGACTTCAACTACTCCGGGGGCGTGACGCTGACGGACATCAGTCTCTTTAACGGCGCCGCCCTCTTTGCCGCCGGGTCCTACCTGCCCGTCGCCCCGTCGTCGTCCACGACGCAGTCGACCGCGATCTCGCCCGACGTGTGGGCCGCGTACGCGCTCGAGACCCAGAACCAACAGACCAAGAAGCGTTGACGCGCGGGCGCCGCGGCGCGTCCGACGCTCCCGGCCTGGAAGGCGGACAGGCCCGGCTATGCTCCCGGCTTCGGCACGCTCACGGTGAACGCTGGCGTCACAACGCGGGCGCCGAGCCGGGCCTGGGCGGCGGGCATGTTCACGGGCACCGCCGGGGTCATGACGACCGGCGGCAAGGCGTCGGCGTCGATGGCGAATCCTGCTGCAGGCTACCGCGTGTTGGCCAGAGGCGCTGAGGTCCTGGCCGGCCAGCACGGTCGCGGGACATCCTCCCGTGCGAGCGGCCGGCGCGCGAAACAGCCTAAACGCACCCCGGCGTCTTTTCGCTGAAAAATTGGTAAGCGAGTGTCCGCCTTCCAGGCGTTTTTCCGCCTTCTCTTACGGAGGCGGTCGTGTCGTCGCCGTGATCCACCCGCGTCTTGTCCAGAACATAGCGAATCCCGTGGCCGGTAGCCAACAAAGGGCAGTCCGTGCGATCTTTCCGCCGTGTGGCCATGCATGTCGTCGTAGGCAGCGAGATCGATCGCGGCAGGACGAGGTCATGGGCACGACGCCGGATGGGTGAGATGAGCGCCACGCACCACGAATCGCAGGCCTGACGGATCCGCAACCATGTCGCCCGACCCAGAAACCGAACGGAACGCCACCGGGAGTGAGCGCACCGCCACTCCGGTGGACTACGAGTATTCGACGAACCTTCCGGCGGTGCTCGACGCGGTCGGGGCGTCGCTCGTCGTCTCGACGTATCAGGCCGGCAAGGTGTTCACGATCGGCGTGCACCGCGACAGCCTGCAGATCCGGTTCCACCACTTCGAGCAGGCGATGGGGATCGCCCGCACGCCGACGGGCCTCGCGATCGGGACCAAACGTCAGGTCTGGAGTCTGCCGGCCGCCCCTGCGGAATTGGCATCACGGGTCCGCCCCGAGGGCACGCACGACGTGGCCTTCCTCGCCCGTCAGGCCCAGTTCACCGGCCCGATCATGGGCCACGATCTGGCGTGGTCCGGCGGAGCGCTGTGGATCGTCAACACGCTGTTCAACTGCCTGTGCACGCTGGAGCCGAACGCCAGTTTCCAGCCGCGGTGGCGGCCGCCTTTCGTCTCGGAACTTGCTGCCGGTGATCGCTGCCATCTCAATGGCCTGGCCGCCGATGACAGCGGCCCCCGGTTCGTGACCGCCTTGGCCGAGACCGACACCGACAACGGCTGGCGGGCCGTCAAGCGTTCCGGAGGTTGTCTCGTCGACGTCCCGACGGGCGAGGTGCTCGTGCGCGGCCTGTCGATGCCCCATTCGCCACGCTTGGATCGGGGCGTGCTGTGGCTGTTGAACTCGGGGCACGGACGGATCGAGCGTTTCGACCCGACGACGCGCACGACGGTGCCGGTGGCGACGCTGCCCGGCTACACCCGCGGTCTCGATCTGTTCGGCAATCTCGCGTTCGTCGGCCTGTCGCGGATCCGGGAGTCGGCAGTGTTCGGTGACCTGCCCCTCGACGATCGCCGTGAGTCGCTCCGCTGTGGCGTCGCGGTGGTCGACTGCCGAACCGGCGGCATCGTGGCCACGCTGTTTTTCACGAGCGGTGTCGAGGAAATCTTCGACGTGCGGGTCTTGCCCGGCTATCGCAATCCCGTCCTCTCCGGCCCGTACCCCGACGTGGACGAGACGGAGACGATCTGGCTCGTGCCGGGCCGGCGGCCGAACGGCGGTACTGCGGGCGATGAGCCGACCGGCTGCGGGACGGCGCCCGAGGCGGTTGCGATGGTTGGCCGGTGATGAACGAGTGACGAATCAGGATATCGAAGCGGACTTTCGCCGAGAAAGGCAAGACACCCATGCCCCGTTCACTTCCCACGCGGTCTTCGCGCTCCCGATCCTGGCCCGTTCGAGGCGGGGCGAGTCGCCGGTCCGCTGCGGGCGTCCGCCGTCGGAAGCGTTCACCGCAACTCGGCGTGCAGCAACTCGAAAGCCGCAGGGTGCTGGCCGCGACGCCGCAGTTGATCGACATCAACGTCAGCCAGATCGGGCGGGCCATCGACGCCCAGGATTTCGTCACTCTGGGAGGCCATACGTTCTTCACGGCCGATGACGGCGTGCATGGACGGGAAGTGTGGAAGACCGACGGCACGGCAGCTGGCACCGTGCTCGTCAAGGACATCCTGCCTGGCCGCAGCGGTTCAAGCCCCGGGTCGCTGGTGGCCTTTGCGGGCAAGGTCTATTTCGCCGCCGACGACGGCGTGAGCGGCGCGGAACTCTGGCAGACCGACGGCACGGCCGCCGGCACCGTGGTCGTCAAGGACATCTACGGCGGATTCGCGGGATCCGCCCCGGAGTCGCTCACGGTCATGGACGGGGCGATCTACTTCACTGCGAACGACGGCAACGCCGGTCGGGAACTGTGGAAGACGGATGGCACCGCGGCGGGGACGGTGCTCGTCGCGAACATCGGGGAGTTTTGGGTGGGCTCATCGCCGTATGCCCTGACGGTGGTCGGAAGCACGCTGTTTTTCACGGCCGAGGACGACGCTCATGGTCGGGAGCTGTGGAAGACCGACGGCACGGCCGCAGGCACGGTTCTCGTGAAAGACATCCAGCAGGGGATGGCGCCCTCCCCGCTGAACGTGTATTCGTCATATCCGTCGGAACTCACGGCAGTCGGCGGCATGCTGTTCTTCTCGGCTGACGACGGCGTGAACGGACGCGAACTGTGGCAATCCGACGGCACGCCCGGCGGGACCAGCCTGGTGCTGGACATTGCGCCGGGCACGGCGGCCGCGAACCCCTCGGATTTGACGGCCGTGGGGGATGCACTTTTTTTTGCGGCCGATGACGGAGCGAACGGTCTCGAGTTGTGGATCCGAGATGACAGCGGCACGCGGCTCGTCCTCGACATCGCATCCGGTGCCGGATCGTCGTTCCCGCAGTCGTTCATGGCCTTGGGAAACACGCTCGTGTTCACGGCCGATGACGGCGTGAGTGGCCTGGAGTTGTGGACCAGCGATGGCACCGCTGTGGGCACCACGCTGGTTCGGGACATCCGCCCGGGCCCGGATGGGTCGAATCCCGAGCCTCCCGTGGCGGTCGGGGGGGTGCTGTACTTCCAGGCCACCGACGATGAGCACGGTTCCGAGTTGTGGCGAACCGATGGCACCGCGGTCGGCACGTTCCTCGTGAAGGACGTCGCGCCCGGGACGGCCAGTTCGTTGGCGTTTGCGCTCGCAGCCGCGGCAGACACCCTCTATTTCACGGCCACAGACGGGACGGGTGCAGTCGAATTGTGGAAGACCGACGGCTCGGCCGCGGGCACCGGCATCGTGAAGGCCATCTACGGCGGCACTCTCCCGGCGACGCCGCAGCAGGTGGTGGCCATGGGGGGCATGGCCTACTTCATCGCGAACGACGGTGTCCACGGGGTCGAGCTCTGGAAGAGCGACGGCACGCCGGCGGGAACGACGCTCGTCAAGGACATCGTGCCGCAGAATGCTTGGGGCGAGCCGGAGTCACTCACCGTGGTGGGCGACACGCTCTTTTTCGTAGCACCCGATGCTCAAGGCATCCCATCGCTCTGGAAGAGCGATGGCACCAACGCTGGAACGGTCGTCGTCAAGTCGTGGGACGACGGCGGCCCGAGTTCGCCGCAGCAGTTGGCGGCGGTCGGCTCATTGCTGTATTTCTCGGGAACGAGCGTCGACAGCGGCACCGAATTGTGGCGGAGCGACGGAACCGCCGCCGGCACGTTTCTTGTGAAGGATATCCGGGCGGGCTTGTATGGAGGCAATCCCTGGAAGCTCACGGCGGTGGGCGAGACGCTCTACTTCGATGCCGACGACGGTGTGCATGGTGCGGAACTCTGGATGAGCGACGGCACCGCCGCCGGCACCGTCCTCGTGCGCGACATTCATCCGGGTTCAGCCTCCGCCTACCCGGGGCAAGGGCCCACTCCCACGGCGGTCGGACAATTCCTCTACTTTACGGCCACGGACGGCACGAGCGGCCGCGAGCTCTGGAAGACCGACGGCACCGCCGCCGGAACCGTCCGCGTCAGCGACATTCGACCGGGCTCGTCGGGTTCGTATCCGGGATCGCTCGCGGCGGTCGGTGACACGCTGTATTTCGTCGCCGATGACGGCGTGGCCGGCGTCGAGCTCTGGAAAACCGACGGCACGACCGCCGGAACCGTCAGCGTCAGTGACTTGTGGCCCGGCTCTTTCAGTTCGTTTCCCTTCGAGCTCACGGCGTTCGGCGGGGCCTTGTATTTCATGGCCAGTACGAGCGCAAACGGCCGCGAGCTCTGGAAGACCGACGGCACGGCGGCCGGCACCGTCCTCGTCAAGGACATCAATCCGGGGTTTTTCTCGTCCAACCCGAATTCGTTCACGGCGGTGGGCGACCTGCTGTATTTCTCGGCGGCTGCCGCCGGGAACGATTACGAACTCTGGAGCACCAACGGCACGGCGGCAGGGACGATGCTCGTCGCCGACATTCGGGCAGGCTTGTACGGATCCGGTCCGACGCTGCTCACGGCGGTGGGCACGACGCTCTATTTTACGGCCGACGACGGCGTGCACGGCACGGAACTCTGGACGCTGCCTCCGCCCGTGAACGCCGCGCCGACGGCCGTGTCGCTTTCGCCGACGGCGAAGACCCTGCCCGAGAGCACGGGCACCACTGTCGCCATGTGGCTGGCCGAGATCACGGTCGACGACGACGACCTCGGCAGCAACGCGATCACGCTCGCCGGCCCCGACGCCGCCTCGTTCGAAGTGGTGGGTTCGGCGCTGTTTCTCCGCGCGGGCGTCGTGCTGGACGCGGCGACGAAGCCGGCCTACATGGTCACGGTCAACGTGGTGGACGACACCGTGGTCGGCAGCGTGCCCGTGACCGCGTCGTTCACGCTCACGCTGGAATCCGCAGTCAAGTCGTGGTCGCCTCCCCGGATCGCGGCCGATGTCGATCCGTCGGGAAAGTCAAGCTTTCCGGACCTGCTCGTCACCGTCGGGGGGAATGTGTTCTTCACGGCCGACGACGGCGTGCACGGCACGGAACTGTGGAAGAGCGACGGCACCGCCGAGGGAACGGTGCTCGTGAAGGACATTCGACAGTTCTCGTATTACGGTGTTCCATCGTCGTTCCCGTCCTATCTCGTCGCGGCCGGAGACACGCTCTATTTCGTCGCCCAAGACGACCTCAACGGACGGGAGTTGTGGAAGTCGGACGGCACCGCCGCCGGCACCGTGCTCGTCAAAGACATCCGGCCCGGCTCCGCGAACGCCTACCTGTCTTCGCTCGTCGCGATCG
>CAIXGY010000236.1 GCA_903919035.1 uncultured Planctomycetaceae bacterium | reverse complement strand
GGCCCCATCGACCATGCCCGCCGTCCGCTCTGACCCCGACGCCGCCCGACGATTCGCCGTCGATGTCGTCTCCCGACTGCGGACGGCCGGCCACGAGGCCTACTGGGCCGGGGGGTGCGTCCGCGACGAGCTATTGGGCCGAACCCCCGCCGACTACGACGTCGCCACGGCTGCGCGGCCCGAGCAGGTCCGGGACCTGTTCGGGCGGCGGCGAACCCTCGCGGTCGGGGCGGCGTTCGGCGTGATCACCGTGTTGGGACCACGGGACGCAGGCCAGGTGGAGGTGGCCACGTTTCGGGTCGATGCACCGTCCACCGACGGCCGCCACCCCGACGGCGTCACGTTCTGCTCCGCCCGCGAGGACGCCCGCCGGCGAGACTTCACGATCAACGGCTTGTTTCTCGACCCCTTGTCGGGCGACCTGCACGACTTCGTGGGGGGCCGCGAAGACCTGGCCGCCGGCATCGTCCGCGCCATCGGAGTGCCGACGCAACGGTTCGCTGAGGATCATCTCCGCATGCTCCGAGCCGTGCGGTTCACGGCCTTCTTCGGCTTCGTGCTCCACGCCGACACGCGGGCCGCGATCGAGCGCATGGCCCACCTCGTGGCGGGCGTGAGCCCGGAACGGATCGCGGCCGAACTCCGGGCGATGACATCGCGGCCCGGCCGCGGTCACGCGCTCGAACTCCTCCGGGAGACCGGGCTCGCCCCGGAAATCCTGCCCGCCCTTGGTTCGGCCGTCACGGCGGGGCCGGCCGGTGACACGGCGTGGACACGGGCCGCAGGTGTCGTCGACGCACTCGACGAGCCCGATCTGCCGCTCGCGCTCGCCGTCCTTGCCGAGGACAGCGACACCGGAGCGGTAGCGGCGACCGCGGATCGACTGCGGCTCGCGGTTCGCGAGACCAAGAAGGCGGTCTGGCTTCGCGAGGCGATCGGCGAACTCGGCGGGCTTCGCCACGCCGACCTCGTCGGCCGGCCGTGGTCACAAGTCCAGCCGTTCGTGGCGCACGAACACGCCGCAGCAGCGGCGGATCTGCTGCGGGCGCGGGCCGCCTGCGGCCTGGGTGACGCGGCCGCGGCAGCCTGGTTTTCCGCGCAGGTGGCCCGGCCTCGGCCTGAGATCGATCCACCGCCACTGGTCACGGGCGCCGACCTGATCGCTGCGGGACTGCACGAAGGGCCGGCGCTCGGCGCGGCGCTCGCGAGGCTGCGCAGCCTGCAACTGGACGGCATGATTTCGACCCGTGAGCAGGCCCTCGCCGCCGCGCTCCGTTCGTGAGCGTGCCTTACGGCGGCGGGGCCCTGGGGTCGGGCAGGTCGGAGATCGCTGCGAGCCTGAACACCTCCAGAAATCGCGGCGTCGTGTGGTACGTGGGCGCGGCGGAGGCGTCGGTCGGCGTTCGCAACTCGAGCAGGCCGCGGCGCACGAGTTGCCGCAGCACCGCGGGCCGGGCATCGCAGCCGAGCTCCACGAGACGATCGCGCGGCACCGGCTGATTCCAGGCGACGAGCGCCAGCACGTCGAGCGCCTCGGCGTCGAGCCTGACCATGCGGGCCCGGCCCTCGAGCACGCTGCCATACTGGACGAATTCCGGCCGCAGGCGCATCAGCCAGCCGTCGTCCACCGACGCCACTTCATACGGGCGATGTTCGGCCTCGTAGCGCCGGCGGAGCTGCGCGGCGAGGTCGTCGATCTCGGCGGGCCGGGTACCCCGAATGAGTTCTGCCACGCGGCGACTCGACAGCGGCTTGCCTCCGGGCAGGCCCACGAACAGGAGCGCTTCGAGAATCGCGAGCGGCGTGACCCGGCAGTCGTCGTCGCCGACAGGCGACCCCTCGTCGAGATCGGGCGACGCATCGATGCTCACGACATCGGCGGCGCTGGGCTCGACCGGAGCGGCTGCCGGCCCCATCATCGCCGCGAACGCCTGCGCCAGCCTGTCGATCGAGAGCCCGCCGTCGGCGGGCGCCGCTTGAAAACCCGATTCCGGCCGGCCGGGAGGCGTGGATTTACGGGCGGCCATCGCGGCGCCTCCGTCGCCTATTTCGCGCGGGGCCGCGACGCCTTCCGCGCCGCACGACGCGGGCCGACGCGCCGCCCGTCCTGCGTCGCGGGCACGCTCTTGAGCGGCTCGGGAGCTCCGTCGAGCGGATCGCCGGGGCTGACACCGGCGAGCCGCTCGCGGACCTTCGCCGCATAGGCGGCAGAAAGTTCGCAGCCCAGGAATGAACGGCCCAGTTTCCGGGCCACGGCGAGGGTCGTGCCGCTGCCGGCGAACGGGTCGAGCACCGTGTCGCCCGGATTGCTCGAGGCGCGAATGATCCGCCCGAGCAACTGCTCGGGCATCTGGCAGCCGTGCCATCCGGACCGTTCCTTGAACGTGCCGCAGACCCGCGGGAAGTACCAGGTGTCACCGTCCGCCACGAAGCCGTCGGGGAGATCCTGCGGCCGGAGGATCCATGTGTCGTCGGGCAGACGGCCGGTGGGATTCGCACGCCGGTCGCCGTACACGAGTTCGCGGGCGCTGGGCACGCGGATCGCGTCGACGTTGAACGTGA
This sequence comes from uncultured Planctomycetaceae bacterium, assembly GCA_903919035.1. Taxonomy (GTDB): domain Bacteria; phylum Planctomycetota; class Planctomycetia; order Pirellulales; family UBA1268; genus QWPN01. The sequence continues at coordinate 754 of CAIXGY010000236.1, read as the reverse complement.
AGGCAGCCGGATCCTTCACGAATTGAAAGAGATGGGCGTGGGAGCGGCTGAACTTCTGGCGGCAATTGACTCCGAAGGTGTAGTACCACACCACCCAACTGCGACAGTTCAGCCCCAGTTCCCGCGTGGCCAGCACCTTCAACTCCGCCGCGTACTCATCGCCGATCGCCAGCCAGAACGTGCCGTCGGGCCGCAGCGCCCGCACGACGGCGGCCATCCAGCGTTTCGACCATCCCAGGTAGTCGTCGGCGGTGCGCCGGTCGTCGTAGGTGTCGTAGTCGTAGCCGATGTTGAACGGGGGATCTGCAAACGCGAGGTGCACGCTGCCCTCGGGCACCCTCGCGAGCAGGTCGAGGCAGTCCCCTTCGTGGAGCATGTCGATCGCGAGCGGCCCGGGCGATGCGTGGGTTTCATCCCGTGTCATGAGCGGCGAGTCTAACCGTCCGTATCCAAAGTCATCCACGCCCCGCGTCTCCTCCGCCCCTTCCCCGCGGAAAGGACGCAGGGAGGGCGGACGGGGAAACAGCCTTGAATCAAGCTTGATTCAAGCTTGATTCAAGGCTCCGCCTGATGCGGCCCTGCCGTAGCGGGCGCACACGGCTCACATGCGATCCTCCGGCTTCAACTCGCCCAACCGGCGGCGCGGATGCCCGTGCCGTCTCGCTCGGACGTTCGCGACGGGCTTCGTGCCCGTCGCTCACTCGATGCTGGCCTCGCTTCGCAATCCGTGCTGCGCTCGGCCAGCAACGCCGGC
>CAIXGY010000235.1 GCA_903919035.1 uncultured Planctomycetaceae bacterium | reverse complement strand
TGAGCGACGGGCACGACGCCCGTCGCGAACGTCCGAGCGAGACGGCACGGGCAGCCCCGACGCCATCGGGCCACTGCGGTGCAACCGGCGCGATCGTCACAACCGGAACGCCGGCGGGCATTCCCGGCAGAATTTTGCCCACCGCAGGCGTGACGCGTGGCCGTGACGCGGCAACTCATCGTCCGAAAGCCGAGCCACGAGGGCTGGGCGGACCGAAAGACCTCTCGAAGAAAGTCGAATCACATGGATCCCCAGATCATCAGCTGGATCGTGAGCCTCATCGCCGGCAGCGCTGGCGGCAACATCGTCGGCGTTCTCCTCAAGAACAAGAACCTCGGCCCGATGCTCAACACCGTCCTCGGCGCGGTTGGCGGCGGCCTCGGCGGCAAGGTGCTGCCCATGCTGCTTCCGGCCATCGCGCAGCTCGTCGGCGGCGGTGACAGCCTCGCCGGGACGGGCGGCCTGTCGGCGCTCGTGGGCGCCCTGCTGCCCCTGATCGTGAGCTTCCTCAAGAAGCCCGCCGCGGCCTGAGGCCTGCGACGACGGTCGGAACGCACGACACGGCCGAGGGGATCCCGTTCCCCTCGGCCGTGCTTCGTTTCTCGGATCCCGGCACGGCATTCACGCTGCAACAACCGGCAGTCGCCCTCCTGCATGAGCCTGGAAAGCGTCTCCCCGTCCCCGGGAATGATCGTTCCGTCGAACTGCATCGAGCCCCGTCAACGAGTCATGCGGATTCCACGTGATCCTCGCGCGGAGGGCGGCATCTCGTCGGCAGCCGACCTGTCAGCCCAACCGGCACGGGCAGCCCCGACGCCGGGACAGGCGCGGTGACCCGCGAGGATCACGTGGGATCCGTATCACGTGCCGGGCAGGGACCGCGCCGGGCCGGTGGGTGCGGGAACGGCCCGCGGGCCCGGGAGATTCGGCGCCGGGCCACCGCGGAGTTGGTCGAGGTCGAGGTATCGCGCGTCCTCGACGTCGACGCGGTTGAGGCCCCGCCAGTAGAGGATCTTGCCGGCCGACGCGCTCGACGGCTGGGCTCCCGCCTGGAGTTGTCGGAAGAGCTGCGCGTCGCTGCGGCCGTCCCCCTCGAACACGAGCAGATCCTTGGCCTCGGCCCAGGTCAGCCGGGCGCTCCGCGCCGTGAACGACTCCCCCTCCACGAGCACGTTGCCACCGGCTGCGAGTTCGATGCTCGGCCGCGCGCGACCCGGAACAGGCGGCACCTGGCCGACGCCGAGCACGTCGCTCGACACGGTAACCACGCCCTGCGGCAGGCCGGCCGCGGCGTGGACGTCGAGCGCGTCGTCCCACCCCGCGACCGGGCCCCACACGGCCTCGACCCGCTGGTGGAACTCCATCCGTCGGTGGTGGATGTTGCCCCGCAGCCCGCGCTGGAAATCGACGCCGAGGTAGGTGAGCCCCGACGTCGGCCGCGGCATCGACACCGGCTGTGCCGCGACCCCGGGCGGCCCCGCCGGGGGCGCGAGCTGCGGGGCGGTTCCGAGCCGCGTGCTCGTCAGGCGACCCGGGCCGGTTCCCGACACGTCGCCGGTGGAGCGATCCACGACGAGATCGCGGACGTGGAGACGGTCGCGGGAGCGGCCGCCGTCGGCGGCCGTCGATTCGCTCTCGACGTGCACGCCCCCGCCACAGGCCACCTTCACGACCTCGGGCTGCGGGGTTCCGGGCCGCGGTGGACCGCCCAGATCGAACGGCCGATCGAAGACGACGTCGAGTGAGGCCGCCTTCACCGTGGCCGCGCCGCTGGTCGTCACAACGCGGTCGATGAATCTCGCGATGCGGCCGTCGAAGTCCATGCGTCCCTGCCAGACCACATCGAGGGTTTCGGGCTCGCCCCCGGCCGGCACGACGGCGGGGCCCGCCGCCGAGAAGCCCATGAGGTCGAGCCCGCCGGCGCCGCGGGCCATCGGGAGCGCGAGCCGACCCGCGCCGTCGACCGTGATCCGGCCGCGGCCGCGGTCGAACTCCACGAGCGGGCCGGTCAGGTCGAGGCCACGGCCACGAACGCGGGCGGGCCGGCCGGAGACGATCGCCCGGGCGGCGGGCCCCGCCGCGCGTGACACCTGCATCTGATCGCCGAGCACCTCGAGCCCGGGCTCGGCAGGCGCCGCGCCGGCCACCGGTGCGGCCGGCATCGGCTCGAAGAGCCGCACCTGCCCTTCCATCGACAGCTCCTCGAGCTGGTTGCCTGCGGGCCCCATCGTGACGAGACCGCGGACCAGCGTTGCATTCGCGACCAGACGCCCACGGCCACGGTCCGGTTCGGCGGCGGGCCGTGCCGGCGACGGGAGCGACGGCGCAGCCGCAGCCACCGTCGTGCCGGGAGCCTGGGCCTCCGCTGCGACCGGCGGAGCAACGCTGCGGAACCACAGTTCGAGCCGATCCGTGCGGGCTTCGATCTGCTCGGCGTCGGCCTCGACCATGCCGCGGGCGAGCAGCCGCGATGGCCGGATGCGGGACAGGTCGGGACCGTCGGTCTGGGCGGCGGGAGGCACCGTCGTCGCGACCGTGTCGAGCCAGAGGTGCATCTCCGACGCGGCCAGCCGTCCCTGGCCCTCGATCCCCACCTCCGCATCGCCGGCCAGCGACACCACGTGACCCGCGCCGTCGGGGCGCATTCGCAGCCACTGCTGCCACCGTGCGCGGGCCGGCTGGCCCTCTGCGGGCCGCGATGCGAGTCGCCCCGGACCGACGGCCATCAGTGCTCCGGGGCTACCCGGAGGCCCCGGGCAGTAGTCGATCTTGCGGGCCTCCATCTCGGTGTCTCGGAGGACCAGCGACACGGGATCATCGCCGTCGAGCACGACGCGCCGCGTGGCGATCTCGTAGCCGAGTCGTGCGGCGCGGGCCTCGAGCCCCGCCTGTGCGCTCGTGGCCACGACCGGCGAGCCCTTGGCCTGGATCTCGATCGGCTCCAATGGTCCACGGGCCGGCGGCGCGGCCGCAACCGGGGGCGCGGCCGAATCCGCGGCCCGCTCCCGCCGGCCCAGGAAGATCGCCAGCAGGTCGCAGGCCAGGACATCGGCGCCGGATTGCGTGCCCGTGCGAACCACCTCGACCTTGTCCTCGAGCGTGATCACGTCGGCCGCCACGTTGAGGCAGAGACTGCCTCGGCAACTCACGAGCACGGGCGGTGGAGGAACCGCCGCGTTGGTCGGCCGAGCCTCTTCGGCCCGCCCCGGCACCAGCCCTCCTGCCAGACCCTCGAGCCGCATCCGCACGTCGCGGTCCAGTCGCACCGATTCAACGCCCCCGATGTTGGGGCCCTGTGCCGCCGGCCCCTGTCGGGGCGTGAGCCGCACCGCGAGCCCGCGGCCGCTGCCGGTGGATCGGCCATAGCGAAACTGCACGGGCTCGACGGTCTGTACCTGGAGGTCCGCGAGCTCGATGTCGCGGGTCACGATCTCGATCTCATCCTCGGCGCCGGCCGCCGTCGGCAGGCCGCGGATCGTCACGCGCCCCCTGAGGCTTCCGCCGACGAGCTTCGCCAGCCGTCCCTGCTTGAGGTCGAGCGGCTCATCGAATTCCAGCACGGCACCCTGCGGCGCCTGGAGCACGAGCGTGCGACCGACACTCTCGTCGGCGACGCGATTGCGGTCGGGGAGCACCACGAGCGTGCACGGCACGAGGTTCACGCGACCATCCGGCAGCGAGTGGTAGTCCTTGAAGAGCAGCCGCATCTGGCGGCTCTCCAGCATGATCGGATCCTCCCGCTCCCAGGAGCCCGGGGGAAACACGTCGCCGAGCGCCGCCAGGCGGCGGTCGGCGCGGGCTCGGATCGCGGCCGCCTCTTCGGGATCCAGTTGCAGGTCGGCCTGCGGATCGCGGATCCGCGGCTCGACCCAGGGCACGACGGCGAGGCGATAGAAGCCGGCGGCCGCCAGCGCGACGAGAAACACCCGCACGGTTCGACCGAGTCGATGGTCCATGCGTCCCGCTCCGCGTGATTCAGTCTCGTCCCGCGGCGCAGGCCGCCGCGAGGGCGTCCCAGGCCCCGCGGGCGCCGAGCATCCGCTCGATCGCCTCGCGAACCGCTCCCCTGCCGCCGGGCAGCGTGGTGACCAGCGTCGCCTTCGCCCGCACCTCGTGGCAGGCATCGGCGGGGGCCACCGCCGTGCCGCACCGCGCGAAGGCCGCCAGGTCGGGCAGGTCGTCCCCCATGAACGCGGTTCGCGCCGCATCCACGCCGCACTCGGCCATGATCGCGTCGACCGCGGCAGCTTTGTCGGTCACGCCCTGCCGCACGATCGTGATACCGAGTTCGGCGGCCCGCCGTTCAACGGCCTGGCTCGCACGGCCCGTGACGATGCCCGCGCGGCATCCGGCCCGCTGCCAGAGGCGCAGGCCCAGGCCATCGCGGATGTGGAAAGTCTTCAGCTCGCTCCCATCGGAGCCGAGTGTCACGCCGCCGTCGGTAAGCACGCCATCCACGTCGAGGAGCAGGAGCTCGACGCGGGCCAGGCGGTGATCGAGGTCGGCGGCGGGCATGGCGGTGAGGACGCGAGGGAACCCGTGGGTTTCGTGCCGGGCATCCGGCCTCATGCCGCGGCAACGCCGGGCAGGGCGGGCGCCGCGGACGTGGGGGGGAGGCCGACCAGGTCGACGATGTCGAGCAGGCCGAAGGGCCGGCCATCGGGATCGACCACGGGCAGCTCGCTCAGGCGACGCGCCTCGAGCAGCGCGACGGCGTCCCCGAGTCGGACCCCGGCGAGGATCGTCGTGGGCCGCCCCGTCATGACACGGGCGATCGGCGCGTCGAGCGCTCCGTCGTCGCGACGCTCGAAGATCCGGGCCAGGTCGCTGTCGGTGAAGATGCCGGCCAGTCGTCCGTCGGCGTCGACGATCATCACGGCGCCAGTCCGCCGCGTGGGCAGGGGTCGCGCGAACACCTCCCGCACGGTGTCGTCGGGGCGGGCCACGCGGCACTGATCGAGTGGCCGCATCGCCTCCTCGACGAGCATGAGCCTGCGGCCCAGGGCACCCCCCGGGTGCCGGGCCGCGAAGTCCTCGGCCGTGAATCCGCGCAGGCCGCTCGTGGCGAGGGCCAGCGCGTCGCCGAGCGCGAGCATGAGCGACGTGCTCGTGCTCGGCGCCAGCCCCAGGCTGCAGGCCTCGCGGATGCTCCCGGTGGCCACGACCACGTCGGCCGCGCGACCGAGGGCACTGTCAGGCCGGGCCGTGAAGGCCACGAGCCGAATGCGTCGCGCGGCGACGTGCGGCAGGAGCCGCGTCACCTCCTCGGTCTCGCCCGACTGCGAGAGCGCCAGGACCACGTCGTCCCGCCGCAGCGCACCGAGGTCGCCGTGGAGCGCCTCCGCCGGATGGAGAAAGTGGCTCGGCGTGCCCGTGGAGGCGAGCGTGGCGGAGATCTTGCGGGCCACGAGCCCCGCCTTGCCGATCCCGGTGACCACGACGCTGCCGGTGCAGCCCTCGACGATTCGCACCGCCCGCGCGAACGAGCCGTCGAGGCCGTCGGCCGCGCGGAGCACGGCCTCACCGGCGGCGCGGAGGATGCTCCGGCCGCGGTTGAGTATTTCGTCGTCGCGCACGTCGTCCATCGCCATCTCCGCCCGAAGCGCAGGCCGCGGCCCGCCGGAGGCGCCGCGTGGGGGCGGGACTATAGGCCGGCTGCGCAAGCCCCGCAACGCGGCTTTCGCCGCGGCTGGAGTCACTTTGCCCGCCGCTTCACGACCTCGCGGATCGGGACGCCGTCGATGAACACGTCGGTGAGCACCGCGCGGCCGTCGAGCAGGCGGATCTCGGCGACCGGCTTCTGGCCATCGCGAACCCGCTCGGCGACGAGCGCGTCGGCGCCGGGCGCGAGCCGCTCATTGAGATAGAAGCGGTCGAAGGGCCACGTGAGGGAGACCGACGGCGTGCCGTCGGTCATCCCGGACGTCCGGGCCACGAGACGGATCACGTTCGGCCCGGAGATCGGCTCGATCGACAGCGACGCGATCCGTGCCAGTCCATCCGCGCCCGCTTCGAGCGTGGCCCATATCGGCCCGGTGCCGGACATGCCCACCGGCGCTGCCGCCCGATCTTGCTCCGGCCGCACCGTCAGGAATCGGCCGCGGAGCGGATCGTAGGGATCCGGCGCGCTGCAACGGATGCGCAGCGGCACGCCATGGGCGAGCACCCGCTCGTGCTGCCAGACGCCCGCGAGCGGCAGGAACCACTGGGCGACCGCGGCCGCGGCGAACACGACGAAGGCCGGCCTCATGCGGGTGATCCTCCCGGGGCGGCCGCACGCCGGCGGCTGACGAAGGCGTTGAAGGCCAGGAAGCCCGAGCCGATGACGATGAAGGCGACGCCCTTCGTGAGTAGCGAGAGATCGGCGTCGGCCATCCGCAGGACGACGAGGATCGTGATCAGGGCGGCCCCGATCCGTGCGGCCCCCTGCCGGCCGAGAAATTCGAGCGCGATGAGCACGATCGCGGTGCCCAGCAGCACGAGCGAATAGGCGATCGCCACCGGCCAGCCGCCCGTGTTATCGCGGGAGAACGGCGCCGCCAGGAGGGGCACGACCGCGAGCCCCGCCACCGCCAGCACCGCGTGGCGCCCCTGCCGGAAGGCGACCGCCGCGCATCCGACGACCACGACAACGAGCAGCCAACACCAGCCCCCCGACAGCGCGAACCAGACGCTCTTCACGAGTTCGCGTGCCGGATCCTCGTACGTCGCGATCAGGGCCATGATCACGAGGGCGAGACCGCCGAGCACCACCTGTGGCTTCCGGGCGAGCGGCTCGGCGATCCCGCCGCGGTCGAGCGGAAAAAGCATCACGGCGACGCTCGAGAGCATGGCCAGCCAGAAGAATGCCCCATCCGAGTCGCGATGCAGCGCGCTCGCCTGCGTTGCGACGGCCAGCAATCCGACGAAGGCCGAACCGGCCAGCACGAGCCGGCCTCCCGGCGCGGGCCGCGCCCGCAGGTCCGGGCCCGGCCACAGCGGCACAATGCCCGCGAGCAGCAGCGGAAACCAGATCCGCACATCGGCGGCCGTGCGAGCCGAGAACAGGTTCGCCTCCACGCCCTGCGACACCGTCCAGACCGCGATGCCCACGAGATAGGCGATCGCGACGGCCTGCGACCTCATCACCCACGCCAGCGGCACGCTCACGACGCACCACCAGAAGACGAGATCGGTCCACGTCCCGGGCAGGTGGTAGATCTGCGACACGAGCGCCATCGCGGCCCCCGCAGCGAGTGCCTGCACGAGCGCCGCCGACTCGCGCCACCACGGCTTCGCAGCCTCGCCGCGGTCGAGCACGCACCAACTCACCGCCTGCGTCAGCGCGAGTGGCCCCAGTGCGAGCCCGAGCCGCACCCAGCGCGGAAAATCGTCCCAGTTGTAGGCGAGCACCGCGATCAGCCCGGTGCCGATGAGGAGCGCGCCGACGATCCCCACGATCACCTGCGCGAGCCCGCCCCGCGGCTCGGCTGCATATCGCTCGCGCAGCCGTCGCGCGCCGTCGGCCGAGACGATGCCCTCCCGCTCCCACGCGGGCAGCTGCTCGGCGAGCCAGCGATGGTGAGGAGATCTCATGGGTGTTCAGCAAACCGAGATCGCCGCCCGAGAGCCCTTGCGCATCCGGGACTCATTGGATCCTCCCGGGTCAACGCGCTCAATCCGGCTTCGGGGGCACCCGTACCCTCGCCTGGACCAAACCGATCGCGGCAGGCTCGGGGCTGCCCATCCCCTCGAGACGGCGTAGACGGCAAGCGCAGGCAGGATGCCGAAGCGCAGGCGTCTCCGAGCGAGCGCAGGTCAGGCTGACCGCAGCACGCGCCCGGCGAGAGGGTGTGGGCAGCCCCGAGCCGGGTTGGGCGAATTCATGACCAAAAAGCACCCGCACCGGCCAGAGCCGGAACGCTTCAGGCTCCGGCGTAGCGCTTCGCCATGTCGGCGAGCGTGATGCACGTCACCTTGCCGGCGTTGCCGGCCTGGCCGAACTGCACCATCCGCTCCGCGCACACCTTCTTCATCGCCTCGCGGGCGGGCTTCAGGTAGTCACGGGGGTCGAACTTGTCGGGCGTCTCGCCGAGGACCTTGCGGATCGCTCCGGTGATCGCCATCCGGCAGTCGGTATCGACGTTGATCTTGCGGACGCCGTGCTTGATGCCCTTCTGGATCTCCTCCACGGGCACGCCCCAGGTCTGCGGCATTTTCCCGCCGTATTTGTTGATGATGTCCTGCAGATCCTGCGGCACGCTCGACGAGCCGTGCATCACGAGGTGGCAGTTGGGAAGCTTCCGGTGGATCTCCTCGATCCGCTTCATGGCCAGGACGTCGCCGTCGGGCTTCCGAGTGAACTTGTAGGCCCCATGGCTCGTGCCGATCGCGACCGCGAGGGCGTCGACGCCCGTGGCGGCCACGAACCGCGCCGCCTCGTCGGGGTCGGTCAGCAACTGATCGTGCGACAATTGCCCTTCGGCGCCGTGGCCGTCCTCGGCCTCGCCGTGGCCGCTCTCGAGCGACCCCAGGCAGCCGAGTTCGCCCTCCACCGACACGCCCTGCCGGTGTGCCGACTGCACGACCTCCTTGGTGACCTTCACGTTGTAGTCGAAGTCGGCCGGGGTCTTGCCATCCTCCTTCAGCGAACCGTCCATCATCACGCTGGTGAAGCCGTTGTCGATCGCGCTCTGGCACGTGGACGGAGAGTTGCCGTGATCCTGGTGCATCGCCACGGGGATCTTCGGGTAAAGCTCGGCCGCCGCGAGCATGAGGTGCCGCAGGTAGTTGTCCTGCGAGTAGCTGCGGGCGCCCCGCGAGGCCTGGATGATGACGGGCGAATCGGTCTCCTTCGCCGCCTCCATGATGGCCTGGATCTGCTCCATGTTGTTGACGTTGAAGGCGGCGAGGCCATAGCCGTGCTCGGCGGCGTGGTCGAGAAGGATGCGCATGGGAACGAGGGGCATGGGGCGATCTCCTGGTGGGCGGGGGCCGCACTGCCGCGGCGGCACGAGCATACGGGACGGTCGCCCGTGCTAACATCCTGGTCGTCCGTGCCCGCCCCGGAAGCCTGGAATGGACCTCCGCCCCGTCACCGACCCGGTCCGCAGCTTCCTGTACTGTGCGGGCGGGTGGGCCTGCGTCGGTCTCGCGGTGCTCGGGTCGATCCTGCCGCTGCTGCCCACGACGCCGTTTCTGCTGCTGGCGAGTTGGTGCTTCTACAGGGGCTCGCCGCGGATCCACGCCTGGCTCCACCGGTCGCCGGTCTTCGGACCGACGCTCGACGACTGGCACCACTATCGTGGCATCCGCCGTGGGATGAAGCGCCGGGCGATCGCGATGGTCACGGGCGTGGTGGCGTTGAGCCTGCTCCTGAACAGCCTGCCTGGCTGGCTGCGGTGGGCCGCGTTCGCACTCGTGGCCATCGGCCTGTACACGATCTGGAGCCTGCCCACGCTCCCCGACGACGCCCCGCCCGCGCCGCGGACGGTGGCGGAGTGACGGCGCTCAGCCCACGACGTCGCCCCGGGGCTCGGGAAGCCACGCCGTGAGGATCGCACCCACGGCGGCGTAGGATCCCGCGACGATCGCCCCGACGATCGCGATCCGCACCGGGTCGGGAGGTGTCGCGGCCGCGAACGTGAGCGTGAGCCACGCGGCGGCGGTGCCGAGCACGCGACCGCCGATGTTGGCCGCGAAGCTTTCGCCCGTGCCCCGCAGGTGCGTGGGGAAGACGAGCGGGATGTAGTTGCCCCAGAAGCTGAACTGGGCCACGGTCACGAGCCCCGCCACGAAGATGGCACCCTTGATCCAGGGCAGCGAGCCGGCGCTGCCCAGTTGCGTCGAGATCCACCAGAACACGGCGGGCACGATGACGAGCGCCGGGACTTGGAAGATCCGCAGGAGCGTCCGCCGGCCCGCGATGCGGACGGCAGCGAACGCGAGCAACACCCGGCCGACCAGGCCGCCGATCTCCTGCCAGATCGTGACCCGCGCCACCGCCTCGTCCGACGCATTGCCGGCGATGCTCTTGAGCCGGCCGGGAGACGGCGCGGGGCGGCCGGCCTGCCCAGCCGCCGCGACGGCCTGGTCCTGCGCCGCCTTGGCCGTGGCCCGAATCGCGGCATGTCCCTGCGGTCCGCCGAGGATCTGTGGCAGTTGCTGGATCGCCCCGAAGGCCAAGCCGTAACTCGCGGCGAACACGAGCGTGGTCACGACCGTCGTCTGCACGAGCGCGGGGCTGAACAGTTCACGGATGCTCGGCCGGCGGAGCGTTCCGGCCCGCTTCCTCTCGGCCCACACCGGACTCTCCGGCAGGAACGGCCGCACGAGGATCAGCGGCAACGCGGGAATCACTCCCGAGATCAGCGTGTAGCGCCAGGCGTCATGGTCGCCGTGAATGGCCGGCAGGCCGTCCGCGAACCGGGCCGCCAGGACGTTGGCCGCGCCCACGAGCAACCCGCCGAGCGACGAGAAGGCCTGCGTCCAGCCGAGCACCCGCTCGCGCTGCTCCCGGTCGGGAAACAGTTCCGCGAGCCAGGCCACGGCCGCCACGAATTCGACGCACACGCCGATGAACACGAGGCAGCGGCAGACGAGCAACTGCGGCAGCGACGTCGCGAAGCCGGCGGCACAGGCCGAGGCGGCATACAGCAGGATGCTGAAGGTGAGCACCCGCCGCCGGCCGAGAAGATCGGTGAGATAGCCACCCACGAGGCCGAACACGCCTCCGGCGAGTGCCGGCAGGAAGAAGAGCGCGCGGGCCCACTGGGTGTAGGCCGGGGAGCCGGGCAGGAGCAGCGGCACACCGTCGGGACTCGTGCCTCCGAGGGCCGCAAGCGCCGGCTTGATCACCAGCGGCAGCATGAGCAGTTCGTAGATGTCGAACGCGAAGCCGAGCGCGGCGATCGCACAGACGAGCCAGCCGGTGCTGGTCAGCCGCCCGAACGCGGACGTGCCGGACGGGGCTGCCGCTGCCATGGGGTGACTCCGCTGGGGAACCGGACGGTAAACGCGTCGTGCCGGCAGGCTCGGCGAGAGCCTACCGGCACGACGGCGAGTCTTGAAATCCGCGGTGCGTCACGGCCCGATCGATGCCGGCTTCTTGGCGAGGAAGTCGCGGGGTCCGCGGGTCGTGTAGTAGGGATATGCGACCGCGCCGGATGGCGGCCCGGCGGGCTGCGTGGCCCCATAGTCGGAGCCGGCGATGGCCGCCCGTTCGGCCGGCGACAGGTGATGCTTGGCCAAACCGCCATAGCGGCCGGTGTGCGGAGCCTTGCACATGCCGTTTTCGCAGTCCTGGCACGCGCCGGACGGACACGTGCCATCTTCGCACGGGCCACCCGGCTGGCACGCGCCGTCGGGACAATCCTCGAGGTGCCGGGCGTGATGGGCGTATGGGCCGTCGGCGTTGAGCAGGAACATGCGATCCACGATCGAGCAGCCGGTGGAGCCGGCGATCACGAGGGCCACCGCCGTCAGCCCGAGGCCACGTCGTGCTGCGTTCATGGGAGTGCTTCCAGTCAGGGAGGCGGAACTGCCGGCGGCGAACCACCGCCACGCGCGTTCCACCGCGTCACGCTGGGGTATCGGTCGTGCTGGCCGCACCGATTGAGGAAACCCTGCGGGCGCGAACCTGGGCAAGCATGGCAGGCTCGCTGCCACCCGATTGGTCGGGGTTAACCATGCGCGAACACCCGTCGCGCACGTAGCCCGAGGGGGCGGAAGCCGGAGGAGCCTTGAATCGTCTGGCTCCGAAGGGGCATCCACGTCGCAAAATTCCCAGCCAACGATTCACGGCGACGGAGGCTTCCGCCCCCTCGGGCGGTGAACGCTGGAGGAGCCTTGAATCGTCTGGCTCCGAAGGGGCATCCACGTCGCAGAATTCCCGGCCAACGATTCACGGCGACGGAGGCTTCCGCCTCCCCGGGCGAGGCGACCGACACGCGTACCGTGGCCAGGGATGGCAGGGCAGGCAGCCATCATCAGCCGCGATAGCGGCCGACGATGAGCGAGATGTTCTGGCCGCCGAATCCGAAGCTGTTGGAGAGGGCGACGTCGCACTCCGCCTCGCGGGCCTTGTTCGGCACGTAATCGAGATCGCAGTCGGGATCGGGCGTCTCGTAGTTGATCGTGGGCGGCAGAATCCGATCGCGGATCGCCAGCAGGCAGACGATGAGCTCCGTCGCACCGGCGGCCGCGATGAGGTGGCCCAGCATGCTCTTCGTGCTCGACACGGGCGTCTTGTAGGCCAGATCGCCGAACACCTTCTTGATGGCCAGGGTCTCCACCCGGTCGTTCACGCTCGTGCTGGTGCCGTGGGCGTTGACGTAGTCGATGTCGGCCGGCGCGAGGCCGGCGTCCTCGAGCGCCAGCCCGATGCAGGTGGCGGCACCGCGGCCTTCGGGGTGGGTGTCGGTGATCCGGTAGGCGTCGGCCGTCGAGCCGTAGCCGAGCAATTCGCCATGGATCGTCGCCCCGCGTCGCCGCGCGTGCTCCAACTCCTCGAGCACCACCATCGCGGAACCTTCGCCGATCACGAAGCCGTCGCGGTCGTTGTCGAACGGACGGCTGGCCCGGGCGGGCTCATCATTGCGGGTCGACAGGGCGGTGAGCAGGTTGAAGCCCGTCACGCCAAACGGGTGGATCATGCTGTGCGTGCCCCCCGACAGCATCACGTCGACCTCACCCCGGCGGACGAGCTCGGCCGCCTCCCCGATCGCCTGGCTCGAGGCCGCGCAGGCGGTGAGGCAGTTGAGGCTCGGGCCCTGCGCGTCGAAGAGCGCGGCCACGTGGGCCGCCGGCATGTTCGGATCCTGCTCCACCTCCGCCAGGGGCTGGAGCGTCTCGAGCCCCGCCTTCGTGAACCGGGCCACGTCGAACGTCTCGCCGTCGAGCGACAGCGTCATCATTCGCATGAAGGCCATGAAATCCTGGTTGCCCTCGCCGCTGCCGAGGTAGACGCCAAGCCGCGTCGGATCGGCGGGCAGGCCGTCCGGCAGGCCGGCATCCCGCATGGCCTGGAGCGCGGCGCCGGCGGCGAACCTCGTATGCCGGCCGACGCGGCCCCAAAACGGGTCGCTCCGCCCCTCGTCGGCGATGTCCCAATCGCGGACCTCGGCCGAAATCTTCGTGGGAAACCGGGAGGCGTCGAAAATGGTGGTGTAGCCCACGCCCGAGGCGCCGGCGATCAGGTTCTTCCAGAGCCGATCCACCCTCACGCCCAGCGGCGTCACGCAGCCCATGCCGGTGATGACGACCCTCCGCCTGCCGGCAACCATCGCTCACGCCTCCTTCGTGCCGCCGTGGCCCGCAGTCACAGGTCGGGCCGGACGAGCGGCTGTCCCGCCTCGTCGCGGCCGACGTCATAGATGTGCATGTGGTCGAGCCACCGCATCAACTCGGCGGGCTCGAAGAGTTGGGGCACGCCTGCCCCGGGTTCCAGGTGGGCGAAGAAGAGTTCGGCTTCGCCCTGCACCCTGTCGCCCACCATGGTGCGCACCTTGGTCAGCGAGCCGGCGGGCTTGATGTCGAGCACCTCGGCATGGAAGCGGATGGTGTCGCCCGGCACGGCGTCGAAGTGAAACTCCGCGGCCGCCACCTTCGCCAGCACGACCCGCCGGTTGAACTGGATCGACTCCGCCACGAGCAGGCCGGCGGCCTGGGCCATGCCCTCGACCACCAGCGAATTCGGCATCAGCGCCGCGCCAGGGAAGTGATCGTGGAGATGTTCTTCGGCCAACGACACGTTCTTGACGGCAACCGCCCGCGTGCCGCGGACGAATTCGTCGAACCTGTCGATCCAGAACCAACGCATGAAAGCCGGCGCCGCCGTCCTCGCTCGTTCAGGCCGCCAGTTTGCCGGACACGTAGCGGACCATGTCCTCGACGGTCAGCGTGTTCGCGAAGTTCTGCACGCTCGGATTTGCCTCGAACTTGGCGAGGTCGGCGAACGGCATCCGGGCCTTCAGGGCCGCGAGTCCCGCCGAGTTGACCTTGCCATTGGTGACGAACTCCGAGCTGGAGAGCACGTCTTCGGGGAACAACTCGCCCCGCGAGATCTTGATGCCGAAGGCCTTCTCGAGCCGGAAGACGATGTCGAGAAAGTCGATCGACTCCGCACCGAGGTCTCCGACCATGGTCGCCGAAGGCGAGACGTCCTCCTCATCGACGCCCAGCGCGTCCACGAGTGCGGCCTTCACTTTCTCGAAGATTTCGTCACGCGACGGCATCGGCGGGTCACCTCGCTCACGGGGAATCGTTACGGGGCACGATGATGGACGAAGTTTCGCGCCACGTCCAGCCCGACTCCCGGACCGGCAGTCCACCGCGGGCCGCTCGTCGGGGTGAAATTCCCGCCGCAGCCCGCACCGCGAGCCCACGATCGGCAGAAATCAGCCCCAATCCCCCGTCGCGACCGTCGGAACTGCCGCTCGGCCCATGCCGGCGGAAACCGCATTCAGCGGCCCTGTTATCCACGGCCCGTCGCCGTCAGGGGGATCCCGGCGGTCGCCTCCGGGGCCTGGGTGGCATAGGCCATGGGTCGAGGACTGCTGGTTCGCGCCGCGGGGTGGAGAACACCCCACAGGCGGCGCAGCTCGCTGCGGACGCGGGCGTCGATGGCCGCCCCGAAGGGCCTCCGGTCGGCCATGTTGTACCGCTCGAGGACGAGCTTCGCCGTGAGGCTCGTCCGCCCGTCGATGCTGCCGCTGGCCTTCACCTTGGTCGTCGACTCGTCCTGCCCAACGATCTCGGCCGTGACGGTGAGAATCCGGCCCGGCTCGAGGAAATCGCCGTACTTCACGTTGCGGGCCGACCGCAGCACGACGATCGCGTGGGCGAAATCCTCGCCGAGACGGATCGTCCAGGCCGCTGCCTGCGTCATCGCCTCGAGCATGAAGACCCCCGGCATCACCGGGAAGCGCGGAAAGTGGTCGGCCAGGTACTCCTCCGAGAGCGAGCAGGCTTTGACGGCGGTGATGCTGCGGCCGGGGTCGACCTCCAGCACGCGGTCGAGCAACGTGAATCGCATCGCAGACGTCTCCGTGATCCGTGCCGTGTCTCCGGGCCGCCACGTCGCCGCCGGAGTGTCCTGCTCGGGCGGATCCGTCCGCTCGGGTTTCGACCAACATACGGAAAGCGCGTCCTGCGCCAACGGGGTGGCGGGCCGCGCCGGGATCGGCTGCCAGGCTGACAGCCCGCAGGATCGGAGCAGGCCGCGAGGTTTACCTCGATGCGGTGGGGCGACACGCGTGTTGGCCGCGATTTCCCGGAACTCGGCCTCGTGATCGTGTGTCCACCGCGATTCGGCATGGTGTTTGCGTTTCTCGATCGACGGCTCTCGCGAGTTTGTTTTCCGGCGCCGCACCGGCGAATGATGCATTCGCTCCAGGGACGGTGCCGTCCGACGTCACCCGTTTTGAGGAGCTTGCCCATGCCCACGCTTCGCGACCTGTTCCAGCCCCCCTTGGCCGGCCTCGCGCTGCCGCTCGAAGATCTCCGCGACGAGTTCGACCGGCTCTGGTCGACGCTCGCGACGACCCAACCCGCTGGGCCGCGGCCGGCTCGCCGGCCCGACGCCGCGCCGGCGGTCAACGTGTCGGAGACGGACGACGCCGTCGTGATCGAGGCGGAGTTGCCCGGCCTCGCCGCGACCGATCTCGACGTCTCCGTGTCGGGCGACGAGTTCGTGCTCAAAGGCACGCGGCCCGGCGAGACCGGCGGCAACGGTGAGAAACCGGCGGCGACGTGGCACCGCCGCGAGCGCGGGTGCGGATCCTTCGAGCGGCGGCTCACGCTTCCCGTTCCGGTCGACGCCGCCCGCGTCGAGGCGCGGCTGGCCGACGGCGTGCTCACGGTGACGTGCCCCAAGGCGGCCGAGTGCCAACCACACAAGGTGGCGGTGCGGTCCGCGTAGAGACCGCGCCGGCGAGTCCCGGTGCCCGACCACATCCCACACACCCGCGAACCCACAGGAGATGCCCCCCATGGTCACGACCACCAGCCCAGCCCGCGACACCGCCCCGCAGCCCGCCGCCGCGGGCCGTGAGGCCCAGACCTACCAGCCCACGGTCGACATCTGCGACCGAGGCGCGGAGGTGACGATCACCGCCGACGTTCCGGGCGCACGGCCGGACGGCATCGACGTGACGTTCGACGACGGCGTGCTCACGGTGCATGCCACGGTGCCCGCCCGCCCGCTGCCAGGCCGTGCGGTGATCCGTGAGTATGGCGTCGGCGACTACCGGCGGGCCTTTCGACTCGGCACAGGCTTCGACGCGTCGCAGATCACCGCCGAGTGCCGCGCCGGCGTGCTGACCGTCCGCGTCCCGCGACTGGCCGCGGTGCGGCCGCGCACGATCGAGGTGCGCGGCTGACCCCGGCGGCGCAGGCCGCGCCCCATTCCGCAGTTTGGTTTCCCGTTTCCTGCAAC
Source organism: uncultured Planctomycetaceae bacterium (assembly GCA_903919035.1). Lineage (GTDB taxonomy): Bacteria > Planctomycetota > Planctomycetia > Pirellulales > UBA1268 > QWPN01. The sequence goes on along the minus strand of CAIXGY010000235.1, from coordinate 10,166 downwards.
AAGAGGAGAGCGCGATGAGCTTGATCCCCTTCCGCACGAAGCGTCCCACCGGCATGGAGCCCACGAGCCTGGCCACCCTGGCCGACTTTCGCCACGAGATGAACCGCATGTTCGAGGGCTTCTTCAGCCGGCCACTGCCGACCCTGCCCTGGTTCGACACCATCGAGCCGGGCCAGTGGCTGCCGACGGTCGACATGTCGGAGAACGACCGGCAGATCCACGTCCGCGTGGAACTGCCCGGTATCGACCCCCAGGATGTGGACGTGAGCGTGTCGGAAGACCGCCTCGTGATCGCTGGCGAGAAGAAGTCGACGGCCGAGTCGAGCGGCGAGGGCTGGACGCACCGGGAGAGCCGGTACGGCAGTTTCACCCGCGCGATCCCGTTGCCCGAGTCGGTCGATCCCGCGAATGTCACCGCCCGCTACGACAAGGGCGTCCTGACAGTCGAGTTGCAGAAGTCCCCGGCGAGCACGTCGCGGCGGATTCCGGTGACGACCGCGGCCAAGTAGCGCGGACGACCCGACGATATGCTGGCGGCCGCGGGGTGCAGGTGTTCCCCGCGGCCGTCGCCGTTTTCCGTCTGCGCTCTCATGCCGCTCGTCCTCGTCCCGCGTCGTGCCCCGGCCGATGCGCTCACGATCGAACTCGACGGCATCGTGCCCGACCGCGTCGCCCCGCTCGCGGCACGGGACGTCGCCCGTCTGACGATCACCGTGGACGGACGGCCGCGGGCCCTCGGTGAGTTCTTCGACGTGACGGGCGACGCCGGCGACGGATCGATCGAATGCCGCGGCGATTTTTCCCGCGTCCATCGGGTGGGGGCCGGGATGGCGTCGGGGCGTCTCGTGGTCGACGGTTCGGTGGGCCGTCACGCCGGGGAGCGGATGGCCGGCGGCCGGCTCGTGGTCGGCGGAGACGCCGGCGACTGGCTGGCCGCGGAGATGACGGGCGGCTCGGTGCGCGTGGCCGGATCGGCCGGCGACAACGCGGCCGCGGCCCTGCCGGGATCCGAAGCCGGCCTCCGCGGCGGCGTGGTCATCGTGGCGGGTGACGTCGGCCATCTCGCAGGCTGCCGCATGCGCCGCGGCCTCGTGGCGATCGGCGGCTCGTGCGGCGCGGCAGCGGGCTTCGAGATGCGGGCGGGCCTCCTGGTCCTGGCCGGCGGAATCGGCCCGCAGCCGGGCCTCGGGATGCGCCGCGGCACACTGCTCGCGCTCACCCAGTCGCCGATACCCCCGGCCACGTTCGCCAGGGGCACATCCTGGGCGCCCCCCCTCGTGCCGCTCCTGCTCCGCCGGCTCGGCCGCGCCGGCTTCGCCCCGGCGACCGCCGTCGCGGACGGCACGTGGCGGCAGTGGCACGGCGATCTGCTGACCGGCGGCCGGGGCGAGATGTTCCATCCCGCCTGACCACCCCGCCACCGGGCCCGCGAGGCCTGGGGTTTCGGTCCCACGCTGGCCGGCGGCCTGCGGAAAAACCGGCCGTCGGGCACGCCCGCTTCCTTCGACCTGATTCTTCGGCTACGCTTCAAGGCTTCCTGCTGCCAGCCTCGCACCACCTTCCGAACATGCCCACGATCAGCCAACTCGTCCGCAGTCGCCGCCGCCCCAAGCGGAAGTTCTCCAAGTCACCCGTGCTCGACCGCTGCCCGCAGAAGCGTGGCGTGTGCCTGCAGGTCCGCACCATGACCCCGAAGAAGCCGAATTCGGCCCTGCGGAAGATCGCCCGCGTGCGGCTGTCCAACCAAAAGGAAGTCACGGTCTACATCCCGGGCGAAGGCCACAACCTGCAGGAGCACTCGATCGTGCTCATCCGCGGTGGCCGTGTCCGCGACCTCCCCGGTGTCCGCTACCACATCATCCGCGGCGCGCTCGACACTCTCGGCGTGCAGGGCCGCAAGCAGTCCCGCAGCCTGTACGGCGCGAAGAAGGGCTAAGCCACAGGAACCATCGCCATGGGCAACATCACAGCCAGCCGCACGCAACTTCGTCCCGACCCCCGCTACGGGTCGCTGCTCGCCAGCAAGTTCATCAATTGCCTGATGGAAGACGGCAAGAAGAGCATCGCTCAAAACGTCTTCTACAAGGCGATGGACATCGTCGCGAAGAAGGTCACCGAGATCGAGCCGATCGAGGTCTTCAATCGCGCCATCGAGAACGTCAAGCCGGCCGTCGAGGTCCGATCGAAGCGGGTGGGTGGTGCCGCATACCAGGTGCCGATGCAGGTCAACCGCAACCGGCAGCAGTCGCTGGCGATCCGCTGGCTGCTCCAGGCCGTCCGCGAGAAGAAGGGTCGGGCGACCTTCGAGAAGCTCGCCGAGGAGATCATCGCCGCATACAAGCGCGAGGGCGCGGCGGTCACGAAACGCGACAACGTCCACCGCATGGCCGATGCGAACAAGGCCTTCGCCCACTTCGCCTGGTAACGGCGGCCGCCGAGCGAAACCATCGCCGGCCTGCCTCGGCTGGATTCGTGACGCGGGCAGGGCACGACGATGTGTTCCCTCTCACGGTGGCTGCCTGGCTGCGGGGCCGACCCGACCCGGCTTGAATGCACTGCATGGATCGTGAGACACATCGCCTGCTCGGCGACCTGATCCGCGGCAGCTCCGTCGCGGCATTGGCCACGCTCCACGATGGGCGGCCTGCGGCATCGCTGATCCCCTACGCGATTCACGTCGCTGGCGACGGCCGGCTGCGACTCGTGACCCACGTCAGCCGGCTCTCGGCCCATACCCGCGACATGCAGGCACACCCGGAGGTCTGCCTGCTCGTGACGGCGGCCGAAGGTTCGGCGGCGGTGCCGCAGGCCCTGCCGCGGGTCTCGCTGCCGTCCACGGCCGCGTTCGTCGATCGGGCCGACCCGGACTACGAGCTGTTCGCCGGCCGCTACCTCGCCCGCTTTCCACAGGCGGCCGAGTGGTTCGCGCTCGGTGATTTTTCGATCGTGACGCTCGAGCCCTCCGGTGGCCGCCTCGTCGCCGGATTCGCCAGGGCGCTGAACGTGTCGGCCGCCGAACTCGCCGCGGCCGTCAGCGGATCGTGATGCGGGCCGGCAGCAGCAGCTGCGGCCGGCCGCACAGCACGTCGGTCAGCACGTCGACCTCGTTGGCCAGAGGCTCGAGGGCCGCCACTCCGACGAGTCGCGCGAGCAGCGCGGCGCGCAGTCCGCCGCCGGCCGCGACGTGCGCCACGGGATCCGCCGCGCCAGGCACCGCGCCGAGCAGATCATCGAACAGACCGCGCGGCTCGGGCAGGAGGATGCGATCGGTCTTCTCGGCTGCGTCGAGGCCGGCCAGCTTCCGGGCCTCGTCCACGGCATCGTCAAGCGTGCCGAGCCTGTCCACGAGCCCCGCCGCGTGGGCCTGCCGACCTGTGAACACACGCCCGCCAGCCAGGTTCTCGACCGTGGGCGCATCGAGCTTCCGCCCCGCCGCGACCTTGCCGGTGAACAGCCGGTAGATCTCCTCCATGGTGGCCCGAAAGGCCGCGCGCTCGCCGGGGGTAAACGGCTCGGTCGTCGACAGCCAGCCGGCGTTGCGGCCCTTGCTCACGACATCGGTGTGCACGCCCACCTTCTCGAGGGCGCCGCCGACGGCGATCTTGCCGCCGACCACGCCGATCGAACCAGTCAGGGTGCCGGGTGCGGCCACGATGCGATCGGCCGCCACGGCGATGTAGTATCCACCGCTCGCCGCGGTGTCGGAGAGGCTCGCCACGACGGGCTTGCCGCACCGCTCCACCTCCCGCCAGATCAGGTCGCTGGCGAGCGCCGATCCGCCGGGCGAGTCGATCCGCAGCACGATGGCCACGACCGCGTCGTCCTTGTCGGCCGTCCGGATCGCCTTGGCGAGATCCTCGGCGCCGGCGGCGCCGCCGGCGAGCAGGTCATCCCGCCCCTTGCCTTCGCGAATCGTGCCGGTGACATGCACGATCGCCACGCGCTTGCCGGTGCCGGCGGGCTTCTCGCCGGCCCGTCCCGAGAGCACTTCGACGAGTTTCACGAGGCCGCCCAGGCCGGTGAAGTCCTGGTCGATCGTGCGCTCCGCATAGTCACGGACGACCTTGGGGCTGGCGACACCGGCCCGTGTGGCCACCGCCGCCACGACCTCGTCCTCGTAGCCCACCGCATCGACGAGCCCGGCCTCCAGTGCAGCCTCGGCCGTAAAGATGCCGGTGTCGACGAGTTCGCGGATCCGCGCCACCGGCAGCCGGCGGTCGGCGGCGACCCGTTCCACGAGTTGGTCGTAGAGGTCGCCCACGAAGCTTTCGTACTGCTCCCGCAGTTGCGGACTCATCGATTCGCGGGTGAGCGGCTCGCCGGCCCCCTTGAATTCACCCACCTGCAGAATCTCCGCAGCGACATCGAGCCGGTCGAGCAGCGACTTGAAGAACATCATCTCGGTGCGCACGCCCGCGATCTCGAGCGTGGCCGCCGGTGCCATGGTGATCGTGTCGCACGACGCCGCCAGCATGTAGTGCGCCGGCGAGCCGCCCACGAGATGGGCGGCGACCGGCTTGCCGGCCTTGCGGATGCGGGCGATCGCCCCCCGCAATTCATCGAGCCTCGCCCGGCCGACCTCGGGTGATTCGACCGCGAGCACAACGGCCTTTACGCGGTTGTCCTCGGCCGCTTTGTCGAGCCGCTCGACAATCCGATGCAGGTGGGGCGCCAGATCGGCAAGCAGGCCACCCTGCCCCACCCCGTCGGGAATGTCTCCGGTGAGCCGGATCACGGCGACCGTGGTCGCCTTCCGGGCGACGTCGGCGTCTCGGACGGCTTTCCGCGGCTCCGCCCCGGCGACGGCCGGATCCGCCGGGGCGGTCGCCGGCAAGAGCGAGAGCCCCCAGACCGCCGCGATCAGCACTCCTCGTCGAGACGACAACCAGACCGCGCGCATGGCTCAAAACTCCGGAGATTCACGGAATCTCATCTCCTTCATGGTAGTGATCCCGTGGCCTCGGCGAGAACCCCCGCCGCGGCCCCTTGAAAATGAACGGCCGTATAGTAAGATACTGGCGTCCATACTGCACGGCGGCCGATGAGTATCGCCGCGGTGTCCAAACCCATTCCAGGAAAGCGGTCATCCGCTCGACACGCATGTCCAAGCGCAAGATTCCTGCCTCGTCCCGCCGCCCATCTCCCGCCCGAACCAAACCGCGCCGGGGCAGCGGAGCCGCCGCCGTCGCCGCACTCCGCAAGCATCCGTCGGGAAAAACGCATCTGCTCGGTCTCACGACCGTGGCGGCCGACGCTGATGGGGGTGATCAACCGACCGAGCGGCAGATGGAGATTTATGCCTTCATCCGCAACAAGATTCATTCCCGCGGCTTCGGTCCGACGGTTCGCGAGATCGGGCAGGCCTTCAAGATTCGCTCACCCAACGGCGTCGTCTGCCATCTCAAGGCCCTGGAGCGAAAGGGCCTTATCACGCGCGGCAAGAACATGTCGCGTGCGATTGAACTCGTCATGGAGCCCGCCAGTCTCCGGGGCCTGCCGATGGTCGGCTGGGTGGCGGCGGGCACGCTGCGGCCCGCCGAGCAACAGAGCGAGCGGATCAGCTTCGAGGATCTGTTCGCTCGCGACAACCACTTCGTGCTGAAGGTGATGGGCGACTCGATGATCGACGCCCAGATCGCCGACGGAGACTGGGTTGTGATCCAGGAGAAGCAGACGGCGCGGTCCGGCGACATCGTGGTGGCACAGACCGAGGACGGAGAGGCCACGCTGAAGTATTGGTTTCCCGAACGGGACCGGATCCGTCTTCAGCCCGCCAACTCGTCGATGAAGCCGATCTACGTCCGCAACGCCCGCGTGCTGGGCGTGCTCGTGGGCGTGGTGCGGAAGACGTGAGCCGGATCGCCTGACCGCTCATACGGATTCCACGTGATCCTCGTGCGTCACCGCGCCTGTCCCGGCGTCGGGGATGCCCGTGCCGTATCACCCGGTCTGGCCGAGGCCGTCGTGGAGCTGGTGGAGCTTGTTGTAGAGCGTCTTCAGGCTGATCCCGAGTTCCTCCGCGGTCTTCGGCTTGTTGCCGCCGTTGCGATCGAGGCCCTCGAGGATTGCCTGCATCTCGAGTTCGCGGAGGTTGCGCGGCCGCAAAGCCGCGGCCGGCTGCGGCGCCACGGCCGGAGTGGGCGGCGGGATGGTGGGGCCGACCGCGGACGGCCGCAGACCGCCCAGCCTGGCCGGCAGATGGGCCACCGTCAGAGGCAGACCGTCGCAGAGCACCAGCGCATGCTCGATGACGTTGGCGAGTTCCCGCACGTTGCCTGGCCACCGATGGGCCGCCAAGACGTCGAGCACGGCCGGCTCCACCACCTCCGCCTGAGGCGGCGTGTGCGGCCGGGCGAGCCGCACGAAGTGGCGCACGAGCCCGGGAATGTCGGCCCGGCGGTCCCGGAGCGGGGGAATTGCAACCTCGAAGGTGTTGATGCGAAACAGCAGATCCTCGCGGAACGCTCCGTCGGCCACCATCTCCTCGAGCGGCCGGTGGGTGGCGCACACCACCCGCACGTCCACCGTGATCGGCTGATTGTCGCCCACGCGCCGCACCTCGCCGCTTTCGAGCACTCGCAGCAGCCGCGACTGCAGGTGCTTCGGCAGTTCGCCGATCTCGTCGAGGAACAACGTGCCGCCGTCGGCCACCTCGAAGAGCCCCGCACGATGCTCGTCGGCACCGGTGAAGGCCCCCCGGCGATGGCCGAAGAGCTCGCTCTCGACGAGGTGTTCCGGCAGGGCGCCGCAGTTGACCGCCACCAGCGGCCCCCCGGCCCGACCGCTCCCCTCGTGGATCGCGCGGGCCACGAGTTCCTTGCCCGTGCCCGTCTCCCCGCGCACCAGCACGGTGGCCTCGCTGGCGGCCACGCGGGCGATCAGCCGACGCACCTGGTCGAGTGCCGGCGAGTCGCCGACGAGCCGAGTCTCCCCCTCCGCCCGGCGGACACGCCGCTCGAGCGCGCGAAGCCGGATGGTCAACTCCCGCCGGCGTCGCACCCGCTCCAGCACGGCCTGCAACTCCGCGAGCTTGCAGGGCTTCGTGAGGTAGTCCGAGACGCCGTGGCGGATCGCCGCGACCGCGCTCTCGACCGACGACTTGCCGGTGAGGATCACGGCCTCGGTGTCGGGGGACGTCTGGCGCAGGCGGGCGATCACGTCGAGCCCGCCCGCACCGGGCATATCGAGATCCACGATCACACAGTCGTACGCCGACCGGTCGAGGGCGGCCAGAGCGGTGGCGCCGTCGGGGCAGACGGTAGCCTCGTGGCCGAGGCGGGGCAGCTCGATCCGCATGAGTTCCTGGAGCGACGGCTCGTCGTCGGCGAACAGGATCCGCAGGGGCCGCGGGGACTGGTTCATGGTGGCTCCGGGTGGGAGGTCAGGCCGCCTGGTCGGCGCCGCGGGGGATGGCGGCATCGGCAACCGGCCCGACCGCCGCCAGCGGCAGGCTGATGCGGAACGTCGCCCCTCTGCCGGGACCGGCGCTCGTGGCCTCGATGCGGCCGCCATGGTCGGTGACGATGCGATGGACGATCGACAGGCCGAGGCCGGTTCCCTGGCCGCTCTTGCGCCGCGTGAAGAAGGGCTCGAAGAGGTGCTCCAACACCTCCTCGTCCATGCCACAGCCGTCGTCGGTGAACGTCAATATCGCCTCGCCACCGCTGCGGCGGGCCGCCACCACCACCCGGCCGGCATCCTCGACGGAGTCGAGTGCGTTGACCAGCAGGTTCAGCACAACCTGCTTGAGTTCCTGGGGGTTGGCCATCACGAGGACGTCCTGGCCCGGCTCGATCTCGATCGTACGCCCCTTGAAGCGGCCCACGTGCCGCAGCATCTCGGCCACGTCGGCCACGAGCGCGGCCAACGCCGTCGCCTGCCGCCGGCGCTCTCCGAGCCGGGAGAAGTCGAGCAACTTCTCGGTGATGCCCTTGCACCGGAAGGCCTCCGTCTGGATGAGTTCGAGGTAGCGGCGGGTAACCTGGGCCTCCTGGTCGGCCGCGTCGGCCGGCGCCAACCTGCTTTCGAGCGACTCCGCGCACATCGCGATCGAGGCCAGCGGATTGTTGATCTCGTGGGCCACGCCGGCGGCCAGGAACCCGACGCTCGCCAACTGCTCGCCCCGGACCACCTCACGGGTGCGGAGTTGCACCTGGCGGTCGAGGTCGTCGCGGATTTCCTCGAAGCGCTGGGTCATGTCGTTGAGGGCGTCGGCGAGTTCCGCCATCTCGTCCCGCGAGTCGAGGCGGATGCGATAGCCAAAGTCACCCGCGGCCACCCGCCGCGACCCGTGGCCGAGCAGCCGCAGCGGCCGGAAGACCCAGCGGTAGGTAAGCGCGCCGATCGTGGCCAGCAGCACGACCGCGGAGATGGCCGACGCCCAGGTCGTGGCGATCAGCGACCGGTAGCGGGTGCGAACCTCGCGCGAGAGTTCGTGCAGCCGCTCCTGCAGGAACGACGGCAATGCGGCGGTGAGCACGGCCAGGGCGTCGAGTTCGGGCCCCACCGCCACGAGCGTATCGCGATCCGGCGTCGGGTCGGCCGGATCGGCCGTCCGCACGAGCGCGTCGATCTCGGTGAGGCAGGCGGCGATCCGCCGGGCGGTGTCGTGCTCGCGGGATCGATCCGCGAGCGGCTCGTCGTCGACGTCTCCCGCGGCGAGTTCCGCGCGGTAGCCGTCGAGCGCCGCGACCGCGGCCGCGAGATAGGCCCGAAACTCGCTGGCGGCGTTGCGATCCCCGGCGCAGGCGCGGGCGTGGGCGAGCCGCACGGCGGCGACGCGGTCGGCGAGCCGACTGGCGTGCGGCAGTTCCGCCGAGCGGCAGGACAGCCCGCGGACCAGATTGCGGTAGGAGTAGATGCCGAGGAAGCCGCTCGCCGACAAGAGCGCCACGACCGCGGCCACGAGCATGCCGCCGAGCAGGAGTTTCTCGCGGATCTTGCGACGCCTGGCCATCGCCGGGGACGGTAGCACAGGCCGTCCAGCGGCAGAAGTCGAAATCGCGGCCGACCGCCGCGGATCCGCCGGGTCAGTCGCGACGTAGCCGACGTGGACGGGCGAAGGCCAACGCCACCGCGCCGACGGCCGCCAGGGCGATCGTCGAGGGCTCCGGCACCGCCTGCACCCGGTTCACCATCACGAGGCTCGACTGCTGGAGCGACGGAGCGGTCAACGGCAGTTCCGAGAAAACCGGCCCCAGTTGCGGCGACACGTCATACACGTCGACGGCGCCGATCGCGTCGAGCGTGGCCAGGCCCTCGGGGCCGGTGATGGAACCGAACACGGCGTAGTTGCCGTCGAGGGCCGGGTTGTCCTGCACATTGAAGTAGAACTGGCTGGTGGCGCTGTCGAGCGCGGCCCCGCGGGCCATCGCGATCGTGCCCCGGGCGTTGGTGAAGGTGCCCGATTCGAAGACGAGCGGCGGAAAGGTCGCGACGGGAGCGAGCGAGGTGCCCCCGACCAACACGTATCCCCCACCCTGCACGATCTGGATCGAGTTTGGGTTGTAGGTCGTGCTGCGGTGGATGATCGTCGAGTCGTAACTGCCCGCATTCACATACGACAGAAAGTTGGCCACGGTGGTCGGCATGGCCTCGTCCAGGAGGTCGACCTCGATGACGCCGAGGATGGTCTCGAAGCGAACAAGGGTGCCGGCATCGGCCCTGGTGCAGAGCAGGCCGACGACGGCGGTGGCCCAGAGCAGCGAGCAGGCGAGGCGACGAGCGGCGGACATGGATGAGACCTCGGCACGAGGGGGCGACTGTCGATCACGAGCACCCTGATGCCAGTGCATATCGCGTGCCACGGGGATCGCCGTGGCCCGGAATCGCGGGCGGAACGGTCGGGGCCGGCTCGAGCCCTGGAAAATCGCGGGTCTCTCCCGCGCGCGCCCGCCGCGGGACCGTGGGCCGACGGCACCGACACGCGGAGCGGTGCGGCAGCGTCCTCACCGATCCGGGAGGGACCCAACCAGTTCGGTGAGCCCGTCGCCGGCTGGCGGAGGGGGCCCCACGCACCCGTCACACCAATCCCCAGCGCTTCCGCAGAAACCACTCGACACACAGGCAGGCGGCCATGAGCAGGAGGGCCGGGAGCTTGTCCCATGGCGTCCATGTCCACTGCTCCCGCGAGGCGAAGATCGGCGGTCGGGCGCCGATCTCCTCGA
>CAIXGY010000234.1 GCA_903919035.1 uncultured Planctomycetaceae bacterium | reverse complement strand
GCTGCTCAGGGAGGTGCACCACCGGATCAAGAACAACATGCAGGTGATCTCGAGCCTGCTCAGCATCCAGGCGTCGAAGCTCGACGGCGAGCGTGAGCGGGGCGTATTTCTCGACTGTCGGGAGCGGATCCGCGCGATGTCGCTGATCCACGATCGTCTCTATTCGACGTCGAGTTTCGCGGAAATCGATCTAGCCGATTTCCTGCACGAGATGGTCGCGATGATCGTGTCATCGAACAAGCCGGATGGGTGCGAGATCGACGCCAGGCTGGAGGTCGCACCGTTGGTGGTCGACGTCGAACGTGCGGTGCCCTTGTCGCTGATCGCCTCGGAGCTGGTGCTCAATTCGCTGAAGCACGCCTTTTCGGGACGGCACCAGGGCCGGATCCTCGTGCGGCTCGATCGCAGCGGTGCTGCCTGCGAGCTCTTCGTGGGAGACGACGGCCCCGGTGCGGCCGCGACCGTGCCATCGGGCCGAGGCATCGGCATGCAGTTGGTGGCATCGCTGCTGCGTCAGTTGCGCGGGTCGATGTCGATCGCCGAGCATGATTCGCTGTCGGGGGTTTCCGTGCGTTGGAGCGCGTCATGATGACGACCGAGGCGGCGGTGCGGCGGGTCTTGATCGTCGAGGACGAGGCGATCACGGCACTCGATCTGTCGACCGAGTTGATTGGGCTGGGTTACGAGGTGTGTGGTGTCGTGGATACGGAGGATGAAGCCGTGGACGCCGCGGCTCGACAGGTGCCGACGATCGTGCTGCTGGACGTCCGGCTCGCCGCCGGCGGCGACGGCGTCGAGGCCGCCCGTCGCATTCGCGCCCAGCAGGACGTGGCGGTGGTGTTTCTCACGGCCCATTCGGACGAGGCGACGCTCGCGCGGGCGCTCGAGGTGTCGCCGTTCGGCTATCTGATCAAGCCCTTTCGGGCGCGCGACCTGAAAGTGGCCCTGGACCTGGCGATCACGAATCACGCGCGGGATGCCGCCGCGTCGCGCGAGCTGCGGTCCATGGCGGTGACCGATGCACTGACCGGCCTCTGCAATCGTCGTCAGATCGATGCGGTTTTGGGCATCGAATGGGCCAGGGGCGCGAGGAGCAGGAGTCCGCTGGCGGTCTTGATGATCGACATCGACCACTTCAAGACATACAACGATGCGCATGGGCACATAGCCGGGGATGGCTGTCTGGCTGCCGTCGCCGCGGGCGTGCGGGGATCGTTGCGACGTCCAGGCGATGTCGTCGGCCGCTGGGGCGGCGAGGAGTTTCTGGCGATCCTTCCCGGAACGGATCTGGACGTGGCCGAGGCGCTGGCCCGGGACGTCGTGACAGCGGTGTCGAGGCTCGCCATTCCGCGTGGCCCGCAGGCCGGTGACGGCCACGTGACCGTGTCGATCGGCGTCGCCGCCGTCACCCCGACCGGCGACCACGGCAGCAAGACACTCCTGGAGCGCGCCGATCGGGCGCTCTACGCGGCCAAAACCGCCGGTCGTGGCCGCGTCGTGAGCGGGGGCGAGTAGGATCCGAGCCATCATGGATGTCACCTTCGACCACGTCGGCGACGCCACGCACGTGCCGCTGCCGGCCGAGCGGGCCGGGACGCTGACCGAGCGGTTCGGCATCCTGCACCGGCAGATGCTCAAGATGCTTCCGGAGATCGACCAGGTGTCGTGGGTGCTCTACGACGCCGACTCCGGCATGCTCAGAAGCTTCGTCGACAGCAGCGAAGCCGGCGTGCCGCTGCGGCGGTACGAGTTTCCGTTGGCGGAGAGTCCAAGCCTGAGCAGGTTGGTGGCCAATCGCACGGCGCGGATCCTCGACGACATCCCCGTTCAGACGCCTGGCCCGAGCGTGCATGCGACGCACATTCGCACGGCCGGGTTTCGGTCTTCCTACACGGTGCCGCTGTTCGACGGGGAGCTGTTTCAGGGCATACTGTTTTTCAACTCGATGAGTCCCGGTGCATTCACCCCCGACACCGTGTCGCGGCTCGACGTGCATGTCAGGCTGCTGCACATGCTCGTCACCCAGGAGCTCACCGCCGCCCGGGCGCTCGTGGGTTCGGTGCGGGTGGCACGGGATTTCGCCAGACTGCGCGACAACGACACCGGCTCCCATCTCGATCGCATCTCACGATACGCCCGGCTGATCGCCAGGCACATATCGCCGCGCCACAAGGTGTCTGACGAATTCGTCGAATTGGTGTTTCTGTTCGCCGCGATGCACGACATCGGCAAGGTGGGCATTCCAGACGCCATCCTCCACAAACCGACGGAATTGACGCCGGAAGAACGGGAGGACATGGCCCGGCACGTCGACCTGGGGATGCAGATCATCGACCGGTTGATCGAGGAATTTCACCTCGGAAGCCTGGCTGGCATCGACGTGCTGCGAAACATCGTCGGGAGTCATCACGAATTCCTCGACGGCAGCGGCTACCCGAAGGGGCTGCGTGGCGATCAGATCCCGCTGGAGGCCAGGATCGTGACGGTGGCCGACATCTTCGACGCGTTGTCCAGTGATCGGCCCTACAAACCGGCGTGGACGCTGGAGCAGGCCCTCGAGGCGTTGGCGAACCTCGCCGACACCGGCAAGATCGATCCGGAGTGCGTGGCAGCCCTGCACGCGGAGCGGGAGAGCGTGGCGGACATCATGGCCCGCTACGGGGAGCGATAGCCCGGAGATTCGCGCACTGATCGTGGGACCACGTTGGGTGCCCGACGCTCGCGAAGCCGCTCGGGCTTCAGGTCAGCCGTGGCCGCGGGCGCCGGCCAGCCACTCGTCGGCCCAGGTGCGTACCCCGTCCATGCCCTTGCGGTGACAGAAGTCGCCGAGGGTTTCCCCGGCATGTCGTTCCGCCTTGTAGCAGGCGAGCACGGCGGTGATCTCCCGGCCGAGATCCTCGAAGGGCACGACGTCCTTGTACTGCGCGTTGAGCCGGTCGCCGAGCAGCCGGCCGCCGAGGAAGATGGTGTACTTGCCAGCGGTGCGGCCCACGATGCCGATGTCCGAATTGTAGGGGCGGGCGCAGGCGTTGGGGCAGCCGGTCATGCGGACGGTGAAGGCATCCTGACCGAGGCCGAGCTTGGCCACCTCGGGCTCGAGCGCGTCGATGAGCCCCGGCAACACCCGCTCGCTCTCGGCGACCGCGAGACTGCAGGTCGGCAGGGCCACGCAGGCCATGCTCCAGCGGCGCAACGTCGAAATCTCCTCGGAGGTCTGCACGCCGTGTTCATGGAGGATGGTCGCGATCCGCTCGCGGTCGGTGACCGTGAGGCCCGTGAACAGCAGGCTCTGGTGGGCTGTGATGCGGACGCCTGGCTTGACGTCGCGGAGGATCCGTCGCAGGGCCGTCTTGAGCCGGAAGTCGCCCGTATCGTGGACGCGGCCGTTCTCCACGTTGAAGCCGTAGAAGAACTTCCCGTCGCCCTGCTCGTGCCAGCCGATGTGGTCGTCGAAGCCGTGGACGTCGGCCGGGTGGCAGGGGGCCAGTGGCTTGCCGAAGTATTCCTCGACCTTGTCCCGGAAGTTCTCCAGGCCCATCGTGTGGATCGTGTACTTGAGCCGCGCGACCTTGCGGTCGGCGCGGTTACCGAAGTCGCGCTGCACCTTGACGATCGCCTCGGCGATCGCGAGCACGTCCTCCGGCGGCACGAACCCCAGCCGCTTCGCCAGCGCGGGAAACGTCTTGGCGGCGCTCGGTGTCACGCCCATGCCGCCGCCGGCGAGCACGTTGTAGCCGAGGATCTTGCCTTGCTCGTGGACGGCGATGAAGCCGAGGTCGTTGGCGTAGACATCGGTGCAGTTGTCCTCGGGCAGTGCGAATGCGGTCTTGAACTTGCGCGGCAGGTACGTGGGCCCGTAGATCGGCTCCACCTCCGGGCCTCCGGCCACGCGGCTCTGTTCGCCGGTGTCGGGGTCGGTGAGCCAGATCTCGTAGTAGGCCCGCGTCCGCGGGGCGAGGTGCTTGGCGAGTTCGTCGAGCTTGGCCTGCATCTCGTCGCGGACGGGGTTGCCGTGCAGCGGAGCCGGGCAGCACATGATGTTGCGCTCGACGTCGCCGCAGGCGGCGAGCGTCGTGAGGTGGTTGGCGTGCACCCGCTGCATGAAGTCCTTGAGTTCACCCTTCACCACGCCGTGGTGCTGGATCGACTGCCGGGTCGTCAGCCGGATCGTGCCATTGCCGAGTTCGTCCCCCATGTCGATGGCGGCGAGCAACTGCTCGGCGGTGAGCTTCCCGCCGGGCACGACCGTGCGGATCATGAACGAGATCTGCCGCTCGCTCTTCTTGCCGTCGACCGCCTTGCGGGTTTCGCGGTCGTCCTGTTGGTAGGTGCCGTGGTTCTTGAGAAGCTGCACGGAACCCTTGCCGAATCCGGGCGCGCCGTCGGCGAGCTCGCGGGCGATGTCGCCCCGCAGGAAGTTGCTGGCCGTCTTGGCGACCTCGACGGCGCTGGGCTTGGGGGCGGATGCGGGCGTTTCGTCGGTCATGGCATGCCGGGCAGGTGCGAAGGCCGGGCCCGACGTGGGACCGTTGGCACGCTAGGATAGGCGAAGCAGCGGCGCCGGGCGATATGGGCCTTCACGGCTCAGCGGCGGCTACCGCTCGTCCGCGAGCAGCCGCGCGAGGAGGCCGCGGAGTTCGGCCACCCGCTCGGGCTGCTGGGCCGCGAGATTCCGCCGCTGGCCGGGATCATGGGCCAGATCGAAGAGTTCGACCGGCTGGTCGTCGTCGGGCGGGTAACCGTGCTTTTCGACCCAGGCTGCCGGAGGCGACCGGGTCTTCCCGTCGGTCACGCCCGTCTGGCCGTCCACGAGCAGCCAGTCACCATGCCGGATCGCGAAGCGCTTCGGATTGGTGTTGTGGATGATCGTCGTCCGCGGGGGCGTTGCCGCCCGGCCGGTGAGCCACGGCAGGAGGTCGTGGGAATCAGTGGCCGCGTCGGTCGGGAGGTCGAATCCTACGGCGGCGGCAAGCGTGGCCATCAGGTCGACCTGCGACACGAGGGCGTCGGACACTGCGCCCGGAGTCGTCACGCCGGGCCACTTGAGCAGGAAGGGCACGTGATGTCCTCCTTCGTAGAGATCCCGCTTGATGCCCCGAAACGGCGCCGCCGACCAGTGGTCGAAGGCGGCGTCGCGGGCGTAGGCGTAGCGCTCCGGCCCATTGTCGGCCGAAAACACCACGATCGTGTTCGCATCGAGGCCCGTCTCCCGCAGGGCGGCCATCACGCGGCCACAGGCGTCATCGGTCTGGGCCACGAAGTCGCCGTAGGCTCCCGCCTGCGATCGGCCATCGAACTCGTCGTTGGGAATGATGGGGGCATGCGGGGACGGCAGCGGCATGTAGAGGAAAAAGGGCTGCGGATTGCCCGCCCGCGACCGCACGAACGCCTCCGCACGCTCCGTGAGCGTGGGGAGCACCCGGTAGAAATCCCAATCGCTCCGCGCCGGGCCAGGGTGGAACTCCCACCCACCCTCCTTCGGCTTGGTCGGCATCGTCTCGAGCGTGGTGTCGGGGGGCTCCGTCACCCGGTCGCCATCGATCCAGGCATAGGGCGGGAAGTTGATGACGTCGTCGCCGAAGTAGGCGTCGAACCCGTGGTCGAGCGGCCCATCCGGAATCGGTCGCGACCAGTCGAAGTCGGCGTGGGCGACCGAGTTCGGCGGTGAGCCCGGCTTGCGGATGGCTTTCCAGTTCCAACCGAGGTGCCACTTGCCGATGCAGGCAGTGGCATAGCCCCGCCGCCGCAGCATCTCTGGCAGCGTGAGTTGGCCGGGCTTGAAGACCGAGGGGCCGAACGTGGTGACGATGCCGTGGAAGTCGCGCCAATGGTGGCGGCCGGTGAGCATGGCGTATCGGGACGGCGAGCAGATGCCCGACGAGCTGTGGGCGTCGGTGAACCGCATCCCCTCAGCGGCGAGGCGGTCGAGGTGCGGCGTGGGGATCTTCGACGCGGGGTTGTTGGCCCCGAGGTCGCCGTAGCCCAGGTCGTCGGCATAGAGGATGACGACGTTCGGTGGCGCGACCCGAGCGGCCGCGGGTGCGATCGAGGGCTCCGCGGCGGCAGCTGCGGCCGTGAGTCGGAATGCCGCAACGATTCCTAAGATACGCAGCCGATGTCGCATCATAACAGGTGACATTTGTATCACACACGTCGAACCGTCCCCGACTGTGACTCGTGTGCCCAGGCCCCATGCTGGTCCGGTGTGTATGCTTTTGAGCATGGCATGGTCGGTATTTTCGCCCACTCGGGCCTCCGTTCTGGTTGCCGCCTGCGCGGTCGCTGCAGCCGCCGACGAGCGGGTCTCGTTCAATCGGGACGTGCGGCCGATCCTGTCTGACAAGTGCTTCGGCTGCCACGGTCCCGATTCGGCCAACCGGCAGGCTGGCCTGCGGCTCGACCGGCAGGATCATGCGGTCGCTGAACTCGACAGCGGCGCGCGTGCGATCGTGCCCCGGGCTCCCGACGAGAGCGAACTGGTGGCGCGAATCGAGTCAGCCGACGACGATCTCGTGATGCCGCCCCCGGCTGCGAAGGTGGGAAGACTCTCCGCCGCAGAGGTGGCGATCCTGAAGCGATGGATCGCCGAAGGAGCGGCCTACGAACCCCACTGGACGCTCGTGCCGCCGCGGAAGCCGGCCGATGTGGGGGTCTCCGCGGCGACCGAGATCGATCGGCTGGTCGCCGCCCGGCTCGAGTCCCGCGGGCTCGTCTTGCAGCCAGAGGCCGATCGGGTCGCGCTCATCCGCAGGGCCTCGTTCGACCTCACCGGTCTGCCGCCCACTCCCGCCGACGTGTCGGAGTTCCTCGCGGACGACGCGGTGGACGCCTACGACCGGTTGCTCGATCGACTGCTCGAGAGTCCGCGATACGGCGAGCGGATGGCGGCCGACTGGCTCGACGTGGCCCGCTACGCCGACAGTTACGGATTCCAGGTCGACCGCGAACGGCCGATGTGGTGGTGGCGCGACTGGGTGGTCGAGGCCTTCAATCGCAACCTGTCGTGGGACCGCTTCGTCACGTGGCAGTTGGCCGGCGACCTGCTGCCCAACGCGTCCGACGAGCAGGTGTTGGCGACGGCCTTCAATCGGCTCCATCAGCAGGAGAGCGAGGGCGGCTCGGTCGAGGAGGAGTATCGCGTCGCCCACGTCAACGATCGCGTGACCACGTTCGGCACGGCGTTCCTCGGCCTGACGCTCGAGTGCTGCCGGTGCCACGATCACAAGTTCGACCCGCTCCCGCAGAAGGACTTCTACGCGCTGTTCGCGTTCTTCGACGACATCGATGAAGCGGGTCTCTATTCCTACTTCACGCAGTCGGTGCCGACACCGACACTACGGCTGCTCGATGACGCGGGCCGCGACGCGCTCGCCGCGGCCGAGGAGGCCTGTGGGCTCGCGGCGGCGGATCTCGTGCGGCTCGAGGCGGCGGCGCGGGACCGCGTGGCCGCCTGGTTCGCCGGTGGGCCGGAGCCGACTCCGGCGCTGACTTCGCAGGGGGCCGTGGGACGGCTCACGGGAGAGTTGGTCCACTACTCGTTCGACGAACGCGACGCCGATGACCGATTCGTCAGCGGCACGGCGCGGGCCCGGGAAGCCGCCGGTGCCGCCGCGGATGCCGGCAGCCCGACCGACCTGCGGGCCACGTCGCCTCCCGAGAACGTTCTCGTGGACGGCCGGATCGGCCGGGCCATCAGCCTCACCGGCGACCACCCCGTCAAGACGCCCGTGGGCAACTTCCATCGCAGTCAGCCCTTCACCGTCGCGGCATGGATCAGGTCGCCGGCCGAGATGGAACGTGCCGTCGTGTTTCATCGGTCGGGGGGCTGGACCGACGCCGGCAGCCGCGGCTACGAGCTCCTCGTCGATCGCGGCCATCTCCGCTGGTCGCTCGTGCACTTCTGGCCCGGCGACGTGGCGAGCATCCGGGCGCGGGAGCCGCTTCCGGTCGAACGCTGGGTGCACGTCGCCGTGACGAGCGACGGCTCGGGCCGGGCCGCGGGCCTGCGGCTGTTCGTGGACGGCCATGCGGTCGCCGTGGAGACGATCCGCGATTCCCTGACCCGTGAGATCACCGGCGGCGGCGGCGACACGATCACGATCGGCGAGCGCTTCCGCGATCACGGCTTCAAGGGAGGCGTGGTCGACGACTTCCGCGTGTTCGACCGTGCGTTGGCGCCGCTCGAAGTTCGCGAACTGGCGGAGCCCGGGACGATCGCCCGGTGCCTGGCGACGCGGAGCGAAGGCGATGCGGTCGGGGAGTGGTTCGCGGCGACGGTCGATCCGGCGGCGGCCGCGGGCCGTGCGCGGGTGAAAGACGCCCGCCGCCGGCGGGACGACCTGGCCGAGAAGGCCACGGAGGTGATGGTGATGCGGGAACTCGCGGAGCCGAGAACCGCCTACGTGCTCGAGCGCGGCGACTACGACAAGCGACGCGAGGCCGTCGAGCCCGACACGCCGGCCGCCCTGCCGCCGTTCCCGGCCGATCAGCCGCGGAACCGCCTCGGACTCGCCCGCTGGCTCGTGGCGCCGGACCATCCGCTGCTGGCCCGGGTGACGGTGAACCGTCTCTGGCAGTCGCTCTTCGGCATCGGTCTCGTGCCCACCGCCGAGGATCTCGGCAGCCAGTCGGCCCTGCCCGAATATCCCGAGGTGCTCGATCTGCTCGCCTGGCGGTTCGCGCACCCGGTCGCCGACGGCGGCTTCGGCTGGGACATGAAGCGGCTCGTCAGGGAGATCATGCGGTCCCGCACCTACCGGCAGCGGAGCATCGCCGACGCACGGGTCATGGCCGACGACCCGCTCAATCACTGGCTCGCCCGAGGTCCTCGGCACCGCCTGCCCGCGGAGATGATTCGCGATGGCATCCTCGCCGCGAGCGGCCTGCTGGTCGAGACGCGGGGCGGTCCGCCGGTGAAGACGTACGACATGCCCGAGTCGTTCAAGCCGGCCGATGCCGACGCGGGCGACGCCCTCTATCGCCGCAGCCTCTACACGTTCTGGCGACGAACCGGGCCGGCACCGGTGCTCGAGACCTTCGACGTGCCCAAGCGGGTGGTGTGCGTGGCTCGCCGCGACGTGACGAACACGCCACTGCATGCGCTCGTGCTGCTCAACGGCCCCCAGTTCGTCGAGGCGGCCCGGGTGCTCGCCGAACGGCTGCTCGTCGAGCACGCCGGCCGGGCCGACGCCGCCATTGCGGCCGCCTTCGAGCGGCTCACCTGCCGCCCGCCCGATGCGGCAGAGCGGGAGATCCTGGCCCGCATGCACGTCGAGCAGGCCGAGTGGTATCGGCAGCATCCGGACGACGCTGTCCGGCTGGTGGCCGTGGGGGCCACCAAGCCTCGCGAGGGCTTGGCCGCCGTCGACGTGGCCGCCGCTGCCGGCGTCGTCAACGCTCTGATGAACTACGATGGCTGCGTGGTGAAACGATGATGCCCGCATCTCCCAATCGGCGCGACTGGCTCCGTTCGTTCGGACTCGGCTTCGGTGGCATCGCGCTCGCCGACATCGTGGCCCGCGACGCGGCGGCCGGCGCGGCCGACGACGTCGCCCTGCCGGCGGGATCTCACGGGGGCGTACTCGACGGGTTTCACGTTCCGCCCCGGGCGAAGCGAGTGATCTACCTCTTCCAGTCGGGTGGCCCCTCGCAGCTCGACCTGTTCGATCACAAACCGCTGCTCGGCGAGAAGGATGGCGAGCAACTTCCCGACAGCGTGCGCGGCGGCCAGCGGCTCACGGGCATGTCGGGCAACCAGAGTTCGATCCCGCTCGCCGCCTCGCCCTATGCCTTCGCCCGGCATGGCGACAGTGGCGCGTGGGTGAGCGAGTTGTTGCCGCACACCGCGGCGATCGCCGACAAGTTGTGCTTCGTTCGCTCGATGTACACCGAGAGCATCAATCACGGCCCCGGCGTGACCTTCATGCAGAGCGGCTCGCAGATACCGGGCCGGCCGAGCATCGGAGCCTGGCTCGACTACGGCCTCGGCACCGTCCAGGACGACCTGCCCTCGTTCGTCGTGCTGATCACGAAGAACAAGGGCGGGCAGCCCCTCATGAGCCACCTCTGGGGCGCGGGGTTCCTGCCGACGAAGCACCAGGCCGTGCGGTTCCGATCCGGCGCGGATCCCGTGCTCTATGTCAGCAATCCCCCGGGCGTGTCGGCCGCGAATCGGCGGCAGGTGCTCGACGGTCTCCGCGACCTGCACGAGCACGAGTTCGCGACCACGCCCGACGCCGAGATCCAGGCCCGGATCGCCAACTACGAGATGGCTTTCCGCATGCAGTCGAGCGTGCCCGACGTGACGAACTTGGCCGACGAACCCGAGCACGTGCTGGACATGTATGGCCCCGATGCCAGGGATCCGGGCACGTTCGCGGCCAACTGCCTGCTCGCCCGGCGGCTGGCCGAGCGGGGCGTGCGCTTCATCCAGCTGTACCACCAGGACTGGGACCATCACGGCGGACTCAAGAAGGGCATCGTCAGCGAGTGCCGCCAGACGGATCAGCCGGCCGCCGCCCTCGTGCAGGACCTCGCGCAGCGCGGCATGCTCGACGACACGCTCGTCGTCTGGGGAGGCGAGTTCGGCCGCACCAACTACTGCCAGGGGCTCTACAAGCCCGGCCAGGAGTTCGGTCGCGACCACCACCCGCGGTGCTTCACGGTGTGGATGGCGGGGGGCGGCATCAGGCCCGGCACGACCTACGGCGAGACCTGCGAGTTTGGCTACAACATCGTGCGGGATGGCGTGCACGTGCACGACTTCCACGCCACCATGCTCCATCTGCTCGGGATCGACCACGAGCGGCTGACGTACAAGTTTCAGGGTCGCCGGTATCGCCTCACCGACGTGCACGGCAGGGTGGTCGAGGGCATCCTGGCCTGATTTGGCGGTCGCGCCGGCTCAACCCAGCTCGATCTCGTAGCCCTTGCGATACGGACGGGCGAGCATCGCGTCGGCCTGGTCGTCGCCCACGATCCGCTCGGCATCGTCGTCCCACCGCAGCGACCTGCCGAGACGGCCGGCGATGCCCGCCAGATGGCAGACATTGAGCATCTTCATGTGCGAATGGACGTCTGAAATCGGCTCCTTTCGCTCCTTCGCACACCGGAGGAAATTGGCCCAGTGGGCCTTCCGCTCGCGGTGCTCCAGCGGCATGTTCTTGTAGACCTTCGCGATCGCGTCCTCCGGCAGGGGATCGTCTTTCAGCGCGTCGACCGGCGCTCCCGCCAACTTGCCGCGGCTGACGAAGATCCGTCCCTTCTCCCCCTCGATGAGCACGCCGTTGGCGGAGTCGTCGCGAATGAAGAGTTTCGTGCCGCCGGGAAAATCGACGTTGAAGAAGAAGGACGTGGCGGTGTTGTAGCGGTCCTTCTCGACCGGCTCGCCGTTCCGAAACGTGACGGGGTGCACGGCGGTGCCGCCAATGGCCGTCGGGCCGGCCACCTGGCCGTTGAGCGCCAGGGCCCAGATGGCGATGTCGACGTGGTGCGCACCCCAGTCGGTGAGTTTGCCGCCGGAATACTCGTACCACCAGCGAAACTCGTGGTGGCAGTTGGTCTTTTCCCGGTCTTTCTTGCCCTCGACCTCGGGATCATCGAGAAACCGGTAGTCACATGCGGGTGCCGGTCCCAGCCAGCGATCCCAGTCGAGGCCCCGGGGAACCTCCGCCACCGGGATGGACGGGCTGGATGGCGCGCTGCCGATGGCCGCCTGGATCTGGGTGATCCTGCCGAGCCGCCCCTCGGCCACGATCGCCATGGCTTTCGTGAACAGGTCGAACGTGCTCCGCTGCTGCGTGCCCACCTGCACGATCCGTCCCGTCTCACGCTGCACGCGACGGATGAGTTTGCCCTCGTCGATCGTCAACGTGAGGGGCTTCTCGCAGTAGACGTCCTTGCCGGCGAGCATCGCCTCCACGACGGGCTTCGTATGCCAGTGATCCGGCGTGGCCACGTGGATCACGTCGATGTCGGTTCGTTCCAGGATGCGCCGGTAGTCGTCGTAGACATCGGCCTTGCCGCCGGCATGCTTCTCGTTGAAGCCGGCGGCACGACTGGCGTCGACGTCGGCGATCGCCACGACGTCGATCCATGCCTTGGCGGAATCGATGTTGGCGTTCGCGATGCTGCCCGAGCCGATCAGCCCAAGGGCGATGCGGTCGTTCTTGGCCCGCGTCTCGTCGGCCAGGGTGCGGGGGGCCGACATGAAATACGGCACCGCCGCGGCGGCCAGGCCACCGGTGCACGTGGAGAGAAAGCGACGGCGCGACTCGTTCATGATCGTCCGGGGTCGGGTGGCAGGTTCCGGGGTGGACGGATCATACCGGACGGCACGCCGCGCACCCTTTCCTTGCGGCGGCGTGGCCGACCCGGTATTCATAGGGAATGATGTGGCGCGCGGCGGGACATGGCATCGTCGTGATCGCGTGGCCGCTGGCAGTGTGGGCCGGCTTCGCGTGCGGCCCGGCCCGTGCCCAACTTCGCATCCTCGACTACAACGTGGGGGCCAGCGACCCGGCCTCGCCCGGGCCCCGGCCGAACATGGGCGCGGTGCTGCAGGCCATCAACGCCCAGACCCGCGCCGGCTTCGCCCGTCCCATCGACATCTTCACGATGCAGGAGGGGGAGAACACGGCCACGACCGGCCAGGCCTTCGCCGACCTGCTCAACGCGATCACCGGCGGCACGAGCTACGTGCCGTCGAGCCTCAACGGCGGCTCGACGGGCTCGGGGCGGCCGATGGCCGTCTATAACTCGGCCACCATCACGCTCATCTCCCAGGCCCTGGTCGGGGTGATCAGTTCCACCGGCCAGCCGCGGCAGACGCTGCGCTATCAGTTTCGGCCGGTGGGCTACGACTCGACCGCCGATTTCTACGTGTACAACAGCCACTTCAAGGCCGTGGATGATTCCTCGAGCGCCGCCCGCCGTGCCGTGGAGGCCCAGGCCATCCGGACCAACTCCGACGCGTTGGGATCCAACGTCAACCTGATCTACGCGGGTGACCTCAATCTCTACGCCGCCTCCGAGACGGCGTTTCAAACGCTCACTGCACCGGGCAACGGCCAGGCCTTCGATCCCATCGATCAGATCGGCACGTGGAGCGACAACTCGGCCTTCAAGGCCTACCAGACGCAGTCACCCGCCACGACGGAGGCGTATCCCGGCCAGGTGACGGCCGGCATGGACGACCGATTCGACTTCCAGTTGGTGTCGGGCGAATGGCTCGACGGCCGGGGCCTCGATTACATCGCGGGCTCGTACTGGGCCTTCGGCAACACGGGCACTCACCGGATGAATGCCGCGATCACGACGGGATCCGCCGCCGCGCTCCAGGCCTTCCTCCCCGGCTACACGGTGGCCCAGTCCGGCACGATCCTCACGTATCTCTCCCAGGTGGCCGACCATCTGCCCGTCGTGGCCGACTACCAGTTGCCCGCCAGGATGTCGGCCAGCCTCGCCACGCTGCCGGCGAAGGTGATCGTCGGTGCGGCGGTCTCGGGCACGCTGACGGTCTCGAATTCCGCGCCGGTGGGCGTGTCGCAGGGGGCCGACCGGCTCGACTACGGCTACTCGTCGTCGGGTCTGTTGTCGGGCTCGGGCACCGGGTCCGACGTGGCCTTGGGCGCCGCGAATAATCATCTGCTCGCGGTGAGGACGGGCACGGCGGGATCGATCTCGGGCACAGTCTCGGCGCAGGCCTCGAGCCCGCAGGCCGGATCGCCGACCTTCAGCCAGGTCGCGACCATGAGCGTGGTGGACCACGCCATCGGATCGTTCGCGTCGGGGAGCACGCTCACCACGCTCGACCTCGATTTCGGCACGCTCACGCAGGGCACTGGCACGACAGCCCGGAACTTCTCGATCTTCAACCGCTCCGGGCCGCTCGGCGCCGCATGGACCGCCAGGCTCGACCTCGACGCGCTCACCCCGAGCGTGCCGGCGAACATTTTCTCGACCACGCTCGCGCCGTTCACGAACCTGGCCTCGGGTTCGTCCCGGGCCTTCGGCGCGAGCATGTTCACGACGACGACCGGTTCGTTTCAAGGCACGTATTCCCTGAGCCTCTCCGACGAAGACCTGCCGGGCGCGACAACGCAGAGCCTCGCGCTCACGGTTCGGGGCCGGGTCGTGTCACCGGCCACCGTGGTCCTCAACGTGGCCAGTGGCACGCAGACGCAGTCGGCCCTGGGCTACGCTGGCATCACCGGCACCTCGTCGATCGTCAAGCGGGGCAATGGCACGATCCTGCTCAACGAGATCAACACGTTCACGGGCACCACCTCGATCGACCAGGGGAGCGCGGTGCTCGGTGCCGCGGGGGCGATCTCCACCTCGGCGCTCGTGAAGTTGGCCACCGGGGCAAGTCTCGACGTCCGCGGGCTCTCCGCCGGCTACACGGTGGGTTCCGGCCAGACGCTCGGCGGCGCCGGATCCGTGCTGGGCTCGGTCACGTTCGGCCGCGGCTCGACGCTCTCGCCGGGCCTGCTCGACACGGCCGTGGGCCTGGGCGCGCTCGCCGCCGGCATCGAGGTCGGCGCGATCGAAGCCCGCGTGGTGCCCGAGCCCGGGACCCTGCGACTGCTTGGGGTGGGCCTCGGCGCGATCGGCCTCGGCATCGCACGCCGGCGCCGGCCGTTGGTGCGGCTGTTCGCATGGCCACGCTCGAGCGTGACGGGTCGTTGACCGTGTTCGACGACAGGCAGGCCAACCGCACGTTCGCGAGCCCGTGACGCATGACGTATACGGCTCGCACCCGCGCCTCCCGTGTCATCGCGCCTGTCCCGGCTGGCCGGCGAACCCCGGGACAGGTCAGCGTCGATCGAATCGATCCAAACTCATGACCTTGTTCCAGGCAGCGACAAAGTCAGCGACGAACTTCTTGTCAGAGCCGGCGCTCGCGTACACCTCACTGATGGCTCGCAGTTGGGAATGGGAGCCGAAAATCAAATCCACCCGGCTGGCCGTCCACTTCAACTGACCGGTCTTTCTGTCGCGACCTTCATACACGTGTTCGCATGCCTTGGATCGACTCCACTCGGTGTTCATGTCGAGGAGATTCGTGAAGAAGTCGTTGGTGAGCGCCCCCGGTCGCGTCGTCAGCACGCCGAGCGAATCGAAACCGGTATTCGTGTCGAGCACCCGGAGACCACCGACCAACACGGTCATTTCAGGGGCCGTCAGCGTCAACAGGTGGGCGCGGTCGACCAGCAGTTCTTCCGCAGGGCGATCGGTTTCCTGGCCGAAGTAGTTGCGGAATCCGTCGTTTTTCGGTTCGAGGACCGCAAACGACTCGATGTCCGTCTGTTCCTGAGTCGCGTCCGTTCGGCCGGGCTCGAAGGGGACGACGATGGCATGCCCGGCATTCTTGGCTGCCAGTTCCAAACCCACGTTGCCCCCCAAGACGATGAGGTCGGCGATCGAGACCTTCTTGCCGTTGCCACGGTTCGCCTCGTTGAACTGGCTTTGAATTTCCTCGTAGACGGACAACACCTTGGCCAGGTCCTCGGGCTTGTTGACCTCCCAGTCCTTTTGCGGAGCCAGCCGAATCCTGGCCCCGTTCGCTCCTCCGCGTTTGTCCGATCCGCGGAACGTCGATGCCGAGGCCCAGGCGGTGGAGACGAGCTGCGACACGCTCAGCCCGGAAGCCTGGATTGTGCCTTTCAGCAATGCCACGTCCTCGGCGGCGACGAGCGCGTGGTTCACCGCGGGTATCGGGTCTTGCCACAGTTGTGGTGGTGCGACTTCCGGCCCCAGCAACCGCGACACGGGCCCCATGTCACGGTGCGTGAGCTTGTACCACGCCTTGGCGAAAGCCAGCGCGAATTCGTCCGGGTTCTCATGGAAGCGTTTCGAGATCTTTCCATACACGGGGTCCATCTTGAGCGCGATGTCCGTCGTGAACATCATCGGCGCATGCGACGTGGCCGGATCATGCGCATCGGGAACCGTTCCTTGGGCCGAAGCCTCCTTGGGAGTCCACTGGTGGGCTCCGGCCGGGCTCTTGGTCAGTTCCCACTCATACCCGAACAGGTTGTCGAAGTACCCGTTGGACCACGTCGTGGGAGTGGAGCTCCACGCCCCTTCCAGTCCGCTGGTGATGGTGTCGACGCCCTTGCCGGTGCGGAACCGGTTCTTCCAACCCAGTCCCTGTTCCTCGATGGCGGCACCTTCGGGTTCGGGGCCGACATTTCCTTCCGCGGGCCCCGCGCCGTGCGCCTTGCCGAAGGTATGCCCGCCCGCGATCAGCGCCACGGTCTCCTCGTCGTTCATGGCCATGCGCCCGAAGGTCTCGCGAATGTCCCGGGCGGCGGCCAGGGGATCGGGGGTTCCGTTGGGCCCCTCGGGATTCACGTAGATCAAGCCCATCTGCACGGCGCCCAACGGCTTCTCCAACTGCCGATCCCCGGTGTAGCGCTTGTCGCCGAGCCACTCGGACTCGGGCCCCCAGTAAATGTCCTCTTGCGGCTCCCAGACGTCCGTGCGTCCTCCCGCAAAGCCGAAGGTCTTGAAGCCCATCGACTCCAGGGCGACGTTGCCCGCCAATACCATGAGGTCCGCCCACGAGATTCGGTTGCCATACTTCTGCTTGATTGGCCACAGCAACCGCCGGGCTTTGTCCAGATTGGTGTTGTCGGGCCAACTGTTCAACGGAGCGAAGCGCAACGTTCCATATCCCGCACCACCGCGCCCATCACCGACCCGATACGTTCCAGCGCTGTGCCACGCCAGCCGAATGAACAGCGGGCCATAGTGGCCATAGTCTGCCGGCCACCACTCTTGTGACGACGTCATCAACTCCGCCAAATCTTTCTTGACGGCGTTCAGATCCAACGTCGCGAACTCCGCGGCGTAATCGAATCCTTCACCCAACGGATTCCCCTTGCTCGAGTTCTGATGAAGGATCCCGAGGTTGAGTTGTTCGGGCCACCAATCGCGATTGGACATGGAGCCCGCCGCCGTGTGCCGAGCAGACGCTGGCGGTGTGTCCCGCATCACCGGGCATTGTTCGATGCCACCTGCGGCGCTCGACGAGGTGCCGGGTCCCTGGGCGGGCTGAGCGTGAGTCGCCGTTTGGGCCGGCGCCTGCACGGAATGGAACATGGCCGCGGATGCCAATCCAAGAAACAAGAGTGGAAGTCTCATGAAAAGGTTGCTCCGGAGAAGGGAAGCCGACGGGGGGTGGCGACGATTCTGGGCGACATCGCCGTGTGCTGAACGGAGGTATTCTTTCCCGCCCGTGCTATAAATCAAATGCATGAGCTGTATATGGCCCATGCACAAAATGCATCCTTGCGGAGCGTTTCGGCATGGAAATCGATCAACTGCGGTATTTCCTGAAGATTGCGGAGCTGGGGAGTTTCACGCGGGCAGCCGATGCTCTGGCCGTGTCGCAGCCGGCCCTCAGTCGCTCGATTCAGAAACTGGAGGAGGAACTGGGCCAGCCTGTTTTTGAACGGAAGACCCGCTCGGTCGCCCTGACCGACGCCGGTGGGTTGCTGCAACGCCGAGCGCAGGAGGCGATCACGCTTCTCGAGGAAACCCAGGCCGAGCTCAGCGATGATGGCCAGACCGGACGGGTCCGAGTCGGAGCGATCCCTACCGTCGCCCCCTATTTTTTGCCTGGCATTCTGCAGCGGTTCGCCAAGCGATTCCCGCACGCGAGCGTATGGGTTCAAGAGAACACGACCGACAACCTTCTCAAGAGTTGCAAGCAAGGCGAGATCGATCTCGCGATCGTTGCTTTGCCCATCGACTCGAAGTACTTGGAATACGAAGTCTTGTTCGACGAAGAGCTCTTCCTCGTCCTTCCTTCGCGACATCCCCTTCTCGAGAAGTCGAGCATTCGAGCTGCCGACGTGCAGCCGTATCCATTCATCTTGTTGGACGAAGCCCACTGTTTGTCGAGCAATGTCGTCTCGTTCTGCCAGCAGCGGGCGTTTCAGCCGATCTCGGTGGAGCGGACCAGTCAATTGGCGATGGTTCTCGAATTGGTGAGCCTCTCGCACGGCGTTTCATTGATTCCCGCCATGGCTCGGGAGCGGGACACCAGCCAGAAGCGGGAGTACCGGTCGTTTGCGGGAGCGAAACCGAGCCGCTCCATCGCGATGGTGTGGAACCCATACCGATTTCAAAGTCGATTGGTCCAATCATTTCGCCAGTCGGTCGCACGTTAGCGGAGGCTGCAGAAGGCGATCTCTTGGAATCGGGTTGCCACAGGATCGTCCGCCCTCCCGCGATACCGTAATCTAGGGAGGAAGCCGGGAGCGAACGGCGCGGATGGCCTGCTCCCACCGTTCGAGTTCCCGCTGCGAGGTGCGTGCGATGGCCACGACGAGTCGGAGACGATTCCTGACGACGGGCCTCGGGGCCGCCGTGGCGGCGGGAGCCGCGCCCGCGTTCGTGCCAACGCGGGTGTTCGGGGCCAACGAGCGGATCGTGCTCGGATGCATCGGGGCGGGCGTGCGGGGCACCTACCTCGCCGAGTCGTTCGCCAAGATCGCCGACGTGGCGGCGATTTCCGACGTGTCCGTGCCGCGGGCTGAGGAACTGGCGAAGAAAGTCGGGGCGGCGACGGTGGAGCAGGACTACCGCCGGCTGCTCGACCGCAAGGACATCGACGCGGTGATCGTGGCCACCCCGCACCACTGGCACGCCCTCCCGAGCATCCATGCCGCGCAGGCCGGCAAGGACATCTTCTGCGAGAAGCCGCTGGCCTACACGGTCGAGGAGGGCCGGCGGATCGTGGAGGCGGTGCGGAAGCACCGTCGTGTGCTGCAGACGGGGATCCAGCAGCGGTCCGGGAGCCAGGAACAGGCCGGCTGTCTGTTCGTCCGCAACGGCGCCATCGGTCGGATCACCCGCGTGATCGCCTCCGGCTATGCCAGCCCCATGGAGCCCGACTTCCCCGGCGAGCCGGTGCCCGCCGGGCTTGACTGGGATCGCTGGTGTGGCCCGGCCGACCTCGTGCCCTTCAACACCGTGATCTGGGACAACCGGAGCAATCCGAGTTGGGTTTCGCTGCGGCCCTTCTCCGGCGGCGCGATGACCGACTGGGGCACCCACGGACTCGACATGGGTCAGTGGGGCCTGGGCATGGATGTGGGTGGGCCGGAGGAGGTGTGGACCGAGGGCAAGCCGTTCGTCGCCCAGGTGAGCACGCCCGCAGCGCCCGGGGGCCGGCAGAAGGGGCCGACGGGGCCGAAGGTGTTCATGCGGTATCCGGGAGGCGTGGTGCTGGAGTTCGGCGGCGGCCCGCAGTTCGGCGTGACCTTCGTGGGCGAGAAGGGCCGGCTCACGCTGCAGCGGGGCGGATTCAAGGCCGACCCGGCGGAACTGACGGCCGAGCCTTTGAAGGCTCCGGCGGTGGACGTCTACCGTTCCCCCGACCATCACCAGGACTGGCTCGACTGCATCCGCACGCGCAAGGACCCGGCGGCGAACGCGGAGGTAGGCCAGCGGTCCACCACGATCGGCCACCTCGCCAATATCGCCCGCTGGGTGAGTGGTCTCACCGGCGAGACGGGCCAGCGACTCGCCTGGAACGCGGCGGCTGAGCGGTTCACCAACAGCGACGAGGGCAACCGGTTTCTCGCGCGGCAGGCGAGGAAGGGCTACGAGCTGCCGACGATCTGAAGGCAAGGAAGGTCAACCGCACGTTCGCGAGCCTGTGACGGATGCGGCCACGCGGATCCGGACCAAGTCGAGGAGGCGGGCGGCGGTTCGAACCAGTCGGTGAGTGTCCGTCGCCAGGTCGTCCACCAGGCTCGCTGCCGATTCGTCCCAACCAGTGCAGGATTCGTCCCCGGATTTGCCGGATTCGTCCCAGCCCGTGCCGGATTCGTCACTTTGGTGGTCAGCCCGATTGTCGTGGGTCGGCAAGCCAATAAAAAAAGGGCGGAATCGAGGCACTCGAATCGTCACTGTTCGCGAAAGGAATCCCGTGCGTCGTCCCGCCCGCCTTCCCGCCTCCCTCGTGCCGATCCTGTCGCTGGCTGCCGTGCTGTCGGTCGCGCAGCGTCCTGTCGCTGCAGAGCAGCTTTTCCGCTACGACTTCGATTCGGGCACGACGAACCCGAGCAGCGTAGTGAGCGGCGTGACTGCGTCGCCGATCACCGCTCAGAATCTTTCGACGACCATCTTCGCCAACGTCTACCAGACCTCGAACTACGGTTCCACCTTCGACTCATCCAAGTACTTCGAGTTCACCGCCACGGCGGCCTCCGGCAAGGCGCTCGATCTGACCAGTCTGCGATTCACCCCAGAGACGCCGTCCCAGGCGAACGCATTGACGGCCTACGTCAGATCCTCGGTGGACTCGTTCGTCAGCACCATCTATACGCGTAACATTCCGTCGAACAGCTTCTTTTTCAACGAGACGATCGACCTGACGGGGGCGGCGTACCAGGATCTCGCCACGATCACGTTTCGGTTCTACGGAACCAGTCCGAGCACGTCGTCGATTCTCTACTACGACGCGGTCAACCTGAACGGCAGCGTGGTGAATGCGGTTCCCGAACCCTCCACGTATGCCATGGCCCTCGCAGGCCTGGCCTGCGGCGGGTTCTCGACGTGGCGGCGGCGAAAGAGAGCCTGACGCCGCGCAGGACCGCGTCTTTGACGCCGCTGGCCACAGCCCTTCTCCTGATACGGATTCCACGTGATCCTCGCGCGGAGGGAGGCATCTCGTTGGTAGCCGACCTGTGAGCCCAACCGGCTCGGGACTGGGCAGACCCGATCCTTCCTTGCTGCGTCGCGGGAACGGGCTTTCGTAGGCGGTCGCTTCCTGTCGCTCGCGGCAGGCCTGTAATCTCCCCGCCATGGACGCTGCCGTTTGGTCGCACGTGTATGACCCCTGC
>CAIXGY010000233.1 GCA_903919035.1 uncultured Planctomycetaceae bacterium | reverse complement strand
CTGCCCACCATCGCGGCCTACAGCCACAAGAAGTCGATCGGTCAGCCGCTCATGTATCCGCGGAACGATCTCGCCTACTGCGAGAACTTCCTCCACATGATGTTCGCGGTGCCGTGCGAGCCCTACCACGTCGACCCCGACTTCGCCGATGCGCTCGACATGCTCCTCATCGTCCACGCCGACCACGAGCAGAACTGCTCGACGTCGACCGTGCGGATGGTGGGATCGAGCGACGCCAATCTCTTCGCGAGCGTCTCGGCCGGCATATCGGCCCTCTGGGGCCCGCTCCACGGCGGGGCCAACCAGGCCTGCGTGGAGATGCTGGAAAAGATCGTCGCCGACGGGGGCAATGTCCGGAAGTACGTCGATCTCGCGAAGAAGAAGGACTCCGGCTTCCGCCTCATGGGCTTCGGCCACCGGGTTTACAAGAACTACGACCCTCGGGCCCGGCTCATCAAGGCGACCTGCGACAAGCTCCTCGCCAAGATCGCCCGCCACGATCCGATCTTCGACGTGGCCCAAGAACTCGAATCGGCGGCCCTGGCCGACGAGTATTTCATCGAGCGGAAACTGTATCCGAACGTCGACTTCTACTCGGGCGTCATCTACCGGGCGATGGGCATCCCGGTGCAGATGTTCACGGTGCTCTTCGCCATGGGCCGCCTGCCGGGCTGGATCGCCCACTGGATCGAGATGCACAAGAGCCCCACCAAGAAGATCTGCCGCCCGCGACAGATCTACACGGGTCACACCCTTCGCGACTTCACGCCGATCACCAGGCGGTAGGGCTTCAGCGCGACGTCCGCTTGCCGCGGAAGAAGTCGGAGAGAATGCGGCCGCACTCGTCGGCGAGCACGCGGCCGACGTGCTCGACGCGGTGATTCAGTCGGGTGTCCTCGAAGAGGCGGTAGAGCGACTCGACCGCGCCGGCCTTGGGGTCGGCCGCGCCCCACACCACCCGCGGCACCCGCGCCTGGAGGATGGCACCGGCGCACATCGGGCAGGGCTCGAGCGTGACGTAGAGCGTGCAGTCCTCGAGCCGCCAGGAGCCCGTGGCGGCGGCCGCCTGCGTGAGCGCGATCATCTCGGCGTGGGCCGTCGGATCGGCGAGTTGCTCACGCTGGTTGTGGGCGCTGGCGATCACCCGGCCGCCGACCACCACGATCGCCCCCACCGGGACCTCGTCTTCCGCGGCCGCGGCCCGGGCCTCGTCGAGCGCCAGCCGCATCCACCGGTCATGCGGCGATCCACCCGGCAGGAAGATTCCGTCGTCGTCGTGTGCGGGCAGGTCCATGCACCGGAGCGTAGCAGACCCGGCAGCCGATCGATGCGGCCCATGCGGCGGCGGCACCGGCTGGACCGCTTGGGAACGATGCGACCGTCGGGTAGAGTCTGGACGTCCGTAGACCCCCGCCCCACCGCCGGAGACCGCCCATGGATCCCGTCACGCTCGTGCTGCGTTGGGCCCACGTGCTCGCCGCCATCGTTGCGATGGGTGGACTCGTGTTCGCCCGCTTCGCCCTCGTGCCGACCCTGTCGGATGTCGACGAGGCCACGCGCGACCGCATCCACGAGGGTGTGCGCCGGCGCTGGCTGCCCTGGGTGATCGGGGCGATCACCGTGCTGCTGGTGAGCGGGCTGCTGAATTTCCTGATCTTCCAGGTGCGGGTCAGCCCGCCGCGCGAGAGCGGCCTGACGGCGTTCGTCGCCGCCATCGCGCCGGGCGTGACCGCCGAGGGCTGGGACGACGGCCGCTGGATGCGGGCCACCAACTACCACGCCCTGTTCGGGGTCAAGTTCCTGCTCGCCATGGTCGCCTTCTATTTCGCGAGTGCCCTGGTCGGCCGCGGTGCCGGCACGCAGTGGGTGCGGAACGACCGAGCCAAGTGGCTCACCGTGACGCTTGGACTGACCGTCGCCGTCGTGATCCTCTCGGGCTGGATGCGGCAATTGCACACGGGCCCGGCCTACGATCCGGATCGTGGCACCGCGATGGCTGCGGGCGCCGACGAAGACGTCAACTGAGGTCCACGATGGACAAGAAGGACAAGAAGCGGCTCGAGGTGCTGCAGCAGAAGATCGCGAAGCTCCAACAGCTTCTGGCCGGGGCCAAGAAGCAGCCCGACGACCCGGCCGAGGTGCCCCGGCTCGAGAAGGAACTCGCCGCGGCCCATGCCGAACTCGTGACACTCAAGAAGGGCTGACGAGCCGACTCGACGCACCTTCGTACGGGCACGGCAGGCATCATCGGCGGGCATCATGGGCTTTCTCTCGGGGCTGTTCGGCGGTGCGGGCCGCGTCGATCTCTGGAAGCGTTTCGAACGGCTGCGGGAGAGCAACTCCGGCACGATGTCGACCTTCTACAAGGTGCGCGACACGAAGACCGGTGAGATTCGCGGCCTCAAGGTGATCGACCGGGCCAAGTCCGCCCCGGTCGAGGGCCGCTACAAGGGGCTCGGCAAGCCCGACGAGGGGGAGATCGGCCTGCGGATCACAGGGCCCAACATCGGCCGCACGATCGAGTCGGGGGTCTCCACGGACGGTGATCCCTTCATCGTGCAGGAGTTCATCGAGGGCTCGCTTCTGCACGCGGTGCTGAGCGGAAAGAAGCCGCTGCCCCCGGCCCAACGGCTCGATCTTGTCCGGCAGGCAGCGGAGGCGATCGCCACCGTCCACAAGGCCGGCTTCGTGCATCGCGACGTCTGCCCGCGAAACTTCATGCTTCGACCGGATGGCCGGCTCGTGCTCTTCGACTTCGGGCTCACGGTGCCCGACAAGCCCGTGTTTCTCCAGCCGGGCAACCGCATCGGCACCCCCAACTACATGGCCCCGGAGGTGGTTCGCCGCCGCCAAGCCGACAAGCGGCTCGACGTCTTTTCCTTCGGCATCACCGCCTACGAGATCTGCACGCTCGATTCACCCTGGCCCCGCGGATCGAGCGGGGCGGCGGCCTTGGCCCACGACTCGCCACCGGTCGACATCCGCGACCGCTGGCCCGACATTCCTGAGCCGCTGGCCAAGGCCATCATGTCGTGCCTGGAGGCCGATCCCGCCCGACGGCCCGAATCGCTGGAGGCCTTTCTCGCCCAGATCGCCGCGGTCAGGTTCTGACGGCCGGCGGGGTTCGGGCCTTGATCCGCGGGGGCGTGGGTCTTACGCTCCTCTTCGGGTTCGAGGAGAACCGACAGGTCGAGACCGAGGAGCGAATCGCCATGACGATGGACAAGAGCCTGCGGGTGCGGAAGGGTGCCACCAGTGCCCGCGGTGTCCTCACCCGGGCCGAGCGGATCACCAAGCTCAAGGAGCAGGACCACTGGCAGGAGGGCCGCAGCCCTCTCGGTCTTCCGAAGGTGCGGGTCCAGAAGATGGCGATGAAGAAGAAAAAGGTGAAGAAGGAAGAGGGCGCCGAAGGCGCGGCTGCCGCGAAGCCGGCCGCAGGCGGGAAGAAGAAGTAATACGGCTCGCACGTGATCCTCGCGCGTCACTGAGCCTGTCCCGGCGTCGGGGATGCCCGTGCATCCCCAAGCCTCGCCCCACGGAAGCGAGCCAGGATCGGATCTGCCCATCCCCTCGATATGGCGTAGACCGAGCACCGATCCGCCGCCGGCGGATCGGTCGGCGCAGTCACGACGCCGGACCGCAGCCGTCTCCGAGCGAGCGAAGCCCCCTCAGGGTCGTGCCGTCGTCGTCGCCAGGATGCGGCGGGCGGCCTCCTGACCCGAGGCGATGACCTGCGGGATGCCCACGCCTCGGTAGGCTGCACCGGCGAGGGCGAGGCCCGAATGGGCCGCGACCGCGGCTTCGATCCGTGCCACACGGTCGAGGTGACCGACGTGATACTGCGGCATCGAGCCGTGCCACCGGTCGACGCGGGCGAGGGCCGGGCGGCCGCGGGCCCCCACGAGCGCCGCCGCTTCGTCGCGACCGAGCGCCTCGAGGGCCGCGTCGTCGAGGTCGAGGACGGCCGGATCGAGCGCTCCCCCGACGAACACGCGGAGGAGCACGTGTCCGGGCGGCGTGCGGCCGGGAAACTTCGCGCTCGAAAAGCTCACGGCCAGCGCCCGGCGGCCCGAGCCACGCGGCACCACCATGCCCGCCGCATCGAGCGGATGAGCCACGTGGTCGCGGCGGTAGCCGAGCGACACGATCGCGGAACCTGCGTAGTCGATGCTGCCGAGGCTCGTTGCCAGGCTGGCATCGGTCGCGGCCAACAGACGCGCGGCGACCGGCGCGGGCGTCGCCACGACGACGGCCTCGGCGGCGAGCGATGCGCCGTCCGCCGTCGCCACCGTCCAGCCCCCGGTTCCGTCGCGATTCACTCCCGTCGCGGCCGCCGTCACGATGGTCACGCCACGCGCGGTCAGATGCGCCGCCAAGCGGCGCGGCAGCGTCTCCATGCCGGATGCGAGCGTGAGAAACTGCCCGTAGCGGGCGCCGGCCGTGCCCGCTTCGTGGGCCTGCCGCAGTCGCCGCCGCTCACCGGCCCACAGGCTGCCGGCGTTGCGTTCCATCGCCAGGAAGTCCGGGCATGCGGCCGCCATGCTCAGGCGGGCGGGGTCGGCCGTCCACACTCCCGCCGCCAGCGGCTGCACGAGTCGCTCGAAGGCCTCACGGCCCAGGCGCCGCACGGCGAACGACTCGAGCGACTCGTCGGCGTCGCCGGCGGCCGGTCGCCGAGCCGGCACCCAGGGCTCGAGGAGCAGGCGGAGCCGACCGCGTGGCGAGAGCAGGGGAGTCCGCAGGATGCCGCCGCGCGACCCGGCCGCGAGCAGCCGAAATCCATCGGGAGCCGGCACCCCGCGACCGTCGTGCCAGACCAGCGCCCGCCGCACGGCCGGGGCCACGGGCAGCAGTTCGTCCCCGAGCCCGAGCCGCTCGGCCAGCGCCACCGCCTCGGGCCGGGCTGCGAGAAAGCAGTCGGCCGACCGCTCCACGAGCCAATCGTCGCGGCACATCGTCTCCAGCACGCCGCCGCAGCGGCCCGCGGGCTCGATCACCGTGACCCGCGCGCCTCCCCCGACCAGCACCTCGGCGGCGGCGAGCCCTGCCATGCCCGCACCGATCACCGCCACATGTGCGCCGTCGGAAACCATGCCTGGGAGTGTAGTCCGCCCCGGAAACCGGGAAACTGGGGCCTCTGGGCGGACGGCCACTCTGGACTGGACTGCCCGCCGCGGCCCTCCTACCCTCCCCGCGCCTGTCGAATCATCGCTTCCAGCGGTCGCATTCGGACGGGTCGTTCAAGGAGAAACTGTCGTGCCCACGCCCCGGGAGCAGTCTTCGCGTCCCCTGCCCATGTTCCTGCCGTTCGCGGCCTGCGGCCTGTTGGCCACGGTCGGCGTGGCCCGCGGCGCCGGCCCCGACGTGTCGGCGGACGACGCCCGCGGTTCGCTCCGAGCGCCGCGGTGGATCGCACGGATCACGGCACCGCTGTCGGAGCCAGGGTCCGCGCAGGCGGCCCGCGCCACGTCGGGCAACTCGACCGACGCATCGTCGCCCACCGTGAAGCGGACGGCGGCCTGGACCGACATGTTGCCTGGCGCGAAGCCGCAGGCCGATTCCGCCGGCGGCGAAAAACCGGCCGTGTCGGGCGACGGCTCGAGCCTGAAACGCTGGCTCTCGGATCGCATGTCGACGCTGCCGAAGCCGGCCATGCTCGTGCCGCCGACCAAGGACAGTTCGAACGGAACCGCCGAGCCCGCACCGCGTCTGGAGCCGGGCGGCGACGAGTCGGCCGCCATGACGGCGCCCGTGGCCGCGAATCCCGACGAGATGCCGACGCTGTCGATCGATCCGGCGAGCTTCCGAGGGGTGTTGCCCGGCAAGACGACCCGCGAGGAGGTGATCTCGGCCTGGGGTGCCGGCGAGTCCTTCACCCGCGACGACGGCACGCAGGGATTCGCCTGGGCGATCGAGCCCTTCGAGCGGGTCGAGGTCTCGTTCGACGGCGAGTCGGTGGCTTCGATCCGCATCAAACTCGCGGAGCCCGTGGCCGTCGCCGACCTCGCGCGGCAGCTCGAGATCGCCGACATCCGCACCGTCTCCGTGGTCGACGACAAGGGAAAGCCCCTGGGCGAGGTCTACCCCGAGCGGGGCGTGATCCTGAGCCTCGTGCCCGACACGAAGACCGCCTCTGCGATCCTCATCGAGCCCCTCGACGCCGAGTCGTTCGTGCTTCGCGCCGAGCGGTCGTTCGAGGCGTCGTCGGCCAGCGCCCTGGCGGACCTGCTCTACGCCGTGCAGATCGATCCGCAGCACGTCCGCGCCCATCGGTTGCTGCTGGCGATGACCAGCGCCCAAGGCAAGTGGACGCAGGCGCTCACGCTCGCGGATCGGGCGGTGCAACTCGACTCGACTGATCCGTGGACGCAGATCAAGCGGGCTGGCGTCCTGATCGCGCTCGACCGACCCGAGGAGGCCCGCGTCGCGCTCGAGGCCGTGCTGGCCCGCGAGTCCAATTCGCCGCTGGTCACCGCCCAGGTGCAGCGGCTCCTGGGCCGGGCCGCCCTGGCCGGTACGGCGCCCAATCACCAGGCCGCGGTGGATCATTTCGCAGAGGCCATCCGCCGGGCCGCCCCGATCGTGGCCAAGAAGTCGTCGGCGGCGCAGCCCGCGGCCTGCGAGGTGCTGCTCGACGCCCACCTCGGCACGGCCAAGGCGATCGCCGATGGCACGTGGCAGCAGAAGGGCCGCGTGATCCCGAAGTGGCTGTCGCGGGCCGAGGCCATCGTCACCGATTTCCAGGGCGCCGACGCCGAACGGATGATCCTGGAACTGCAGCTGTGCCGGGGGGCCTTGGCGGCCGCGGCCGCGTCGGCGGAGGCGACCGATCCGATGCCCTGGGTGAAGCGGCTGCTCGGACTCCGCGACCGCATGAGCGAGGCCATCGCCGACCCCTGGCGGCGCCGCCAGGTCGACTGGGAGGTGGGCCAGGGCCTCGACGACGCCCTCGCCGCGGCTCAGAAGCGTGGCGACGCGGATGACATGCTCGACAACGCCACGCTGACGGCCGCCTATCTCGAGCGCGGCGCGGAGCAGCGGGAACTGACCGCCAACGAACGCCGTGAACTTGGCGAACTGATGTTCCGCATCGGGATCATGTACAGCCTCCAGCGTGGCGACCACTCGACGGCCGTGACCTGGTTCGACCAGGTGCTGCCGCTGTGGGACGACAACGATGCCGTCGCCCGGAACGCCGACGTGGGCCGCGTGGGGGAGTCGTACGTGAGCATGGCGATCTCCTACTGGCAGGTCGATCGCCGCGACGACGCCCTGGCCCTCAATCGGCGCGGCGTCGAGCTCATGGTGGCGGCCGTCGATCGCAAGCAGCTCGACGAGCGGGCCCTCGCGGTGGCCTACGGCAACCTGTCGACGATGTACGCCGAGCAGGGCGATGAGTCGCAGTCGCGGAACTACGCCGAGATGGCCAGCCGCGCCGAGGCGACCGGCAACAGGCTGCGGTGAGCCTGGCGGCTCACAACAGGCTCTCGAGCAACAGCCGCATCTTCCGGAGCTCGGCCACCTGGTCCACGCCCTCGAGCGGCGGCATGTGGGCGCACAAGGCCCGCTTGTAGCCGACACGGTCGAGTTGGCTCTTGAGTTTGCCGTACTCGACGTCGCCCTGGCCGATCCGCACCTGCGCGGCGTCGGGCCGCGTGTCGCGGAGGTGGACGTGGACGACGTACTTCAGGATGGCTTCCCAGGATGCCGGCTTCTTGTGGCCGTGGATGAAGTGACTGGGGTCGAGCGTCACGCCGAGCCCCGGCACGTTGCGACACAGCGAGGCCGTCGTCTCGGCGTCCTGCGTCATCCGCCCGGACGTCGTCTTGACGCCGACCACGGCGCCGAGCCCCGACGCGATGGCGACGAGTTTCCGCAGCCGCTCGATCTCACCGTTGAAGGGCGTGCCGAGTTCCGAGGCTTCCACGACCATGGTCACCACGCCGAGCGACTTGGCGAGCCGGCAGCAGGCCGAGAATTGGTCGTAGACGGTCGGGCTCTCCGCCGCCGCGAATGAAATGGCGACCGGGCGCAGCCGCTGCAGGTCGCTGCACTGGGCCACGGCGGACTCGGGATCAGCCGTGACCTGGGCCGGCTGGAGGTGGCCGCCTCCCTCGTGGACGTCCAGTTCCACGGCCATGAATTCCAACTCGGCCAGACGCTCCATCGCCGCCGCGAGCGGCATCTCGGGAAAGCATTCCGTGCTGACGCAGACGAACACGCGATCGAAACTCCTGGCCTGGGCGGCCGGAGATTCCGGCCACGAGCCGCGATCGTAGCCCCGCCGGCTGAAAGCTGGCAAGTTTGCAGCCGGCGCCGGCGCGGTTTCCTAGAATGAGAGGGCTCCTTCACTCCGGATCAGAATGCCATGGACATCGACCGCCAGCCGCCCACCCGGGTGATCCTCGAACACGCCAGCCCCTGGGGCCGCTGGGGCACGCGGATCGCGTGGAGCGTCGCAGGTCTCTCGATGCTCGCCGCGATCGGGAGTGCCGGCGCGTTCGCCCAGTATTTCCAGCGCGATGCGCGGGTGGTGGAGAAGTGGCATTCCCTCTCCAAGAGCGCGTCTGCCAAGGTCGCGATCATGAGCGTGACCGGGGCGATCATGGGCGGCGACGGCTTCGCCCGGGCCCAACTCGACCGGATCGCGGACGACGACGCCGTGAAGGCGATCGTCGTCCGTGTCGACTCACCCGGCGGCACGGTCAGCGGCAGCGACGAGAT
Source organism: uncultured Planctomycetaceae bacterium (assembly GCA_903919035.1). Classification (GTDB taxonomy): domain Bacteria; phylum Planctomycetota; class Planctomycetia; order Pirellulales; family UBA1268; genus QWPN01. The sequence goes on along the minus strand of CAIXGY010000233.1, from coordinate 27,933 downwards.
CCACCACCGCCTGTCGAAACTCGTCCGGGATCGCGACCTGCCCGTCGTCGTGAGCATGGGGGGCATCGCGGCCAGCGGCGGCTACTACGTGGCCATGGCCAACGGGGGCCGCGAGGACGTGATCTTCGCCGAGCCGGCCACGCTCACCGGATCCATCGGCGTGATCATCCCGCACTTCGACCTCTCGCAGTTCGTCAAGAAGTTCGACGTGAAGGACGATTCGATCGCGAGCGGCCCACTCAAGGAGATGTTGAGCCCCACCAAGGAACGCAGCCCCGAACTCGCCGAACGCGAGCGCAAGATCCTCCAGTCGCTGGTCGACGACATGTTCGTGCGATTCAAGGAGATCGTCCGTGGCGGCCGTCCGAAACTCGACGCGGCGGCCGTGGATTCCGCGGCCACCGGCCAGATCTTCACGGCCAATCAGGCCCTCGAGGCCGGTCTCGTCGACCGCATCGGTTTCCTCGAGGATGCCGTGGCCCGCGCGGTGGAACTCGCAGACCTCACACCCGAGACGGCCCGCGTGGTGAAGTATTCCAAGCCGAAGGGCCTGCTCGAGGAGGCGCTCGGCGGCGACCCGGGCGCGGCGGGCCGCGTGTCGCTCGAAACCTTCGCGGAGCTGACCACGCCCCGCGCCTGGTATCTCTGCTCGTGGTGGCCGGCACTCGTCGCGACGGGCCGCTGACCGTGATCCCAGTACAGGTGCGGCCCGGGCCCAACCAGTGCCGGTCGCCCGGCCGAGATGTCGTTCACCTCGTGACACTGCGGGCCAGAAGCGAGCGCCGGCATTGACACACCAAGCCGGGGTGGCGACACTCCCCCCGGATTGACTGCCCATCCGCTGGATCACTCTTCGGACTCGTCCGAAGCCCCGCCTCGATCCGGCTCCACCGTGACGTACTACCATGAAGTTCCTCTCGCCCGCGGGCGTGGCCCGTCCCTGCGCAAGCGTTGCGCGTCGCCTTGCATGCCTGCTCCTGCTCGCAGCGCTTCCTCATGCCTTGGCCGTGGAGTGGCCACCGGGCGACGGCCTCGGCTTCTCCGCCACACCTGAACACCAGGCTCTGGGGGAACCGTCGTCGGACATCACGTGCCCGATGCCGCAGCCGGCGGCGCCCTGGCAGACCATGGCGATCGAGGACGGCGTCGGTTTCATGCCTGCAGCGACCATGGGTCGTCGCGACTCCCCGCCGCCCGGTGTCCGCGTGCCGGATTGGCGGGCCATGCCGGTGAATGCGTCCTCCTGGCACCTGGCGACCGAGCAGATCGCGGTCGAGAGCGAGGCGCGCCGCAGCTTCGACTCCACCGCCGCATGGGACGATGTGGGTGGCGTGGCGATCGCGACCGTGATCGCGGTCATCGTACTCGCGATCGCGGTCGGTCTGGGATGCATCCAGGGATGGCGTCAGCCGTCCCCGATCGCAGCCCTGCGACTCGGCATCCCGTCGCCGCTGCCTTCGTCGCGGAGCAAGCCGATCATGTGACCCGCCGGGACGTCGAACGCGGGATGGAACCCGTCGCAGGCGACGTGGCGCGAGTGGTAAGGCGACCCCTGGGCCGGCACGATGGCCGCGACACGCCCCGGTGAGGTCAGCGTTTTCGCGTTTGCTGATGCTCGGCTTCGATCGCGAGGGCGATCCAGGTGTCCTGAGAGATGACGAAAGAGCTCGACGTCGGCTCCGCCGTCGCCTGAACCACGCTGCCCGGCGTCGTCGGCAGGTAGGAGCCGGAACCGTACAGCGCGGCGGTGTTGAGCAGATTGATGTCGGTGAAGTTGACGCCGTTCGAGTAGTTGAAGTCGCCCTGCGACCACACCGCGCCAGTGGACGCGCCCGCCCCGTACTTCGTGCCCGTGTTGATCAGGGAGATGTCCGAGAAGTTCACCTGGCCATCGAGATTCGTGTCGCCGTAGGCCGCCCAGGCCACGATCGCCGCGCCGCTCGACAACAGCCGATAGCCCACCGCCGGATTCGTCATCAACGCCGACGCCTTGCCTCCGGTGGTGATGATCCCGGTGGTGCCCGTGAACGTGCCGGCGGTCGTGCGGCCGGCGACGAGCGCCGCCCGCAGATTCGCCGCCGTGATGCCCCCCGCGGCGACGTCGATCCGTCCCTTGCCGACGTCGAGTTTGCCGCCGGTGGCATGATCGACCGTGAGGGCCGTGAGCGCAACCGTCTGCCGCCGGTCGGTCGGCAGCGTGACGAGTCCGTTGCCGCTGACCGTGAGCCGCGGAGAGCCTGTGACGGCGCCCGACGTGATCGCGAAGGTGCCGATGCCCGTCGTGGCGTTCACCAGCAGCGTGGCTCCCGTGCCGTCGAGCGTGCCTCCGGCGATCGTGACGCTCGGTGACTGCATGGTCACACCGGAGTTCACCTTGAGCGTCGCGCCCGAGTTGACGCGGACGGCGCTCGCGGCGAGAGCCTGGCCGTGGGCCACGACGAGGGTGCCCCCCTCGACGGAGGTCAGGCCGGTGTGGGTGCCGAGGGCGTCGAGGACGAGCGTGCCGAGGCCGCGCTTGACGAACTTGATGGCGCCGGTGCGGGCGGCCGAATGGGTGACGCTCTGGCCGGAGGCGACGTCGAAGACGAGCTCATCTGTGACGGTGCTCGCGGGCACGGCGACGGTGGCGGTGGTCGCGCCGGAGGAGGCGAGCGAGACGCTGCCGGAATAGGTGCCGACGGCGGTGGCGGCGGCGATCCGGACGGAGAGCGTGCCGGAGACGGCGCCGCCGATGGGGGTGAAGGTGGCGGTGGTGCCGAAGGTGGTGCCGTCGCTCGACACCTCGAAGCCGGCCGGCGCCGTCGCCACGATCGGGGCGGTGAGGCTCGTGCCCGTGATGGCCACGGTGCCCGCCGTGGAGGCCTCGCCGAGAAGGGTCGACAGCGCGGAGAGCGCTCCCGACGTGGCGACGGTCGCCGCGGCGTTTCCCGTGATGAACTGTCCGTCTGATCCGATCTTGGCGATGAACGTATCGGTGCCGCGCTGGCTCGTGAGCGAGTCCGACCCGAAAGCGACCGTGCCGCTGAAGCTACCCGTCACGATGGCCGAGCCGTCGGGGAGCGCCGCGATGCGACCGGCCCCATCCGAGCCGGTCCCGCCGATCCGGCGGGACCAGGTGTAGCCGCCGCTCGGGGAGATCTTCAACAAGAATGCGTCGCTGTCACCGGCGCTCGTGAGAACCTGCTGGCCGAGCACGATCTCGTCGGTGAACGAGCCGATGGCGAGCACGGAGCCGTCGGTGAGCGTGGTGATGCCCGACACCCTGAACGGGAGCGTCTGCACCCAGACCAGCGACCCGTCGGCGGCGAGCTTCGCGATGAAGCCATCCGAGAAATCGGCGGCGATCAGGGTGGTCTCGCCGAACGTCACCGTGCCGCTGAACCCGCCGACGACGACGGCCGAACCATCGGGCAGCGTGGTCATGCCGGCGATGTCGACGTCGTTGCCATAGGGCATCATCGGGTCGAACTCACCGAGTTGCCGCGACCAGGCCACGGTGCCGTCCGCGGCGAGCTTCGTCACGAACGCGCGGCCCGATGTCGGCGACGGATAAGGAGAAGGCGGGCTCGAGCCGAACGGCAGTTGGTCTCCAAAAGTACCAGCCAGGAGCGTGGCGCCGTCGGAGAAGGCCGCCAGACTCTTGACCGCGTCGTAGTATCCGTAGCCCGACGACATGGAGGGCGGTGTGGTGCTCCGCCTCCATCCGGCGGAGCCGTCCGCATTGATCTTCTGAATGAAGAATATGGGGTCGTTCTGCATGCTCATCGAATTCGAGTAGTAGTCGTTGCGCATGCCCGCCACGACGACGGAGCCGTCGGGCAGGGTCGTCATCGATTGCGGCTGAACCACGGATCCGTAGCCGGGCATCGGATACATGCCCGTGAACCACGGCGTCGCCCCCTCGCTGTACTGCCAGCCGGTGGAGCCGTCGGCCTTCACTTGCCTCACGACCATGTGCGTGGCGGAGAAGGGGGGCTGCCAGGTCTGATACATGGAGTTGTAGGTGGCCGGATACTCCATGAGCTTCGTGCCCGCCACGAGCGTGGCACCGCCCGTCGCCGCCGCGGCGATACCACCCGGCGTTTCCCGCGCCCACGAGAACGCTCCATCGGCGGCCAGACGGGCCGCGTACATACCGCCATTCACCTGCGGATTCGTGCCGGTGACCGTCGTGCTGCCGAAAACGCCGCTCCCGGTGAACAAGCCCGTCACCGCCACCGAGCCGTCGCCGAAGACGGAGAGCGAGTCGATCGAGTTCCCGACCGCCTGCTTCGGCCAGCCCGCCGACCGGACGAGCGTGGGCGTCATGGCTGCCGAGAGTTGGGAGGGCCTGCCGACGCCGACCGCATCGATGGCGGAGACTCGGAATCGGTATGCCGTGCCGTTGGCGAGGCCCGTCACGGTAGTGGATGACGCCGAAGACACGCCGTCGTTGAACGTGGTCCAGGTCTGGCCGCCGTCGCTCGAGTATTCGACGAGATAGTCCGCGGAGCCGGAGGTGGCCAGCCATGTGAGGCCGACCTGTCCGTTACCTGGAACGCCGCTCACGTCGGTTGGGACGGCGTCAAAGCCGCCGTATGACCACGCCGGGTAATTTGTGTTCGACGGCGCCGAGTACATGCGGGCGACGAATCCGTCACCGCCGCCGGCGGTCGAGAGTTGCGTGGCGCCGAACACGGCCGCGCTGGAGAACTGCCCGGCGATCACGGGATCTCCCGCGAGCACCGCGACATCCGGCGGCGAGCCGTATCCGCCGAATCGGCTTCCGGGCGTCACCGTTGCCCACGAGAATACACCGAGATCGGTCGAAAAAACCTTTGCAACGAATGCCTGCTGCGATGAGCCGTAAAGATTCGTCATCTCGTATTGGCCCCATGGCCCCAGTGTCGGGACCGTCGCAGACGTATCGAAAACGCCCGTCAGGAATCCGTCCGAGATGCTGCCACCAAAATCGTCACCGCTGCCGCCGACTCTCAAGGCACCCACGGGAGAGCCGTCGCCCGACCATTGGGCGAGAAACACTTCCGTGCCCGAACCCGACAGGGACGTGTCGGCGATGTCCAACTGCCCTTCAAACGTGCCCGCGACGAGGACGTCAGTCCCCAGTACGGCCACGTCCGACACCTCGTTTCGCGATGTCGAAGACGACGACGAGGATTGAACCGCCTGCCGTGCCCAGTCAAACGTTCCGGTCTGTGTGACCTTCGCAACGAATATCGACCGATAATTCGGCAGCCCCGGGGAGGTTTGCAACGTTGTGTCGCCGAAGGTCACGTCGCCTGTGAACCAGCCCGCCACATAGGCCGAGCCGTCGGGGAGAGCTGCGATCCCGCCGGGCGAGACTTCGGCCAGGTTTGGCGAGGGGGGATTCAGGGGATCGAAGGGCACACTCAACGCCCCTGCACGCAGCGTCCAGACGTAGGAGCCGGCGGCGTCGAGTTTGGCAACGAAGGCGTCGCTCGTGCCAGTGGTGGAGAGTGTCGTCCCGCCGAACGTCGCCAGCCCGGAGTAGGCGCCGGCGACGATCATGGCGCCGTCGGCGAGCGCGTCGATGCCGTTGGCCGACGGCGCGCCGGCATCACCCGTTCGCCGCGCCCACGCGAACGTGCCGTCCGCGAGGCTGATCTTCGCGATGAACGAATCGGTTCCGGACGACGTGAGCGTGGTGCCGCCGAACGCGGCCGAGGTCGTGAAGGAGCCGATGACGGCCACCGTGCCATCGGTCAGCGCCGCGATCTTCGTGCCCCGATCCGACCCGGTGCCGCCCGCCTGCACGGCCCACGCGTAGGATCCATCGGGGTTGAGCTTGGCGACGAACACGTCCTCCGAACCACCCGCACTCGTGAGCGTCGTTCCGCCGAACTGCACGGCGCCCGAGAACGAGCCGGTGACGATCGTCGTCTCGCCGACGGTCACCAGGCTCGCAACGCCGTCTTCGCCAGTGGCGCCGACCTGCACCGGCCAGCCGGGCTGCCGGGGTAGCGTCACCGCCGCCGATGGCGTCGACGGGACACTCGTGCCCAGCGAGTTCTTCGCCTTGACGCGGAACAGGTACGTCGCGCCGTCGTAGAGCGAGTCCACACGTGCGGATGTCACGCCGCCCGCGGTCGTGAGGCCCGACGACCAGGTTGAGCCGCCATCAACGCTCGACTGCAGCACATAGGAGCTGATCGACGAGCCGCCATCCGAGGCCGGAGCCGTCCAGGAGACGATCGCGTACCCGCGTTGTGCCGTGGCGACCACGCCCGTCGGCGGGTCGAGTGCGGCAGCGAGCGTTACGGCCGATGCCTCGAATGGCAACCCGGTGCCAGCCTCATTCCGTGCCGACACTCGGAACGAGTAGCTTTCCCCGTTGTCGAGGCCCGTGACGGTCTCCGTCCTCGAGAAGGCACTGGCGTAGGTGGTGAACGTGGTCCACGCAGTCGCAGCGACGGTCTTGTATTCGACCACGTAGGAGTCGATCTCCGCCCCACCGTTGCTCGTCGGGGCCGCCCATGAGAGCGTCACCCGCTCGTCGCCGGCAGTAACGGAGGAGATCCTCGGCATTCCAGGCACCGTTCGCGGCGTCAAGCTGTCGAAGGTGCTGGAGGAAGCGTCGTTGGGACTGCCGGTGCCGGCGATGTTTTTTGCAGAGACCCGGAAGACGTAACTCACGCCATTCACGAGGCCGGTCACCGTCGCCGACGTGGCCGTCGAGACGCCATCGTTGAACGTCAACCATGTGGAGGCCGAGCTCGTCTTGTATTCCACCACGTAGTCGGTGATCGCACTTCCGCCGTTTGAATCGGGGGCTCGCCAGGTGAGCGACACCTGCCTGTCGCCTGGGGAGCCGGACAACAGCCAGGGTCGGCCGGGAGCCGTTCGCGGCGTCACGCTGGAGGACGCCGCAGTGGGAGCGCCCGCGCCAGCCTCGTTCCTGGCCGACACCCGGAACACGTAACTTGTGCCGTTGGTCAGGCCCGTCACGATCGCCGTCAAGGCCGTCGAGACCCCATCGGCGAATGTGCTCCACGACGTGGCCGAACTGGCCTTGTACTCGACCACGTAGTCGGTGATTGCCGCGCCGCCGTTCGATGCCGGGGCAGTCCAAGTGAGCGACACCTGCCCGTTACCCGGAGTGCCGGACCCAAAGGTCGGCTGCCCAGGCACGGTCCGCGGGGTCACGTTGGCAGTCGCATTCGTCGGAGCCCCGGACCCGACGATGTTGACTGCCGATACCCGGAACATGTAGGTCGTCCCGTTGACAAGACCGGTCACGACCGCCGCAGGCGTTGCCGAAACGCCGTCGTTCAGCGTCGTCCACGTCGCGGCGGCGGTGGTCTTGTACTCGACCACGTAGTCGGTGATCGGCACCGCGCCGTTCGACGCCGGGGCGGTCCATGAGAGGTTCACCGAGGCGTTTCCAGGTGCACCCGTGACGGCCACGGGAGCCCCAGGCACGACTGCCGCACCGGCCAGGCGAAACCCGATGTTGTCTTGATGACCGGCAGTCCCGACATCCGCTCCGCTCATGGTGCTGAACGAGTTGTAATCCCCGAATGATGCCGGAAACTTCCAGGTGCCGCCGTGCAGCCCGCGATCCGACCCTGCTGCCCCCGTGAGATCATTCCACTCCCAGACATTGCCTGCCTGATCAAACGTGCCGTAGGCGCTGGGGCTGCTCGTAAACGCCCCCACATCGGTGAGATAGTTCTGGTTTGAGAAGACGTCCGGCGACTGGGTCACCGCATAGTCGCCCTCGTAGAAGTTCGCCTGATTGGGCGTTGAACCGATGGCATTGCCTGGGGTTGAATCGCTTTGCGTGGCATGCGTCCAATACCCGGCGGTCGTGCCGCCGCCTTTGTAAAACGCCGCCTTGTACCATTCGTTGAGGGTGGGGATGTAGAACCGTGCGCCGACGTTCTTCGCCGGCGCGATGCCGCTCGTCTGCCCGCCAACGAGTGTGTACGCGCCGGTCTCGGTACTGCCCAGGCCCTGTCCGTTGTGCATCCAGTTGGCAAACCGTGCTACGTCAAACCAGTTCACATATGTGATCGGGCGATTGATGCTGTTTCCTGCGTTGCTCATCACGGCGTAGGTGTACGAACCCGACGAGCCTGACCGCTGAATACCCGCACTATTGAGGTCGGTTGCCATGCTCGGGTGATAGAGACCGTATGAATCGCTCTTGGCGACGGCGTTGAGAAACTCCGCATACTGCCCGATCGTGACTTCGTACTTTCCGATTAGGTAACGATCCGCGACCGCACCGTAGTTTCCGACGAGCCTGGAGTCGGCGTGGTTTCCCGCGTCGCCGACGACGACCATATCGAGAACGACCGCCAACACGCGGCGCTTCTCGAGTCGCTCGGCGGCAGCAAGACGGTTGGCTGCGTGACGTGATCGCCGCGAGGCCGCGCGACGGGCGTGCCGCCGGCTGCGCACTCCGGGCTGATGACGGATCAATCCAGAGAAGAGGTGTTCTGAATGCATCGAAAGGTCTCCACGCACAGGGCCACGCTCATGACGTTCGCGACTTCCGCTCTTCATCCATGACGTGATCCGCTGGTTCGGCGCCGGACTGGGTGTCGTTTGCCCGGCACACGAACGGCGGCCCGCCCCCTCTGGCACCGGGGTCGGCACGAAGCCGACCCGGAATCGGACGCCTTGGGGGTAGGCCCTCCGAAAGACATAGGCGAGATTCCGGACAAAAACCGGACACAAAAAATTTTTTGCCTATGTTTCGGCCGCAAAATCGACGCGGCACCCGCCCAGGAACCCCTCTCTCCGCGGGGGCCCAGCTGCCCCGGGGGAGTTTTGCCGAACAGGGGTCTTTCGCAATCCGCGCGACAGCGTCACCCGGCGATACGCAACGGGCGCTCGGGCAGGCGGCCGGGCGGTTGTCTCACGTTCGAGGCTGCGCCCCTCCCTCCGACACACCACGCGGACTGTTCCCCAACTCTCTCATGAGCACCGGTACAGAAACCGAGTGGGGGCCACCCCATGCGGGCTGTGGGTCTATCGAGGTTCGTCAAATCCACGAAACACGCCGCTCTCGTCCACGGCGTTCGCAAACTCGCCAAACCCCATGTTCGCGATCGAAAGATTGTTGTCGATCGCGGCAATCTCGGCAGCGATGGCACGAAATCGACGGCCACGCTCTTCCACTAGATCGACGACCAGCAAAGGATGATCCGTCAGCGACATCGAGGTGCTGTCGGCGACCACCAGGCATGCGTGCGGGTGACCCCCAGGGAGCGCGGCCACCAACTGCTCGACGGTCGCACGGTCATACGTGCGGTCGTCAACGATCTGCATGGTGAAGAGAAATGGGTCAGCAGGATTGCTCACGGCCGCAACGATTTTCTGCCATGCCTCCGGGCACGAGAAATCCGTGCGAATCAGCGGGGCGTTTTCAGACGGCTGAATATGCATGGGTGCCCGCACTCGTCGATCTCGTGCCCCATGACCCGGCGGTTGGCCCGAGGTGCGCGTCAGGACCGCTTCCGCCTCCGCCACATCGAGTAGCCGCCGCAGGCTATCCCCGCGAGGGCCATGGCGTAGGTGGAGGGTTCGGGGACACCCATGATGGAGATGTATCCAGTGCTGGCGTCAAAACTCGCTGACTGGCCGTCCGCGAGGCCACTCCAGGCCACGGAACTAAAATTCCCCGCGAAGCCGCCGCTGTTGGCGAAGAGCTGCAGGACGTTCGTGCCCGCGGAGTACGAGCCACCGCTGAAGTCGAGGCTGAGAATCCCACCGAAGACCACGCTGCCGGCGCCGTTCACGAGGTCGAACGTGCCCGGGGTATAGAGCGGGCTCGTGATTTGGAACACGCTCGTGCCCGAGTTCGCCAGGTCGAGCGTGAATCCGGTGCCGACCGTCACCGTGCCGGGGCTGTTGCCGGGCATGAACGAACCGAGCACGGCGAGCGTCTTACCGTCGCCGGAGAGCGTGCCCACGCCGGCGAGATCTCCGGTCGCGGGCAGGAAATACGTGCCCGACATGAGGGCGGCGAGGTCAAACACGCCGGGGCTGGCCGTGGTGCCGATGTTCAGGCCGCCGGTACCGATTGAGCCCGATCCAGAAAGGGCCAGCACCCCGCCGGATATCGTGGTGACGCCCGTGTATGAGTTGGCACCGTCGAGCGTGAGGGTGCCGGCGCCTTGCTTCGTGACCGCGCCCGTGCCGCTGGTTACCCCCGAGTAGGTCGACGCATCGGAGCGGTTGAAGATGAGCGTGCCGTTGTTCGTGAGAGCGTCCACGCCAAGCACGCCGGTCGTACCACCGACGCCGATCTGGAGCGTGCCGCCAGAATTCAGATTGATCGTGCCGTTACCACCCCTTGAGAGCGTGCCGCCAACGGTCACGAGGCCGCCCGACATGGCGAGCGTGCCGGTGCCGCTAGAGCCGACGGTGAGATTGCCACTGTTGGCCCACGTGCCGCTCGACACCGTGGCCGTGCCGACACTGCCGTCGTTGTAGCCGAGATAGCCGGTGTTGTTGGTAACGCTGCCGCCGCTCACATTCAGCGTGCCGTTGCCGTAGTTGGCGACGTAGAGATAGAAGCTGTTGGCCCACGTGCCACTCGATACTGTGGCGGTGCCGACACCGTCGGAGAAATTGCCGAGAAGGCCAGACGTGTTGCCGACATAGCCGCCAGTCACGTTGAGCGTGCCGGTGCCACTGTTGCCGACGTAGAGTCCGCTTCCATTGGCCCACACTCCGCTCGACACGTTGGCCGTGCCGACGCTGCCACCGAAAAAGCCGAGATAGCCCTCCGTGTTGGTGACGCTGCCGCCGTTCACATTGAGCGTGCCGGTGCCCTGCCAGCCTACGTGGAGATTGCTGCTATTGTTGGCCCACGTGCCGCTCGACACCGTGGCTGAGCCGACGCTGCCGGCGTCGTAGCCGACATAGCCAAAATAGTTGGTGACGCTGCCGCCAGTCACGTTGAGCGTGCCGGTGCCACTGTTGCCGACGTAGAGATAGCCGCTGTTGGCCCACGTGCCACTCGACACCGTGGCCGTGCCGACACCACCGGCGTTGGAGCCGAGATAGCCGGTCGTGTTCGTGACACTGCCGCCGTTCACGGTCAGCGTGCCGCTGCCGCTGTTGCCGACGAAGAGATAGCCGCTACTGGCCCACGTGCCACTCGACACCGTGGCCGTGCCGACACCACCGGCGTTGGAGCCGAGATAGCCGGTCGTGTTTATTGCATATCCGCCAGCGATCACTTCAAGCGTGGCGATACCGGTCGTTCCGACGTAGAGATTCGAGCCGAAGTCCGTGCCGCTGCTGACCGTCGTCGTGCCGCTATTGAGAATCGTGTCAGCGCGAAGATCGGCAGGCAGGCCCGCAACGACAAGCAGCCCGGCGAGCACCCCCCCGAGGGTCCACCGAAATTGCGACGCGGGGACGGCAGGAGCACACGAATGGCGACGCATGAAAACCTTCGCGGTGAACGGCGATTGACCTGGAAAAAGCCAGTGCCCTTGTTCACGCACGGAGGTGCGTCGCTGCTTTTTGATGACCGCGAGGCTACCAGCGACTTTTCTGTGGTGAAGGCCAAAAAACCGAAATGTGATGAATCGGGCTCAGGCAGGGACGAATCCAGCACATCTAGGGATGAATCCGCCGACGGCTGGGACGAATCGGCGGCGAGAGCCGGTCGTCAGTGGGCTGGAGGCGGGTCGTGCTGGAGGATGAACCCGTGGGTGATCCGCCGGCACGATGCGATTGGTGGCCCGCGCATCGACACCACCAGCCGCATGTCAGAGTCGTGCTCGCGGCCGGATCGCTCCCGCCTACCGTGCCGTGGCCGCGATTCGCTCGGAAGCATCTGGCTACTGACGCACGGCCACGCTGCCGTTCCCCGAGGCTGGCATTCGGCTGCTCCCCAGAGTTCGCTCAGCACGTTCGCCAGCACGATGGAAACCTACCGCGAGAGGCTTCAAGAAGCAGCCCGGGAACTCGCCGCGCAGTACGACACGATCAAGCCAGAAGCCCAGCGGCGCCTCGGTACGCTCTTCAACGCCAGCGACTGCCCCAGCACACTCGACGGCCTGTTCGATCTCGAAGTCTCGTACCCGACCATCGAGCCGCCGAACTACCTCATGGCTCTGCATCAGGAAGCGTACCAACAGGAGCAAGCCCGGGTCCGTGAACGCTTCGAGAGCGCCGTCGAGTTGGCCGACGAGACTCAGCCGTCGAGAACCTGCGGAAGTTCTTCGAGCGATTCCGGCGGCTGAACATTCGGCGGCGCACAGGGGGGGCACTGAAAGCACGGCCGGGGAGGCGCCGGCGACGGTGCACATGTGTGTGCAGTCAGAAGCCGCCGCGTCTCGCAGCACGCCGCACGAAACTGCGAAACTCAGCCGAAAAAGCCCGATCGTGCGAAGCACCGCGAGTCGCTGCAACCCGCGGCAAAACGCTGTAGTGGGCGGCGAGGGACTCGAACCCCCAACCCCCTCGGTGTAAACGAGGTGCTCTGACCAATTGAGCTAGCCGCCCTTTCTATACCGTCGAAAAAGCCCTCCCTAGCCTTTTTCGACTCGGTCGATCGGTGGCAACGCCAAGGGTTGCCACGATCGACTCGCATCGCATCGTGCGATGCGGATCCTACCGCACTTGCGCCCCGCGTGCCGCAAGGCCAGGGCGGCAGCGCCTTCATCGGCCGCTGTCCTGCAGGTCACGACAGGCCACCGGCCACGGCCGCCCCCAGCGCGGCCAGCGCCGCATGGTCGGCCGCGCCGAGCCGCGTGCCGCGGATCCGGGCGAGCGTGACGCGGCAGAAACAATCGGCCGCCGCGACCTCGGGGGCCGTCGCGTCGGCGTGATGGCAGACGGCAAGCACCGCGGTGAGATCGCGGACATCGCCCGCGAGCGCGCCGACGACCAGGTGACGATCCGCCAGCGACCGACCGTGGCGGCGGATCGCCCGGTCGATCCGCACTGCCGTGCGGGTGAGCAACCGCCGTGCCGCCCGCGCGTGATCGCGGAGACCTCGATCCAGGATGGCCCGGTCGGGCACTTCGCCCCACGCAAGCCCGGCCGCCCGCCATGCGAGCCACGCCGCCGCCCGCTGCATCGCCGCGCCGCTGGCTCGAGCGGCCAGTGGGTAAGTCTTCGCGAGGCCCTTGAAGAGCGCGAGCCCCAGCAGGTCGCTCTCGCCCTCGTAGACACCGACGGCGAGGTGATCGTGGAGTGAGTCGCCCAGCGGATGACCGACGAGGAATGCCCGACCACCATGCACGCCCAGCGCGTCGAGTGCCGCGTCGCGCACGCAACCGCTGGCCACGGTCTTGGCGACGATCGCCTCCAGTTCACCCGTGCCGCCGGCGTCGATCGCTGCAGCGGCCCACGCGGCGACCGCGTCGCAGGCGACGGTCGCCGCAGCGATCCGCGCCAGTCGGCCGCGGATCAGCTCGCGATCCGCGATCGGCCGCCCCCAGGTGTGGCGGGCGAGTGCGTGGCTCCGCGCCTGCGCGAGGAGGATCCGCAGCGTGCCGGCGGCCTGGGCCGCGAGCGTCACGCGACCCCGGTTGAGGCCGTGCCACACGATTTTCATGGCATCATCGCCCGGCGCCGCGAGCAGATCGGCCTCGTCCACCGGAAACCGCGTGAACTCGAGCGCGGCATTGTGGGCATGTTTGAGCGGGTGGAGGGCGTAGCGGCGAAGTCGGAACGTCGGCCCATCGGCCGACGGCAGCCGCACGAGCGCCACGGCGGGCTTCCCTTCAAGGAGCGCGAGCACCTTCACCAGCCGTCCATGAACGGCGTTGGTGATAAACATCTTGGTGCCCGTCAGAACGAGCCCGCCGTCCTGCCGCTCCAGCACCGCGCGAATCGCCCCGAGGTCGCAGCCCGCCCCGGGCTCGGTCGCGCCGAAGATCGAGAGCGGCGCGCCGGCCGCGAGGCCGGGCAGATGCCGGCCGCGCTGATCCGCCGAGCCGAATGTTGCCACCGCGGACACGGCGCCGATCGTCGAGTGCACCGCGAGCATGCCGGCGGCCGTCGGGCAGTCGGCCGCGAGCCGGCTGATCGCCCGCGCGAGATCGAGCATGCCGGCGCCCGACCCTCCATGGGCCTCGGGAACGGCCAAGCCCCACAGCCCGGCCCGCGCGAGTGCCGCCTCGGCCGCAGCGGAGAATGTTCCCGTCGGCGGTGCGGGCGCATCGGCCAGAGGCGCCGCCGGCGCGGGCTGGCCAGGGGCGGGATCGTAGAGCGCGTCGTCGGCGCGAAGGCGCGCGATCTCTGCAATCGCCCGGTTCACGCCCCCGGTCACGGCCTCCCGCGACGGCCGTGCGGCCAGTTCGGCTGCTACCTCGAATCCGCCGTCGTGCCCTCGCCACACGGCCCCCGCCAGCCAGGGCGCGGCGGGGCTCGCCACCCGCGTCACCGCCGCGTCTGGGACCGGGAGTACCGCCACCCACCGGGGCGGCACCGGTTCCGTCGCTGCGACGATCTGGAACGCGAAGTTGGCGGCCACGCGGTCGCGACGCACCTTGAGCGACTCGGTGGCCTCGCCGTGGCCGGCATCGAACGGCCGACCGACGAGGAAGGCGCGACGGACTCGCCACTCGCGCGGCAGCCCGGCCTGCCGCCGGGCCAACCGCCGTCCGAGCCACGCAAGCACCCGCGGATGCCGCAGCGCCCCTCGCCGCGACACCACCCGCACCCCCAGCCGCCGCACGGCCGCCCGCACGACGTCGGGCTCCGGCACCACGAGCGCCACCGGCCATGCCGCGGCATCACCCACCACGCACACCTGCGCCACCGCCTCGTCTTCGGCGAGAGCCCGCTCGACCACGGCCGGCGGGAGTTTCACGCCGGTGGACAGCACGAGCGTGTCCCGGAGCCGACCGGTGATCCGCAGGTGACCTTCCGCGTCGATCTCTCCCACGTCGCCCGTCTCGAGCCATGCCGCATCTGCATCGACCCGCTCGACCCGCGCGCCGCCAGATTCCTGAGGGTGGAGCACGGCAACCGCCCGACTCGGCGTCCGCACGAGCACCTGGCCATGCGACGCTGGCCGGTCGTCGATCCGCACGTCCACGCCGGGCAGCGGCGGGCCCACCGTTCCGGGCCTCGCAATGCGGGGATTCGACACGGCCACGACCGGACCGGCCTCGGCCAGGCCATACCCCTCGACGAGCGGCACGCCCGCGGCCGCAAAGCATTCGACCGTCCGCCGCCGCAGCGGCGCGCCCCCCGACACGCAGACTCTCACGCGGCCACCCAGGGCGGCCGCGAGGTCGGGAATGCGACCGGATCGCACGCCGCGCTCGATCCGCTCGAAGAATGCGGGCACGCCGAGGATCACGGTCGGGGGCAGCACGCGGCAGGCATCGAGCACCCGCGGCCGCTCGCGCACCACGTTGAGGCAGCCGCCCCGCACCAGCGCCGTGTAGAGATCACCGACGCGGGCCATGCCGTGGCTCGCCGGCAGCCATGCCAGCCGCACGTCGCGCGGCTCCGACAGGAAGACCTCGCTCGCGGCCCAGGCGTTGGCGGCAAGCGCCCGCTGCGAATGCAGGAACCCGCGCGGATGACCCGTCGTGCCGGACGAGAGCAGGACCGTGCAGGCGGCATCGGGATCGCAGTCGGCCGTGGCGCGATCGAGCGATGCCCGGAGGCGGGGCAGGTCGGCCGCGAGTGCCCGCCAGCGCGCTCCTTCGAGACCGTCGCACCGCCCCGCCGCGCGTCCGCTCGCACGGCCGGTTTCGATGACGATCGAGTGCGGTTCGCCGGACGCGGCCGCGCCGCCGCTGCGGATCACCGCCCGCGGGGCGAGCCAGGCGAGCGACCACTCCTGTTCGGCGACCGCGGCATCCGCGTGCAGCGCGGCGTGCTCGACCCCGGCGAGGAGGCACGCCAGATCGACGACGATCCAGTCGGGGCCGTGCGGCCCCACGTGCGCGACCCGCGCGCCGCGTCCGATGCCGGCGGCCGAGAGTCCCTCGGCCAGCGTCGAGGCTGCGGCGGCGACATCGGCCCAGGTCCAACGGCGCACGTCGCCGTCGGCGGTGGCGATCGCATCCGCGCCGGGGCTCTCGTCGAGACGCCGCACGAGCAGTTCGACGAGCGATGCGGGGGGCGCGACGCTGCCTGAAACCGGGGCGACCGGCGGCGGCACGAGGAGCGGATTCATGCGGGCCTCCGCGCGCCGCGACTCCGCGCCGCGCCGCCGGATTGTAGTTGCGAGCACCGCGACGCCAGTTCGAAGCCTGGATTGCGCGGTGGAAGTGATGATCCTGCAACCGCTTGCGGCTTGGGCCCGCCCGCGCCCGCGTTCCCGCCGGAAATCCCCGGAGTCTTGGCTAGAGGGGAATCACGCCGGCGGTTTACACTCCCGCCCTCGACGATTTCGACCCCCAGGAACTCCATCCAATGGTAGCCGCGCTCCATTCCGTCGCCCGCAAGGTTTGGCCGGCTTCCCCAGCTTCACGAGCGATCGCCGCGATTCTCATCGCCTCGTGGGGTGCCGTCGTGCCGTTGCCAGGGCGAGCGGAGGTTCCCGCCGACCGCTTCGAGCGACTGGCCTCGGAGGCCAGCGCGGCGGCCACTGCCTTCCGACCGGTGGAGGGCCCGGCACTCGACGCGGCCGCTCGCGGCCTGCACGACGCCTTGCGGCCTCTCGCCGCCCTGCTCGCCCGCAGCGCTAGCGGAGCCGACTGGAAAACCTACCTCGACTGGCCGGCGCTCGAGGCACAGGCCGCCGGCGGCGCAGCGGCCGATCCAGCGGTGCTGCGCGACCTCGAAGGCCGCCTCAACGCTCCCGAGACCGGCCTCGACATGCCCGACTTCGTGCGGGTGCGGAAGGCGGTGACGCGGTATGCCGAGGCTGCCGACGCAGCCCGGGGCGCGGGTTCGAAGCGAACCACGCAACGGCTCGAATCACTCGCAGCCGCGCTCCGGACGGCGGCCGCCAAGGGCTCGCTCGCGAGCCTCGCGGCGACGGGCCCGCTCCTCGAGCGGCTCGGCGAGGCGGGCCAGGCACCGGACGTGATTCGCGGCGTCCGCGACGCGGTCGGCCGGCCCAACATGATGCTCGAGGTGCACGAGCGGCTGTTCGCACAGGCTGTGGATCGTCCCGTGGACGAGGTCGAGCCGGTCAACGAGTCGATCCTGGGCACGCGGATCCGCGGCATCGGCCACACGACGGGGCTCGTGCACGTCGACTTCGTGCCGTCGATGGATCGGGCCGCCTTCGATCTCGTCCTCGCCGCCCGCAACGTCTCGAACACCCGTGGCACGCAGGGGCCGGTCACCGTCCGGAGCCAGGGCCTCACCGACATCTCCGCCCGCCGCCGGATCTTCCTCGACGACCGCACGGTATCGGCCTCCCCGGTGACGGCCGCGGCATCCACCGACAGCCAGGTGACCGGCATCCAGGTGAACTCACTCATCGGCCGTCGCATCATCGGCCGGATCGCCCGCCGCAAGATCGCGGAGACGAAGCCCCGCGCCGAGGCCGTCGCCGAGGCCAAGGCCCGCGATCGCATCCGCCGCGAGTTCACCACCCAGACCGATCCGGCGATCGCGCAGTTCCGCTCGGAGTTTCAGACCCGCGTGCGACGGCCGCTCGAGTCGCGCGGCCTCTATCCGGAGTGGATCCACATCCACTCCACCGATTCCGCGCTCGTCACCACCGCCCGCAAGGCGACGGCGGTGCAACTCGCCGCCGCCAGTCACCCCCCGGCGGCCGCGGCGGACAACGTGCTCACCGCGCGGATCCACGAGTCGGCGATCACCAACGCGCTCGAGCAGCAGTTCGGCGGCCGCATCTTCACCCAGGACGATGCCGCGAAACTCGCCGCCGACTTCCAGGCGAAGATGCCCGAGTCGCTGGGCAGCGAGGCCGACCAGCAGCCGTGGGCGATCACGTTCGCGAAGCACCGGCCGATCAGCGTGTCGGTGGCGGATGGCCGGCTCACGTTCATGGTGCGCGGCGACAAGTTCGTCTCGGGCGAGCGCGACTTTCCCGGCATGGACATCTGGGCCACCTACGCCATCGGCCGCGGCGACCGGGGCTTCCTGCTCGTGCGCGACGGCGACGTGCAGATCTATCCGCCCGGTTTCAAGCCCGGCTCCGGCGAGAAGCTCTCCCCGGCCGAGACATCGGTCCGCCGCATCCTGCAGCGTCGCTTCGACAAACTGCTGAAGTCGGAGATCGACATCCCCGACCTGCCGCTCCAGGGAGAACTGGCCCAGGCGGGGCCGCTCCCGATGCACCAACTCGAGTCGCGGGGCGACGGCTGGATCGTCGCGGGCTGGCGGAAAAAAGATCCGGTGGTCTATGGCACCGTGCTGCCGACCGCCGCGGCGCAGTCCGTGCCCGTGATGCACACCGCGTACGCCGCGGACTGACGGGCACCGGCGACTGCCGGGACCGCCCGAGGATCGCGTGGGAGCCCGGATCAAACGCTCTCGAACAGCACGGCGATGCCCTGGCCGAGGCCGATGCACATCGTGGCCAGGCCCAGGTCCACGCCCCCGTCGTGCATCGCATGGAGTAGCGTGGTGGCGATCCGCGCGCCGCTCGCCCCGAGCGGATGACCGATCGCGAGGGATCCGCCGCGGACGTTCACCCGCGTTGCATCGAGGCGGAGCGCGTCGATGCAGTGGATCGCCTGGGCCGCAAAAGCCTCGTTGAGCTCCACGAGCCCCACGTCGGCGAGGGTGATGCCTCGGGCCGCGACGCGGTGGAGCAATTTCCGCGTGGCCGCCACCGGGCCGGTGCCCATGAGCGCGGGCGGCACGCCCACGGCCGCCGTGCCGATCACCCGCGCCAGTGGCCTGAGCCCCTGCCGGTCGGCCTCGGCCTGCGACATGACGACGAGCGCCGCGGCCCCGTCGCTCACCGGCGCGCTCGTCGCGGCCGTGATGCTGCCAAGCCTGGGCAGGAAGGCCGGCTCGAGCGCGGCCATGGCCTCGAGGCTCGTGTCGCGCCGGATCGACTGGTCGGAGACCACCTCGACGACGGCGCCGGCCGCGTCGTGGCCGATCACTCGCACGATCTCGTCGTCGAAGAGGCCCGCGTCGTCGGCCAGGGCGGCCCGCCTGTGGCTCTCGAGGGCGAACTCCTCCTGACGGTGCCGCTCGATGCCATGGAGCGCGGCGAGGTGCTCGGCCGTGAGACCCATCGAGAGCATGCCACGGCTCGTGCGGGCGAGCGCCCGCGGATGCACGTCGATGCCGGAGTCCATCGGCAGGTGGTGCATGTGCTCGACACCCCCGACCACCTGCACGTTCTCCGCGCCGGCCGCGATGGCATGACACGCTTGGGCCAGGGACTGGAGCGACGAGCCGCAGAGGCGGTTGACGGTCGTGCCCGCGGCGGCCAGCGGCAGGCCCGCCATGAGCGCCGCGGTGCGGGCGACGTTGGCGCCGAGTTCGCCGCGCTGCTGCGTCGCGCCGAACACGACATCCTCCACCGTGGACGGATCGACGCCGCTCCGCTCGACGGCGGCCGCGATCACCGCCGCGGCCAACTCGTCGCCGCGAACGTGGCGGAACAGGCCCCGCTCCGGATGCGCCCGGCCGATCGCGGTGCGGCAGCAGGCCACGATCACCGGCGTTGTCGCGGGATCCATCGTGACGCGGTGGGTCATGGCGGCATGGCTCCCCCGACGGGTTCGCTGAACCGCCCCTCCTCCCGCGCCAGGGCGACGAGTCGGGGCGGAGGCAGCATCCGCGGCCCCAGGTCGGCCAGTGGTTCGAGCCGCCGCACGACCTCGACGGCTCCGAGCGTGTCGGCCCAGGCGAGCAGTCCGCCGCGAAACGCGGGGAACCCCAGGGCATGGATCACGGCGAGATCCACGTCGCGGCCGTCGCGGACGATGCCCTCGTCGAGCGCACGCAGCGCCTCGAGCAGCATCGGCAGCAGCAGTCGGTCGGCGATGGTGCGGTCGCTCGTGGCCCGAGGCGGCAGTGCGTATCTCGCGAGCGCGGCCCGGGCCTCGTCGTCGACGCCCACGATCCGCGCCCTCTGGCCGGCGCCCGAGTAGCGATAGAACCCGGAGCCCGTCTTGCGGCCCAGTCGCCCCGACTTCACGAGCGCCGGGATGAGGGGCGAGGCCTCGATCCGGTCGCCGTACGCCGCCGAGAGCACGAGGCCGGCGTAGAAGGCCGTGTCGAGACCGATCATGTCGTAGAGCTCGATGGGTCCCATCGGCATCCCGAAGGCCCGCGCCACGCGGTCGATCCGCGCGGGATCGACGCCCTCGCGCACCAGTTCCGTCGCCTCGTGCAGGTAGGGCATGAGCACGCGGTTCACGAAGAATCCGGGCGCGTCGCGAACCACGATCGGACATTTGCCCAGCCGCTTGGCGTGGGCCACGGCCGCTGCCACCGTCGCATCGTCCGTGGCCGGCCCGCGGACGATCTCCACGAGCGTCATGCGGCGAACCGGGTTGAAGAAGTGCATCCCGCAGAACCGCTCCGGCCGTGTCAGCGACTCGGCAAGCCGCGCGATCGGATTGGTGGACGTGTTCGTGCAGATGATCGCGTCGGCAGAAACCATCCGCTCGATGTCGGCGAGCACCGCCTGCTTCACGTCGGGCCGTTCGGTGACGCTCTCCACGACGAGATCCGCCCCCGCCAGCGTTGTCAGTGCCGTCGAGGTGCGGAGTCGGCCCGCCAGCCCGAGCGCCCGAGCGGAGTCGCTCCGCTTCGTCACACGATCCCAGGCCGCCTCCTCGAGGATGTCCGAGACACTGCCCGCGAGGGCGTTGGCGTCGATGTCGACGAGCGTCACAGGAAAGCCCGCCCGCAGATGACTCGCCGCAATGCCGCCACCCATGATCCCCGCACCGACGACGGCCGGAGCGGCGCGGACCGCGGCGGGGGCTCCCGACTCCACGCCCGAGTCGCGGCGGTTCCGCTCGCCGATCTGGAAGACCCGCAGCAGGTTCGCCGCGACATCGGTTCGCGCCAGCGACTCGAAGGCGTCGGACTCGACGCGCCCCGCGGCGGCCGCATCGACGGCGGTGCCGGCGAGGATCGACCGCAGGATCGCGGGCGGAGCCGGATAGTGGCCACCGGTGCGGCCGAGGATCACGGCCGTCGAGGTCGCCGCGAGAAAATCACGTTCCGCCGGATCGACGTCCAGAGCCGCGGCCATGCGCCGCCGCCGGGCTCCGATGAACCCGGTCGCGCGATGCATCTCCACGAGCCGGCGGGCCGTCTCGAGTGCCGCCGCGGTGGGCACGCAGGCGTCGACGAGCCCCATGCGCTCCGCTGCGGCAGCGGCCACGCTCTCTCCCGACGCGATCATTTCGACCGCCGGGCCGGGGCCGATGAGACGGGGCAGGCGGACGGTGCCGCCCCAGCCGGGCAGGAGGCCGAGTTTGACCTCCGGAAAGCCGAGGGCCGTCCGTGGGTCGGTCGTGGCGACCCGCAGGTCACAGGCCAGTGCGAGTTCCAGGCCGCCGCCGAGGCACACGCCGTCGATCACCGCCACGCTCGGCCACGTGGCAGCCGACAGTCGGCCGAAGAGCGCACGGCCGGCATCGCACAGCCGCGAGATTTCGCCCGCCGGCAGATTCCGGAGGCCCCCGAGCCGGGCGACGTCGGCGCCGGCAAAGAACGAGCCCTCCCTGGCGGAGCGGACGAACAGGGCCGCCGGGGCGGGGCCACGGTCGAGTTCGTCGAGCGCGGCCGCCAGATCGGCGACGACGGCCGGCGTGATCACGTTGAGCCCGTGATCCGGCACGGCGAACGACAGCACCGCGATCCCGTCGTCGTGCCGCTCGACCGCGAGTGTGGCAAAATCCGTTGCGCTGGCGGGCATGCGGGGTTCTGGCTGTGGTTTCGCTTGCCCCGGGGCGGAAAACCGCTAGTGTATCGGCACGGTTTCCGGGGCGGCAAAGCCGCGGTGGCCGACGGTTCGCGACCCGCACGGAGGCCAGTCACCGATGCCGATGCACCACCCCGAATCCCGGCCGACCGTCGGCGGGCGTTTTGACCGCTGGACTCCGGCGGCACTCGCCGTGGCCTGGGCCGCTCTGGTGGCGGTGGCGGTCGTGGGTCGGCTGTGGCGGCCCGAGTGGCAGGGCGTGCGCCTCTGGAACGTCACTCCCTTCGTCGCGGTCGCGCTCGCGGCGGGCACGCTGTTCGCCAACCGACTGGTCGCAGCTGCCGTGCCTCTGGTTGCGCTGTCGATCGGCAATCTCGCGTTGCCTGGATACGACAACCCGTGGATGACAGCGGTGGTCTATGCCGCGACGGCCTTTCCGGTCGTTTTCGGCGATCTTCTTCGCCGCGGTCGCTGGCCGGCCGTCGTGCAGGGTGCGCTGGCCGGCTCGCTCGTGTTCTTCTTCGTCACGAACGCCGCCCACTGGGCCCTCACCGCCGACTACCCTCGGACGGCCGCAGGGTTCGTCGCCTGCCTGGCGGCTGGCCTGCCGTTCGTTCGGCCGCTCGAGGATCTGGCATGGACCGGGATCGTGTTCGGCGGGCTGGCTGTGGCCGAGCGAATCGGAGCGGCGATCGCTGCCCGGGAAGCCGTTCCGGTGCCGGCAGCCGCCGCGGCCGCGGGGCGGCTTGACTGACACGCGAACGGATCGAGAATGCAGTCAGTCAGTCGGCCGTCGCGGTTTTGAACCGCACCGTCCGGCCTCCACTCGCCGCGGGAATGGCGGAATTGGCAGACGCGCCAGGTTGAGGGCCTGGTGGTAGTAATACCGTGCAGGTTCAAGTCCTGTTTCCCGCACTTCTCGCCCCGGTCGGTCGCGGCAGATGACCAACACGCCCGACAGCTCAACCGGTGACGACGCGCCCGACGTGGGTGCGCCTTCCGCCGAATCCGGTGCGCCCCGTCGCATCGCGATCGGCACGCAGCGGCCCGGGGTGAAGTCGCCGTCGCTCGCGCCGCGACACGTCTACCTGACGCCGGCGGGCTCGGCGGGCGAGCCACCTGCGGCCGAGGCCGACGCCGGTCCGGTGAAGCCAGTCCAGGCACCTGAGCCCGCCGCCTCGCAGCCGCCCCCGCGGGACGACGCGGGACGGAAGGGCCGCCGCCGCGATGCCCCGCGTGGCCCGCGGGCCGACAATGCTCCTCCCGCGCACCGTGTGGCCGTGCCGAACGTCCGGGCCGATCTCGACGATGAACTTGCAGCCGAGTTCGACGCGGCATTGGCGGGTGTCGAGGTGGATGATCTGCTCGCGTCGGCAGCGGCCGGCCGTCTGGAGGCGCCGCTCGAGCCGGGAACCCGCGCCACCGGCACGGTGCTGGCAATCGGTCCCGACACGGCCTTCATCGATCTCGGCGGTCGCCGTCAAGGCGCGTTGAAGCTCGCCAGCCTCGTCGCCGCCGGGCTCGATGTGCCGGAGGTGGGGTCGGCGATCGAGGTCACGGTCGGCGGTCGAAACGACGACGACAACCTCTACGACGTCGCCCTCGCCCACCACGCCGTGGCGGTCGAGGACTGGTCGCAATTGCAGGCCGGCATGGTGGTGGCCGCCAAGGTCATCGGGGCGAACAAGGGCGGCCTCGAGTGCGACGTGGCGGGGCTCCGCGGCTTCATGCCGGCGAGTCTCGTGAGCGTGTGGCGGGTCGAGAACCTCGAGGAAATGGTCGGCCAGACCCTCGACAGCCTCGTGACCGACATCGTCCCGGCAGCCCGGCGGCTCGTCCTCTCCCGGCGGGCCGTGATCGAAAAGCAGGCCGCGGAAGCCAAGACGAAGCTGCTCGAGACACTCGAGCCCGGCACGGAACTCGACGGCACGGTGCGGACCGTGCGCGACTTCGGCGCCTTCGTCGACATCGGCAGCGGCGTGGAGGGTCTCGTCCACGTCAGCGAACTCTCGTGGGATCGCGTGGCGAACCCCGCCGACGTGCTCCAGCCGGGCCAGAAGATCCGCGTGATCGTCAAGAAGATCGACCATCAGACCGGCAAGATCGGCCTCTCCGCCCGCGACCTCGTGGAGAGCCCGTGGAAGCGGGCCGCGGCGAAGTATCACGTCGGCGCCACCGTGCGCGGCGTGGTGAGCCGGATCGCCCAGTTCGGCGCGTTCGTGAAGCTCGAACCCGGCGTCGAGGGGCTCGTTCACGTCTCGGAACTCGCCACGCGTCACGTCCGCAGCGTGGCCGACGTGGTTCGCGAGGGGCAGGACGTGGAGTGCCGCGTGCTCACCTGTGACCCCGAGGCCCAGCGGATCTCGCTGTCGATCAAGGCGCTCGCTCCGACACCGGCGGTGAAGGCCGCGGCCGAGGAGCCGGAGGAAGCCGCCCCGGACGAGCCGCC
Organism: uncultured Planctomycetaceae bacterium; assembly: GCA_903919035.1. Classification (GTDB taxonomy): domain Bacteria; phylum Planctomycetota; class Planctomycetia; order Pirellulales; family UBA1268; genus QWPN01. Next base: position 3,703 of record CAIXGY010000233.1, on the reverse strand, counting down.
TCCGCCGCCCGCGAGAAAGCGGACCGCGCCACTGAAGGGCGGCCTCGGCGGCGACTCGGCGGGGGCCAGGTTCGGCCTCCGCTGGTGACGGCCATCAGCGGCCGATCACGTCCTTGCCCATCCAGGGCACGAGGGCGGCCGGCACCGTCACTGTGCCATCGGCGTTCTGGTGGTTTTCCAGGACGGCGATGATCGCGCGGCTGATCGCGATCGCGGTGCCGTTGAGCGTGTGGACGAACTGCGTCCCCTTTTCGCCGGGCGTGCGGTACCGCAGGCCGAGCCGCCGCGACTGGTAGTCGGTGCAGTTCGACGTGCTCGTCACCTCACCCCACTCACCGCCTTCGCCACGGCCGGGCATCCAGGCTTCGAGGTCGTACTTCCGGTAGGCCGGGCCGCCGAGATCCCCGGCCGCCGTGTCGACGACGCGGTACGGGATGCCGAGGCCGTCGAAGAGCCGGCATTCGAGGTCGAGCAGCCGCTCGTGCATCGCCCCGCTCTCGTCGGGCTTCGTGAACGCGAACATCTCCACCTTCGTGAACTGGTGGACGCGGTAGAGCCCGCGGGTGGCCTTGCCGTGGGCGCCGGCCTCGGTGCGGAAGCAGTGGCTGATGCCGCAGAGGGTGAGGGGCAACTCGTCGGCCTCGAAGATCCGCTCGTGGAAGGCGCCGCCGAGCGTGATCTCCGCCGTGGCCACGAGCGAGAGATCCGTGCCGGCGATCGAGTAGATCTGGGTCTCCGGCCCACGGGGCATGAAGCCGGTGCCTTCGAGGATCACGTCCCGCGCCAGGTCGGGCGTGGTCATCGGCGTGAACCCCTCGCCCACGAGCAGGCCCACCGCGTAGCGCTGCAGCGCCAGCTCCAGGAGCACCGCGTCGCCGGTGAGGAAGTAAAAGCCGTGGCCCGCCACCTTCGCGCCCGCCTCGAAGTCGAAGAGCCGCAGGTTCTCGCCGAGCGCCACGTGGTCGAGGGGTTTGAAATCGAACGACCGCACGGGGGTCGCCCCGCGACGGATCTCCACCGCGTCGGCCTCGCCCCCTTCCGGAGCTGCGGGGTGCGTGAGGTTGGGAATCGCGCGGAGGATCACGTCACACTCCCCCACGATCTCGGCCGCCCGCGCCTCGAGCGTGGAAATTTCCTCGCGGAGCCTGCGCCCCTCGGACTTCCTGGCCTCGCGTTCGGCGGCGTCGGCCGCCTTGCCGATCGACTTGCTCACCAGTCCGGCCTGCTGATTGAGTCGGTCGATGTCGGCCTGCACCTGACGCCGCTGACGATCCAGGTCGGCGAAGCGGGCGACGTCGGCGGACGAACCCCGCCGGCGGCAGTTGGCGGTGACGAGATCCACGTTGTCGGCGACGAAGCGGCGGTCGAGCACGGCTGACTCCGAGAGGGTGCGGGCCCGATCGTATACTGGGCCGGCGACCCATGAAAATCCCGCCGCCCCCCCGGGGTCTTCCGCGCCGCTTCCGCACGACCTGGGTGATCGTGGCCGCGGTCGTATCGGCGGTGATCACGCTGGCCGCACCCATGTGCCCGCGCCGCGATGCCGCGGGCCGGCCCTTGTGGCGGGTGCAAACCGTGCACGATGGCGACACCGTCACCTGCCTCGACACGCAGGGCCGCGCGATCAAGATCCGACTCGTGGGCATCGACGCGCCGGAGCATGGCCAGCCCTACGGCGACGTGGCCCGTGCAACGCTCGCCACGAAGATCGGCCCGGCCGTCCGCGTGACCGGCGAGGCCCGCGACCAGCACGGCCGGCTACTCGGCGTGCTCTGGGCGGGCGACACGAACGTCAATCGTGCACTCGTCGCCGAGGGGCTCGCCTGGTCGTTCGGAGGCTTCAGCGCCGACGAGGAGATCGAGGCCGCCGAGGCGGCAGCCCGCCGGTCCCGGCGGGGGCTGTGGGCCGATCCGCGGCCGATTCCCCCGGCGGAGTGGCGTCAGCTCCATCCGCCGCACGTTCAGCCGCCCGTCATCCGACCGCCGAGCGCCTTCCAGTAGGCGGCGATCCCGTCCTCGAGCGACGTGAAGGGCCGCGTCCAGCCGGCGGCACGGAGCCGGGAGACGTCGGCACAGGTGTAGGCCTGGTACTGGCCGCGGAGATCGTCGGGAAAGGGGATCGTGACCGGAGCGGGCCCGCCCGTCACCGCGGCCACGATCCGGCCGAGGTCGCCGAACGACCGCGGCGCACCGGTGCCCACGTTGTAGATGCCGCTGTGGTTCCGGCCGGCCGCGGCCTCGTCGAGGAAGAAGAGATTCACCGCCGCCACGTCGGCCACGGCGATGAAGTCGCGGACGAAGCCGTCGCTGCCGGCGAAGAGCTGTGGTGGCTCGCCGCGCCGCGCCGCCTGGAACGCGTGCCAGGCGACGCTCGCCATGCGTCCCTTGTGGGCCTCGCCGGGACCGTAGACGTTGAAGTAGCGGAGCCCCACGATCGCCACGTCGCCGGCACGGCCGGCGACGAGTTCGCGGCGGATGAACTGGTCGAACGCCCACTTCGAGAAGGCATAGGGCGTGAGGGCGCGCTCGCAGGCTTGCTCCTCGCGAAACCCCGCGCCGCCATCTCCGTAGACGGCCGCCGAACTGGCATAGACGAGCGGACATCCGTGCCGTCGTGCCAACGCGAGCATCCGCTTCGAGAAGGTGTAGTTGGCCTGCATCACCGCGCGGCCGTCGCGGGCCGTCGTGTCGACGCACGCCCCCTGGTGGATGACGGCCGTGAGCCTCGGGAGCCCGTCGAGGCCGTCGAGGAGTTCGTCGACGTCGAGGTAGTCGGCAAAAACGCGGCCTGCGAGGTTCGCGCACTTGGCGCCATCGCGGAGGTCGTCGACGACGATCACGTCGTCGCGGCCGCGGGCGTTGCAGGCCGCGAGGATGTTGGACCCGATGAAGCCGGCGCCGCCGGTGAGCAGGATCATGCCGGCGGCCCCGAGGCGCGGATCCGGTCGACGATGTTCGTCGTCGAAGCCTCGGGCACGAACAGCGGCGTCACCACGCGGCCGCCTCGGGCCAGCACGATGTCGGCACCGACCACTCGGTCGACCGTGTAGTCGGCCCCCTTCACGAGCACGTCGGGCTCGACCGCCCGGATCAGGTCGAGGGGGGTGTCGGCGTCGAACTCGCAGACCCACGACACGCTCGCCAAGCCCGCGAGGACGGCCTGCCGCTCCGCCGCCGGCACGAACGGCCGCGGCGGCCCCTTGAGCCGCCGCACCGACGCGTCGGAGTTGACGCCCACGACGAGCACGTCGCACTCGCTGGCGGCGGCGTCGAGGAGCGTGACGTGACCATGATGCAGGATGTCGAAGCAGCCGTTCGTGAAGCCGATCCGCTTGCCCTCCGCCCGCGCCCGCCGCACGGCCAGCCGCAGTGCCTCGAGAGCGACGACCTTGCCCCGGGCCTTCGACTCCTCCCGCTCGACGGCCTCGGCCACATCGGCCCGCGCGATCCGTGCCGTGCCGATGCGGCCGACCTGGAGTCCCGCCGCGACGTTGGCCAGGAAGCAGGCCTGCGGCAGGTCGGCCCCCTCCGCGAGGGCCACGGCGAGCATCGCCACGGCCGTGTCGCCGGCGCCCGTGACGTCGAAGACGCGCCGCGCCTGCGTGGGAATCAGAGAGACGTCACCTTCGGCGACCACCACCATGCCCTGCTCGCCGAGCGTGACGATCACGGCGCCGATCGCGAAGCGGTCGGCGATCCTCCG
>CAIXGY010000232.1 GCA_903919035.1 uncultured Planctomycetaceae bacterium | reverse complement strand
CGAGCGGAAATACCCGGTCAAGCTCGCCCGCGGCAACGCCCGCAAGTACACGGAACTCCAGGGCTGACGCCTGGCGGTTCGAGACACGATGGCGAAGTGTCCGGCCCGCGTCAGGCCACCGCGGCTGCGACCGCACGCTGCGGGTTCGCTGTGTCGTTGTCCCGAGGCGTGCGGCGGCCGTAGGGTTTTCCGGTCACCCGTGCCCCTCGGGAATGGTTTCCGAACGGTGAGGCATGCGTTCAACCGGCTCGCCGCCGGTTCGGCCGTGCAACGTATCCACCTTCGGAGGCCCCCATGAATCCTTTCGTGCTCGCCGCGGCCGACGTCACCGGCGTGTCGATGGACTTTTTGCAGGCGCAGGCCGGAGGCACGCTCCTCCAAACCCTGACGCTCTACCTGTTCTTCGCCGGCACCGTCGCCATGGGAGCCGGGGCTCTCTATTTCTTCCTGCTCCGCGACGACGTCGCGCCCGAGTACCGCAGCACGATGGTGGTCGCGGGGCTCGTGTGTGGAATCGCCTGCTTCCACTATTCCAAGATGACGGGCGTCTATCAGTCCGGCCAGGGGTTTCCAACGGCCCTGCGGTACGTCGATTGGCTGTTCACCACGCCGCTGCTTCTGCTGAAGTTTCCGCTCCTGCTGCGCATGGGCGACCGGGGCTCCAAGTTCCTCTGTCAGTTGGTGAGCCTCGACGTGGCGATGATCGTCACGGCATTCATCGCGGAGACGTCGGTGGTCGATTCCCAGCGATGGTGGACGTTCTTCCTCGTCTCCTGCCTCTTCGAACTGCTGATCGTGGGCGTGCTGTTCGTGTCGCTGGGCCAGGCGATCGCCGACGCTCCGCCGCCGTTGGCGCAGGCATTGGGCACGATGCGGCTGTTCGTGCTCATCGGCTGGGCGATCTATCCGATCGGATTTCTCATGGCCCGGGCCGGAGCCGGAGAATATCGCGAGATCATCTACAACGTCGCCGACGTCATCAACAAGGTGGGCTTCGGTCTCGTCGCGTATCACGGCATCAAGGCGATGAGTCATCGCGAACGGTCTGCCGCCTGACCCCCGACGGCGTTCATGGCCCGTTCGCCGATGGCGGCGGCGGACGGCCACACTGCTGATTGGAGGTGCGGCGTGCCCGGGGCAAGAGTCGCCTGTGGTCGTGCCTCCGAGCCGTTTCAGGCGGTCGCTTTCCGCCGGCTCCCGCTAGCGGTCATGGCATCCGCCGCCCTGGCCGGTGCCCTCGGCGGTCCTCAGTGGTCCATGGTCCTCGGACCGCTGCCTTGGATCATCGCCCTGGGGTTCTTCGGGCTGCCGCATGGCGCCGCCGACTTTGCCGTCAGTCAGCGAGCCTGGCACGGCTGGCCGCTGGCGGTCGTATGGCTGGCGTATGTGGCGGCCATGGCCGTGGTGCTGGCGGGGTTCACAGCCGCGCCGGTGGCGATGATCGTGGCGTTCACGGCGCTCAGTTGCTGGCACTTCGGAACGGCGCACGTCGACACCGAACGATTCCGAGTCGCCATCTCCGAGCGTTCGATCGCCGCTCTGGCCCGGGGATGTCTCGTGCTGGCCGTGCCGCTCGCCGCGTGGCCGGCGGCAACGGCGGCGGTGGCCACCGATCTCGCTGCGTTGGCCGTCGGCCGTGGCCCGGCGACGGATCTCTTTCCCGCGGCAGCGGTTCGCATGG
>CAIXGY010000231.1 GCA_903919035.1 uncultured Planctomycetaceae bacterium | reverse complement strand
GTTGCTGAGCGTGTATCGGATCGACTCGGGAATCACTAAGTCGCCCGCGCTCCCGTCGAGTTCGATCGACCAGCCGTTGCCGGTGGCGGTGACGGTCTTCGTGCCCGAGCCGAGGGCGTGGACGTTGGCGATCCGCAGCACGCTGGGCACGGTCGGCAGCGTGCCCGCCCCCGGCTGGGAGATGTTCACGCCCCCCGTGAACGAATTCGAGCCGGAGAGGGTGAGCGTGCCGGGCCAGACCCGCTTCGTGATCGAGAGGCTGCCGGACATCTGTCCGGAGTAGGTGCCCTCGCCGATGGAAAGCGTGGCGGCCGTCGAGCCCGTGTTGATCACGGGCCCGGAGCCGCTCAGCCCGCCCACCGACTGACTGAAGCCCTTGACGTCGAGCGTGGATCCGCCGGCGAAGGTGTAGCGGCTGTTGGGCGAGAGGCGGTTGGCGGCCCCCGGCTGGAGCATGCCGGCGTTCACGAGCGTGGCACCTGAATAGGTGCTCGAGCCCGAGAGCACGAGCGTGTTCGCCGCCTGCTTGACGACGCCGCCCGTGCCGGAGATCGCGCCGGCAAAGGTCTGGGCGTCGGAGCGGTTGAAGACGAGCGTGCCGTTGGTGACGACATTGCCGGCGATCGAGCCCACGGTGCCGCCCGCCCCGACGGCGAGCGTGCCCCCGGAGATGATGGTGCCGCCGGTGTACGTATTCGAGCCGGTCAGCGTGACCGAACTGCCCAGCACGTTCACCGCGCCGGGGCCGGAGATCGTGCCGGAATACGTGATCGCGTCGGAGCGGTTGAAGCCCAGCGTGGTCTTCGCCGCGACCGACACGTTGCTCGTGATGGCACCGGTCGTGCCTCCGGCGCCCACCGTGAGCGTGCCGAGGTCGACCCGCACGCCACCGGCCGCCGCGACGTTGCCTTCGAGCACGAGCGTGCCCGTGCCGCTCTTGGCCAGACCGGCCGCGGCGACGATCGGTGAGGCGATCGTGGCCGAGCCGGTCGTGACGGTGAGCGTGTTGGCGCCAACCGTCGTGCCGCCGAGCGTGAGCGTGCCGCCGGTGAGCGTGTAGCCGGTGGCCGTGAACGTCAGGCCGTTGTTGGCGGTCTGATTGCCGCTGACGGTCACGGTGCCGCCGACGGCATCGAAGAGACCGGGATTCGCGGCAACCCAGGGCGTCACCGACGACAGGGTCGAGTTGTACCAGCGGGGAGCCGCCGACGACCACGTTCCGCTGCCGCCCGCGTCCGCCCCGTTGCCATACCAGGTCTGCAGTTCGGCCGGCACGAACACGAGGTCGAGGCCCAGCGTGTCCGGCGACAACGCGAGCGAGAACGAGCCACCGAAGAGCGGATTGACGAAGCCGCCCGAACTGGCCGTGGACTGCGTCGAGACGACGAACGCCGCGGGGTCGAATCCATTGATCGACGACTCCGAGGTGAGGATCCGCCAGAAGCCGAGCTGCGTCGAATCGAAATTGGTGACGACGCCCGTGGTGGCCGGACTTGCCGACGACAGCGACCAGAGGTTGACCGTGAACGGATTCGCGGCCGTGACGCCCGTGAGCGCGACCGCGTCGGTCGTGATCAGGCCCCAGCCCGTGCCCTCGCCGCCAGCGGCGTCGAGGAGTTGCACGTTGTAGTTACCGCCGCCGGCGAACCCGACGCCGCCCGCCGTGGCCGTGAGCCCGGCCGTGCCCGCCTCCGGCATGATCGTGGCTCCGGCGCCGACGACAGGGCCGCCCACGATCCCGCCGCCGCCGGAGAGCACCTGACCGCCGGCGAGCGTGTAGCCCGGCACGGCCGAGGTGTCGAACGTGGCGCCGGCTGCGACAGTGACGAGCGGCGACGAGGCGAATGAACCGCCCGCGCCCATGGCGAGGGTGCCCTCGTTCACGCGGACCTGCCCGGTGAACGTGCCCGACGACTGCACGGTGAGTGTGCCCAGGCCCGCCTTCACGAGCGTGCCGGCACCCCTGAGCGGCGAGGCGGCGTCGAGCGTGATCGACCGACCCTCCTCCGCGGCAAACGTGCCCGTGCCCGAGTTGAGGGCGATCGGCACGCCCGTCACCGTGAGGTCGAAGGCCGGGCGATTGGCGAGCGTGCCCCCGGTGAAGTTGACGACCGCGGTCGCCACCACGCTGCTCGCGCCGGACTGGGGCCCGAGCGCCAGCGATTGGGCCTGCAGCGTGCCTGCGGAGAGGTTCACCGTGCCCTGGGTGGTGTTCACGCCGGTGCCGGTTCCGAGATAATTGTTCTCCGCGAAGATGATCGTCCCGGCATCGACCACGGCGCCGGCCTTGCCGATCGTGAGCGTGCCGCGCGCGTTGTAGCGCGTGGCGCCCACGGAACTCGCGGAGCCGTTCAACCGCCCGAGCGTGATCGAGGCCGCCGACAGCGTGCCGCTGCCCATGGTGAAGGTGGAGTTCTGCGTGCCGTTGTCGCCCGTGTTCGACCGCGCATTCGCGACCCCGAGGACGAGATCGGTCACTTCCGCGTCCACCGTGCCGCCCGAGAAATCGACGGTCGACGTGAACGTGCTCCCCCAGTGGCCGTGCGTGCCGATCGTCCACGAACTGACGGGCGACGTGCCGTCGATCCCGCGGATGACGACCGACGAGTTGTTCGTGCCCGAGGCGAACTGGATGGCAGAGTTGGATCGAACGAAGCCCTGGTCGATGCTGCCCACCTTGAGGAAGTTCGACTGGCCGAGGTAGAGCTGCGAGGTGCCGGCGTTGTCGCTCAGCCCCTGGTCGCCCACGGCCAGCTTGAGCGCCGTGATCACGTTGTCTTTGGCGAGCGTGAGCCGCTGCGTGCCGGGGGTGCCCGACCGCGACGACCCGGGTTTCGGCCCCACGCGGACCACGCCGGTGGCGTTGTCGAACTCGAAGCGGTCGATGCCGGCCAGCGTGAGCTGCTCGCCCCAACCGCTGGCGATCGAACCGCCCGACCCGACCTCGACGCTCGCCGTGCTACCCGTCACGAGCAGCACGCCGCCCGAGCCCGTCACGGCCATGCTATTGAAGGTGCCGGCGGTCAGCGTCGTCAGACCGGAGAACGTCTGTGTGGTCGCGCCGATGTCGAGCGTGCCATTGCCGCGGAAGGCGAGCTGACTCGCCGCCGACACCTGGTTGTTCGATCCCAGCCGCAGCACGCCGCCGCCCACGCCCGTCTGCCCGGTGTAGGTCTGCGTCGCCGTGAGCACCATCGTGCCCGTGCCGAGCTTGGCGAAGCCCCGGGCGCCGCCGGCGGCGCCGGTCGTGTTGGTGAAGGTTCCCGAGTAGATGTAGGTCGAACCCGTGTTCGTCGTGTCGAAGCCGATCGACGAGCCGGCGTTCATGCCGTTCGCCGTGCCCGAACTCGCGGCGAGATTCGTGAGCAGCGTCGTGATGTTCGCCGGCGTGAAGCCGGCCGCGCCGCCGACAGCCACGGAGAGCAGAGCGCCGTTCTGCACGTTGATGTTGGCCGCGGTCCAGTTGGCCGTGTTGCCGCCGTACAGGGCCCGCGGCGCCGTCACGGCCAGAACGCCCCGTGTGACCGACGTCAGTCCCGTGTAGGCGTTGGAGCCCGAGAGCGTGAGCGTGCCGCCACCCCACTTCGTGAGACCGCCGGTGTTCGAGGAGGGGATGCTGCCGCTGAGCGCGACATCGACACCATTGGTGTCGAGGATCATCGGCGACGTGCTGTTCCTGAATCGGGCGGCCCAATTGGATCCGGCGCTCGCCGCGGTGTAGCGCAGACTGCCGCCGCCGAAGGTGATCGTGCCGCTGTTGCCGAGGGCCGTCGCGCTATCGGCCCGCAGATACGACGCGTTGAGAAAGGTCGGGCCGGTGTAGGTGTTGGAGCCGGAGAGGATCGTGCCGTTGCTGCCGGTCTTGGTGAGGCCGCCGGTGCCCCCGAGCACCGAGCCGACCGTGAGCACCGCGTCGGACCAGAGCGTGGGCGATGCGCCACTCAGGATGATGGTGCCGCCGTTGACCGTGGTCGTGGCGACGTTGTTGATCGTGTTGGCGTAGACCGTGCCCGACACCGTGGCCGTGGCCGCGAGTTCGAAACCCGCGATGTTGTTCCCGCCATTCGCGGCATTCCACGGCGTGCCGGGAGGGCCGACCGTCCAGTTCGTGTCGGACTGAT
>CAIXGY010000230.1 GCA_903919035.1 uncultured Planctomycetaceae bacterium | reverse complement strand
GTGCGTTGAATCGCCCTGCGGTCCGGGCAGAATTCCGGTGGAATTTCGCCGCCCCCGGATGAGGCCAGAAATCGCCTCATCATCACGGTGGTGAGGGCATGCCCAGATTCTTGGAATTCCCGCGCAGGGTTTGGGAATTGGCAGAGCGGCGTATCGAGCCCGCCCGCGAGCCCGAGTCAAAAAGCACGGCGGCCGCCAGCGATTTCGCCGGCGGCCGCCGCGGCCACATCGTGTTGTGAACAGGATCGGGAGTCGCGTCGCGTCGAGCGTCTGCTGGCTCCCGTCCTCGCCGTCAGGTCAGGCGACCTTCCGCCGCTTCCAGAAGCGGAAGCCACTGCAGGCCAGGCCGGCGAAGGCCAGGGCGTAGGTCGAGGGCTCCGGAACCGGGGCCACGAGAGCCTTGATGTCGCCCAGCTGGGTCGTCGAGAAGGTCGTGGGGCCGGTCTGGTAGGCGAAGAGGAAGTTGCCGAGGGAGGTCGCGTCGAAGTTCGGCGGGGTGGCTTCCGGGTCGGTCAGGAAGCGGGTGTTCAGATCCGCCTGGGTCATGCCGGGGAGGGCGACGTTGCCCAGATCCCAGTAGGTGCCCGCCGGGCCGATCGGGTTCGACGTGCTCCAGCCGGCGTAAGGCTGCAGCGTGAAGATCGACGAGCCGACGTTCGCACCGGCCAACTGGGAGTAGATGCCGTTGTAGCCGTTGACGCTCGTGTTCGACACGGGGAAGGCGACCGTCGGGGGGGTCGCCGTGCCGGTCAGGAAGCCGACGTTGCCGGGCTGGCCGCTGGGGTCGCCGAGCGTGCCGTTGCCGAGCGTGATGATGTCGTAGCTCAGGAAGCTCTGGGTGCTCGAGGTGGTGTTTTGCAGCTTGAGGTTGCCGTTGGCGGGATCGTAGTAGAGGGTCAGCATCGACTCCGCGGAGGCCTGGAGGGCAGCGGCGGCAACGATCGCGACCGTGAGGATCGCGGTGGCAAACTTCTTGAGCGACATTGGAGGTCTCAACTTTCTTGTCCGAGGGAAACGATGTGGCGTTGAATCGGGGGATCGATCCAAGCCTTGGCGAAGGACTCCAGATGCAAGCCCCGTGCCAACTCGTTCGTCGCCGCATCCCGAGCCGTGCTGTCGAGCGGGTACGTGCTTGAAAAACGCCGCAAAACGTGCGTTGAATCGCCCTGCGGTCCGGGCAGAATTCCGGTGGAATTTCGCCGCCCCCGGATGAGGCCAGAAATCGCCTCATCATCACGGTGGTGAGGGCATGCCCAGATTCTTGGACTCCTTGCACAGGAGTTGGGAAAACTGGTAGCCTCTCAGGTATGGGGATTTCCGAACCAGACTTCGCGCCCGCGGCACCGCCGCCGACCCGCCCCCAGGGCGGATCGTGGCCTCGTCTCGGCGGCAGATCGGCCGCGATGCGGCAACTCGAGGATGCCATCGCGCGGGTCGGCGGCTTCGACTGCTCCGTGCTCGTCACCGGCGAGACCGGCTGCGGCAAGGAAGAGGTCGCCCGGGCGATCCATGCGGCCGGCAGTCGGTCCCAGGGGCCATTCGTGGCCGTGAACTGCGGCGGCGTCGTCGCCACGCTCGCCGAGAGCCTCCTCTTCGGTCACGTGAAGGGGGCCTTCACCGGCGCCGACGACGCCGCCATCGGCGCGTTCCGCGCTGCCCACGGCGGGATCCTGTTCCTCGACGAGCTTGGCGAGATGCCGCTCGACCTCCAGCCCAAGCTCCTCCGCGCCCTCCAGCAGAGGGAAGTCGTGCCGGTCGGGGCCAACAAGCCGCTCGCCGTCGACGTGCAGGTGGTCGCCGCCACGAACCGCGACCTCGCGGCCGAGGTCGCGGCCGGACGCTTCCGCGAGGATCTTCTGTATCGACTCAACACGGTCCACCTCGCCGTGCCGCCGCTGCGGGAGCGGGTGGACGACATCCCGCTGTTCGTCGAACACTTCTCGGCCTGGTTTGCGGAGCGGTTCGAGGAGCCTCAGTGGCGGCCCAGCCCGGAGGTGATGGATCGCCTTCAGCATCACCCGTGGCCCGGCAACGTCCGTGAGCTGGCCCAGTTCATCCAGCGGATCTACATCTTCGGTGACCGGATCGATGAACTCATCGACGATGCGCTCCGACCGGCGGCCTCCTCGGCCGGAGCATCGCTGCCGGCCCCGGCCGTCGCCGCGGTGCCGCAGCCCGTGGCTCCGAGACACGACCCGGTGCTGCCGGTCTGCAATCTGGATGCCTTGCGGCAGATCGCCGTGCGGCAGGCGTTGAAGACGGCCGAGGGACGGATGGGGGTGGCCGCCACCATCCTCGGCGTGTCGCGGAACACCATGACGAAGCTCGTCGCCGAGGCCTGCCCTGAGCGGGCCGGACGTCAAGGGCGGCGATCGCCGCCAGTCAAGCCGCGGTAGTTCCCGCTTGCTCGAGCACGAGCCGCGCCGTCGCGGCGGTCGCGCCCCGCTCCGCAGCCACGACCGCCCGCGCCCGCGCTGCGAGCGCCGCAGCCCAGGCGGGTTCGTCGAGGCAGCGTCGCACGAAGGCCGTCAGGGCGGTGCCGTCGGCCACGACCACGGCGGCGTCGGCGGCGCGGAGCCGGGCCACCTCGTCCGCGAAGTTGCGGGTGAACGGCCCGAACGACACGGCCGCCCCGTAGGCCGCCGGCTCGAGCATGTTCTGCCCGCCGCGAACCCCATCGAGGCTGCCCCCCACGAAGGCGATCGCCGCGGTGCCCCACCACCAGGCAAGTTCGCCGGTGGTGTCGACGAGCAGCACGCGTGAGCCGGAGGCGGGGCCGTCGCGCTCGAGCCGGCTGCGGGCCTGCCAGGCGAGGCCGAGGCCGTCGAGAACCGAACCGATCTCCGCGGCCCGCTCCACATGCCGCGGCACGATCACCAGCCGGAGACTCGGATGAGCCGCGCGGAGCGCCAGGAAGGTCTCCGCCGCGAGCCGTTCCTCCGGTGGCTGCGTGCTGCCGGCGAGCCAGACCACGTCGTCGGACGCGATGCCGGCGAGGGCGCGGAGCCGGACGACATCCGGCGCGGCGCGATCGCCCCGCACGCCGTCGAACTTCATCGACCCGCTGACGACGACGTTCCCGGCGCCGAGGGCCGCGAACCGGTCGGCGTCGGCCTGCGACCTGGCGATCACGAGACCCACGTGGCCGAGCATCCGCCGCACGACCGGTCGGATCCGGGAATAGCCCGCCGCGCTCCGCGGGCTCATCCGCGCGTTGGCGACGACGATCGGGATGCCGCGGCGGGCGGTCCGGGCGAGCAGGTTCGGCCAGAGTTCCAGTTCCCCGAGCACGAGAAGCGTCGGGTCGACGCGATCGAGCACGCGATCGACCGCCCACGTGAAGTCGAGCGGGCAGGGAAACGCGCGATCGGCGCCGAACCGCTGTGCCGCGACCTGGAGCCCCGTCGTGGTGGAACTCGAGATCACGCAGTCCACCGGTCGGCCGGCGGCCTCGGCCTGCGCCCGCACCTCGTTCGCGAGCGCGGCGAGCAGCTGCACCTCCCCCACGCTGACGCCGTGGAGCCAGATCCGCGGCCGATCGCCTGACGGCGGGAGCGCCGGGATCCCGCCGGTGAACCGCGTCCACGGCGCGGCCACCGGCCGGCCACCCCGCAGTCGCCGCCATGCCACCCACGGGAGCGCGAGGAGGGCAGCAACCAAATACAGGGCATCGAGGGTCACGGCCGGTCTCCGCGGCGGATGGGGCGGTGGCGGAGAATAGCGGGCCGCTGCAGCGACCGAAATGCGCGAATCCGACCGATCGCGGCGGCCCGCATCGTGGCCCGGTGCGACGACTGGGCGCTCGGCGTCGGGGGGGCTGAGCGGACGGGATGCCCCGGGTCGACCCGAGGCTTGCCGCCCGAGGAGGGGCGTCCTAGGCTTCGGTCAGAGGCGGCGCGGGCGACGAAGTCGGCGGATGGCCTCCGCCCGAGGATCCATGTTCGAGCAGGGGTGGGTTTCCATCATGGGCAGGGTCTCGATTCGGCAACCGCGGATCGTCGTGCCGGTGGTCTGCCTGATGGCCTTCGTATGGACGCTCGGTGCCGGCAGTGCACGGGCCGCGAGCGAGTCGGCGCCGGCGATCCTGCAGTGGTTCGATTCGAGCTATGACACGCAGGCCAAGCGGGTCGCCGATTTCTTCATGGCGGGCTACGGATCGACCTGGATACCGCCCACGGGCCGGGCCGACTCGGGCAATCAATCGGTCGGCTACGACGTCTTCGATCGCTTCGACCTGGGAACTCCCGGGAACCAGACGCTCTACGGTTCGGAAACCGGACTGCGGCGGTTCGTCGAGACCATGCACCGCTCGACGGGCAGCATCATGGTGGACCTCGTCTGGAACCATAATGGCTTCAGCGACCTCGGTCGCGCCGGCTTCGTGGCCGAAGGGGGCTACCCCGGCTTCTTCATGACCGGACCCGGGGCGGTCGACGGCGACTTCCACGGCAAGTACGAGTCGGGCGACCTGAACGGCCGACTTGCCGGGTTGATCGACATCAAGCACGAGACCAACTTTCAATACATCCGCACGCCGGTCGACCCCGCCGACCCGAGGAACCTCCCGGCGGGCACGAGGTGGAACATCGCCACGCCGGCGAACGCGCGGTTCTACGCCGACCGCGATCAGCCCGGCATCACCCGCTACAACCCGTGGACGGGCCAGACCGTCACCCTCTACGACTTCAACCCGACGGATCCCACGGCCGGTGACGCCGTGCCCGAAAATGCCATGGCGCTGCTCATGCGGAACGCCCGCTGGCTCGTCAACGACGTGGGTGTCGACGGCTTCCGGCTCGACGCGGCCCGTCACTTCGAGCCCTGGGTGTATGGCTACTTCGACGAGGCCGTGTACCGGGCCAGCCGGCGGACGCTCCTGAACGGGGCCCCGCGGGAGGTGTTCAGCATCAGCGAGAGCGCCTCGACCGACCGCGGCAATCTGCTCTCGCAATTCGTGCGGAAGGACATCGCCTCGGTGCCGGCCAACCAGATCGGCGGCAACCGCGACGCGCTCGATTTCGCCCAATTCTGGCCCATCAAATACAACCTCTCCGCCTCCGGTGTCGGCAACGACTTCCGCAACATGGTCAACGCCGGTCTCGACGTCTTCGACGACGGGTTCGTCAACGGCTCGGCAGGCGTGGTCTTCGTGCAGAGCCACGACGACTACGGCCCCGACCTGATGAACGTGGCCTACGCCTTTTCGCTGATGCGGCCCGGCAACGCGGTCGTCTACTACAACGCCTACGAGCACTACGACCCGCTGCGGGCCTTTCCGAAGCCCGGCCGCGGCGACGCGCTCGGCAACTTCGGCGACACGATCACGACGCTCGTCGATCTTCGCACCCGCTACGGCCGCGGCGACTACCGTGAGCGGATCCTGGAGAAGGAGGTCTACGCCTTCGAGCGGAGCAGTTCGGCCCTCGTCATGCTCAACAACCGCAATGATGGCGGCTTCGACTCGCGGTCGATGGCGGTCGACTTCCCGCTCGGCGCGCGGCTGATCGAGCTCACCGGCAACGCGGCTCGGGCCAACATCTCGTCTGGCACGAGCACGATTCCCGAGGTGCTCGAGGTGGTGGGCACGGCGGGCAGCCGGTTCGTGAACGCCCGGTTCCTGCGGAATGACGGGAAGGACCAGGGCTATCTCGTGTATGGGCTGCCCACGCCGCGGTCGGTGGCCGGCCTCGAGTTTTCCGGCACGGGAGCCGGCCCACTCATCGCCGGCGACGTTCCGCCCACGTTCGCCGGCGGCGAGACCGCCGACCAGACCAAGACGATCATGATCGCCAACGCCCAGTCGAGGCTCGCCGACATGCGGGTGATCAACGGCGACTCGTTCACCGTGAGACTAGCCACGCAGGCCGTGACGCTGCCGGGCGGCTACCGCGACCGCAGCGCCGACGGTGACCAGGCGATGCTGCGCATCAACGAGGGGCTCGACCTCAACGGCAGCGGGGCCGTCGACGTGGTGACGCCGGGCGATGTCTCGTATGGCTTCGAGAATTTCACGACGACGCGAATCACCGGCTTCTCGCAGGCCGACGGCAACGGACTCTACGAGCAGGCGATCGACGCGACGCTGCTGCCCGAGGGCATGAACTTCCTCACCGTGCGCGCCTACCGCCATCGCAATCCCGCGACCGGCGGCGACGGCGGCCCCGCCGCCTACTCCGATTTCAAGCAGGTGCTGTACGTCGATCGGCTCGCGCCCGAGTCGGCTTTCGACCAGTTCCAGCCGTTCGCCGGCGGCGCCGGCAACAACGACGTGTGGATCAAGTCGCTCGACGGCACGGCCGACAGCATGTTCGTGTTCCAGAACGTGGCCGCCGCCGTGAGCGACGCCACGATCCTCGGCTGGGCCGACGCCGGGCAGGGCCGGGCCGACCGGCTCGACGCCGACGTCTTCAAGGCAGGATTCTTCGGGGTGCCCAACGGAAACAACACCTACGCGGTGGTCACCCGCGAGATCACCGGCACCCGCAGCGTGCGGCGGTTCGTGGGACAGCGGCCCGCCAGCGGCCGCGGGGCCGGCTTCGGGGACCTCGACTCCGACGGGCTCTGGACCGCCGCCGACATCACGAACTCGGACTTCGGTTTCGAGCGCGTCCACAACTCCCGGAACACGGTCTTCAATGCGGCCGCCGACGTCACCGCCGACGGCCTCGTCGACACCCGCGACATGCTCGCCCTGGAGACGGCGCTGACCGCCTCGGGGAGCACAGCGGCGGCCGCCCTCGCCGAGTTGGGCGCCGTGAAGTTTCGCCGGGTGAACTACCAGAACGACGCCGTGCTCAACGAGACCGATCTGGCCCTGCTTCGCGTGAACGTGGGCCTGCCGCTCGCGGCGGAAGCGATCTGGACGTACGACCTCGACGTCGACGGCGTCGTCAGTGAGGCCGACGTCGCGCTCGCCCAGCAGCGGTTCGGCGTGGCGCCGACCGCGGGCGTGCCCGCATCGCTCACGTGGACGGGCAACGATGCGGTGCCCGGCGGCTCGGGGAACTGGTCGGCAACCGGCCTCGCCTGGCGGGGCGGCGTCACCGCGAGTGGGACCCTGCCGATGCCCCTGGTGCCCGGCGCGAGGGCCGTCTTCGGGGGCGCGACCGCGACGGTCAGCGTGAGCGGAAGCGTGCGGGCGGTCGGCGGTCTCGACTTCCAGGCCACCGGCACGACCACGTTGGCCGGCGGCACGGTGGCGCTCGGGGCCGCGACCGGCGGCGGCAATGTGGTCAACGTCGTCGACGGCGCGACGGCGTTGGTGACCGGGCGCGTCGTCGGCGGTGAAGGGCTGCTCAAGACCGGCGGCGGACGGCTCACGCTTTCCGGGAGCAGTGCCGTCGCCGGCACCACGGTCGTGGCGGGGGGAACGCTGGCCATCGGCAACAACGGCAGCACCGGCGGCGTCGTCGGACCTGTGCGGGTGGATCCTGGCGGCACGCTCGCGTTCAACCGCAACAATCTGATGTCCATGGCGGCCTCGATTTCCGGCAGCGGCGGTGTCGCCCAGATCGGTTCCGGCACCACCGTGCTGACGGTGGCGAACACGCACTCCGGCACCACGGCCGTGCGGGCCGGAACGTTGCGGATCGAGCATGCCGATGCGGTCGCTTCGAGTCCGGCGGCGGTGTCGGGCGGCAGGCTCGAGGTGGCGGCCGGCGTGACGCTCAGGGCCCCGAGCCTCACGCTCACGGGCGGCACGTTCTCCGCGACGTCGCTGTTGGTCGGCGGGACGGGCGTCTCCGTGGCCGCCTTGGAAGGGGGCGTCGTCACTGGTGCGCCGGCCGTCACGGTCGTGGCCGGGGGCGCGCTGTCGATGTCCGACTCCGTGCGGGTCACGGTTGCAGCGTCGAGCCTTACGGTCGATGGTGGATTGATCGACATCGGCAGGGGCCGCATCGACGTCGCCCCCGGCGGGGTGACGCTCGCCGATCTGCGGGCCGACCTGCTCGGGGCCCGCAACAACGGCCTCTGGAACGGCGCGACGGGGATCGGGTCGAGCGAGGCCTCGACGTCACGAGGGCGGGCGGTCGGATACCGACTGCTGTCCAGCGGGTCGACGAGCGTTGCCTGGGCGGGCTTCGGCGACGTCAATCTCGACGGCCAGGTCAACTTCACCGACATCCAACTGATCAACAGCGCCGGACTGTTCGGCGCCACCGGAACGGGCGGTCATTGGTATCAGGGCGACTTCAACTACGACGGCCGGGTGACGTTCACCGACATCGCGCTCATCAACAACTCGGGCCTGTTCGGGGCCGGCTCCTATACATCGCTGCTCGCGACGGGTGGCGGATTCGGCGTGGCCACGCTCGGCTCGTTGTCCACCGGGCCGTCCGTGAGCGTGTTCGCGGCCGTGCCTGAGCCGGACAGCGGCGCGTTGGCGATCGTCGGCATGGCCGCGGCCTCGCTGGTGGTCAGCGGATGGGCGGGCCGCCGGCGTCGTGTCGGATCGACGTCGCGAACCGCCGCCCTGTGGCGTTGACGTGGTCGGACGGGCCGGCGATATTTTATTCTTCTGGAGTTGTCGCCGTTCGGAAGGCGGTGGGGAATGCATCGCGTCGCTCAGATGGCTCCGATTCGCACCGTCCGCGCGGCTGACCCGCCGGCCGCGGAGCGGCGACATGGTTTCACGCTCGTCGAACTGCTCGTGGTGATCGCCATCATCGCGGTGCTGCTCGCCCTGCTGCTGCCGGCCGTCCAGGCCGCGCGGGAGACCGCCCGCCGCATCTCCTGCGCCAACCGCATGCGGCAGCTCGCGCTGGCGGCGATCGTCCACAGCGAGGCGAAGAAGACCTTCCCCACGAGCGTGAGTCAGTGGCCGGAGCCTCCCTTCTCGGACGACCAGAACACGAGCGGTCGCGGCTGGATCGTCGCGGTGCTGCCGTTCTTCGAGCACGCGGAGCTCTACGATCGATTCGCTCCGTTCTTCAAGGGCCGCTTCGATCGGAATGGCGGCCTGAAGACGCCCCGCTGTTGGCGACCCCCGCCGGCCGGACTGGCGCTCATGGCCACGCCAATGTCCATGCTCGCCTGTCCCTCCGACGGCGATGCGACGCAGACGCAGACCAAGGCTTTCCAATGGGAGAACGTGGCGGTCACGATCACCAGCTACAAGGGCGTGCTGGGGGCCACGCGGCTGACCAGCAGCGTGTGGCCGCGTCACGACGACGAGCCGGGCGCGTCGGTCGATTGCCACGCCCGCACGGGCTGCAAGGGGATCTTCTTCAGAAACACGTATCAGGATCCGGTGCGGCCCAAGAGCGTCACGGACGGCATGACCAAGACCTTCATGATCGGAGAGGCCGTGTGGGCGTACGACTGGCACGCCGCGGCCTTCTACGCCAACGGCGACTGGGGCACCTGCAGCGTGCCTCCGAACGTGCTCGACGCCAACGCGCTGTCCTGGAACAACGCCGGGCAGTGGCAGAACGTGCAGGGCTTCCGCAGCCGGCATCCGGGCGGCCTGCAGTTCGCCCGGGCGGACGGTTCCGTGCAATTCGTCTCCGAGACGATCGACATGGATGCCTACATCGCGCTCTCGACCCGCAACCGCGGCGACATCGGTCAAGGCCCGTGAACAGCATGCGCATCGCAGCGATCGTGGCGTTGGCGGCCGCGACCCTGGCCGCTGGATGCAGTCGCCATTCATCCCGACTGTCGGGAACGGTCAGTCTCGACGGCAAGCCGCTCACGACCGGGGTGATCACGCTCACGCCGGCGACCCGCGGGCCGTCGGCCTATGCGGCGATCGGACCCGACGGCAGGTATGCGGTGCGGACGGGCGCCGCGACCGGCCTCGAGCCGGGAGAATACGTGGTGACGGTGGCGGCCAATGCCGCGGCGGGTGGCGGCGTGGAGGCGGCCGGCGGCAAGGGGTTGCTGCCGCTGATCACGCCACCGCAGTATGCCGACGGCCGGCGGTCGCCGCTTCGGGCGACGATCGTTCCGGGTTCCCAAACCATCGATTTCAACCTGCAATCCAAACAGTAGCGGTCGGCGCGAGCCGCCGACGAGGAGGTTTTTTGTGGCGTCTTCGTATCGCGTGCCAGCCGTGCTCGCCGCCTGCCTCGTGTCGGTGGCGACCGGCTGCGGTCAGCCCGGCAGGGTCAAGGGATTGGTCACGCTCGACGGCAAACCCCTGCCGACGGGCGTGATCACGTTCAACGCCGCCGAGAGCGGGGCGGCGGCCTATGGCGCGATCGGGCCCGACGGCCGTTACGAACTTCGCACCGGGGCGGCTGCCGGCCTGGGGCTCGGCGACTACGTCGTCACCGTCGCCGCCAATGCCGCCGCATCGGAGCAGGCCCCCGCCTTGGAGACCTCCGCCGGCCGCGATGAGGAGGACGGGGACGGCGGGCCGCAGCCCACCCTGCCGCTGATGACACCGCAGAAATACGCCGATCGGGATCGGACGCCGCTCCGGGCCACCGTGAAATGGGGTGAGCAGGTCCTCGATTTCGCCCTCGTCTCCGAGGGGGAGGCGGCAGGTGCCGTGAGCGTTCCTTGACGGCGGATGAGCCGCCGTTTTATGCTGCTTCTTGGTGAGGGGAAGTTTTTATTCCTGTTCGGATGGGCGGGCCACTTTTCTTTTTCAGGACTTTTCTTTCCGAGGGAGGACAGCTCCATGAACAATCGCTGGGTGATCGGATCGTTCGTTGCGACGCTCGGGATGCTCGTCGGGCTCGCGCGGGCGGACATCGGCGTCGTGGAATCGACCGGCGCCTTGCTGGTCAATGGCGGTTCGACGACGTATCTGTCGACGACCGGCGCGCTCACGAATCCGCGGTGGGCCGGGTATGACCTCGGCGTGTTCGACGTCTCGGCCGGCGACACGCTCACGCTCACGAACTTCTACTTCGAGAACTACGCCTACAACGGCGGCTCGATCCCGCCGGGTGGGGTGACCAACGACAACTGGCTCGACAACTCGAGCATCGCGACGTTCACGCTCCTGCGCGACGGCAACCAGATCTACCAGGCGGCCATGCGGCAGGCGGCCGTGAACGGCAACAACCGCAACTGGGATCTGGCGGCCAGCGGCACGAGCGTCAACGTGCTCGCCGGCCTGTCGCCCGGTTCCTACAACATCGCGTGGACGATCGATTGGAATTACAACCAGTGGATCGGGTCGGTGATCACCGGCACGTCCCAGTCGAGTTCGACCGGCGCTGCGACATTTTCGGTCGTTCCCGAGCCGTCGGCGGTCGCCCTGACGGTCGTGGGTGTGGCGGGACTCGCCGGCGGTCTGTGGCGTCGGCGGTCGCGGCGGGCGGCCTAGTCCGCCGGCGACCCCGCGCCTAGCGTGAAGCGTGGTGGGATGAGGAGCCGGTAGCCGGCCCGGGTCAGCATCGGGGGCTCCGTCGCGTCCGCGGCGGAGCCCTTCGCGTCGTCCGAGTGTCGTGAAGGAGCGTGTCATGCGTGCCGCGTCAACGAAGAATGTTCGTCGAATCGCCTCCGCCGCCGGGCTGGCGACCCTGGGCCTGGTCGTCGCGGCGACTGCCGCACGCGAGGCCCGGGCCCAGGTGACGTGGGCCTCCGACAGCTCGGCGAACTATGCCGGCGGGTGGTCCAGCGGCAGCGACGGCGGGTTGGGGTTCGGAGCCTGGTCGTTTTCCGTGAACCAGGGAAGCGGCTTTGCCGGCGCCTTCATCGGCAATCCGGGGTCGGCCGGGATCACGAACTTCGGGACGCAGGCGTTCGGACTCTACGCGAACCCGGCAAATTCGGGCGCCTCGGCAACCGTCCGCCGGCCGTTCGACGGCGGCATGGGTATCGGCGACGCATTCAGTTTCCAATGGGCCGTCAATTGGGATTCCGACGCCGGCAACAAGGGATTCAACATCTTCAGCGGCTCCACGCAGGTGTTGAACGTGAACCAGGGCGGCTATCCCGGCAACATCACGGTCAACGGTTCGGCCACCGGGTTGGGGTACGGCACCGATCCCATGACGTGGACCATGACGCTGGTCAGCCCGACGGATCTGCTCGTGCAGGCCACCGCCCGCACCGGCGGCACGGGCGTGGCGTACTCGGGAACGTTTTCCGTCGCGGGTGGCCCCGACGCCGTGTCGTTCTATGCCAGTCAGATGTCCGCCAGCGACAACCGTCAGCCGTACTTCAACAACCTGATCGGCTCCAACTCCGGGACTTACGCCTCGGGCGGCGTGCGGGTCGAGTCGAAGGGCCTCACGGGAGGCGGTGGTCTGACCGTGACCGGCAGCACCACGCTCGTGCTCACGTCGGCCGGCAACACGTTCACTGGCGGTTCGACGATCGCCGCCGGCAGCACGCTCCAGGTCGGCGACGGAACGTCGAGCGGCAGCCTGCCGGGCACCGTGACCAACGCCGGCACACTCGTGTTCGATCCCGCGGGCGCGGCCCTGTTCGCGGGCACGATCAGCGGCACCGGCGCGGTGGTGAAGGCGGGCGCAGGCACGACGACGTTCGGCGGCGCGAACACCTATTCCGGCCCGACCACGATCTCCGCGGGTGAACTCGTGATGACCACGTCGTCGACGCTCGGCGGAGGGATCACCGTCGCTCCCGGCGCGACGCTCGGCGTGACGCTCACCGGGGCGGGGGCGCAGTTGTCCACCCAGTCGCTGTCGCTCGGCTCGTTGTCGGGCGTCACGATCGACTTGTCCACCATCGGCTCCGGCGGCACCGCTCCGCTGAACGTGATCGGTGCGGTGACCACGAGTGGCACCGCCACGATCAACTTCGCGACGACGTCATTGAGCGTGGGCTCCATCCCTCTCTTCCAATACGGGTCGCTGACGTCGTTCGCCGACCTCGTGCTGGGGCAGAAGCCGGCGGGCGTGCAGGCGTCGCTGTTCAACAATACGGCCACGAACACGGTCGAGTTGGTGATCCTGCGCACGCCCCGCACCTGGGCTGGGACGCCGACGGGCGACTGGAGCGTCGGCGGGGCCGCCAATTGGACCTACGTCTCGGGCACGACGGTGACCCCAACCACGTTCGCCGACGGTGACGCCGTGTTCTTCACCGATTCGGCTGCTGGCACGACGGCGGTGACGTTGGCTGGTGTTGTGAATCCGTCGGCGATGACGATTGACAACACGACGAAGTCGTATTCGTTCACGGGTGTGGGATCGATTTCGGGGAGTGGCGGGGTGGTGAAGCAGGGGTCGGGCACGGTGACGATGTCCACGGCGAATGCGTACACGGGTTCGACGACGATTTCGGGTGGCCGGTTCGAGGTGCCGACGTTGGCGAACGGTGGCGTGGCGAGCCCGCTGGGCGGGTCGTCGTCGGCGCCGGGGAATCTCGTGCTCTCCGGGGGCACGCTGGCGGTGACGGGTGGCGGTGCGGAGGCGACGGATCGGGGCTTCACGGTGGGTGCGTCCGGCGGGGCGGTGGAGGTGACGCAGGCTGGTGCGACGGCGACGTTCTCCGGTCAGGTGTTGGCGAGTGGCGCCTTCCGCAAGACGGGCGCGGGTGCGCTGGTGCTGACGGGCAGCGCCAACGCATTGGGCACGGCCGGTTCGTTCGCGGCGTTGGCGGTGGAGTCTGGTCGGCTGTCGCTGACGGGCACGGGAGCGACGTCGGACAGTCAGTTGAACTCGGTGACGGGCGAGATGTGGGTGGGCACGGCGCCGGGCGGCGCGACGCTCGCGATGACGAATTCGAAGCTGCAGGTGTCGAGTTGGCTGTCGTTGGACAGCGGGACTGGCTCGTCGCTGGTGAACTCCGCGGCGCAGGTGGGGAACCTGCGGATCGGCTACGACGGGGGCGCGACGCCGGCGTCGACGGCGGGTCTGTCGCTGGTCGACTCGCAGTTCGCCAGTTTGGGCGAGACGCTCGTGGGCAACAGCGCGGGCTCGACGGGCGTGCTGTCTTTGTCGGGGAGTTCGGCGTTTGCGTCGGGCGGTCCTGTGCTGCTGGCCAACGGTTCGTCGTCGACGGGCAGCGTGGTGGTGGCCGGTGCGAGCGTGCTGACGGGGTCGAGTTACATGGCGGTGGGCAACGTCGGCAGCGGGGCGCTGACGGTCCGGGACACGGCGCAGGTGTCGGTCGCTGGAGATCTCAACGTTGCTGACCTGGCGGGCTCGTCGGGGTCGCTGGTGATCGAGGGGGGCACGGTGACGGCGGGTCAGTTCTACGCGGGCAAGAACGGTCCGAGCACGGGTGCGGTGACGGTCAGCGGAGGCCGGCTGTCCTCGTCGGGCGACGTGACGCTGGCGTGGAAGCCGTCGAGCACGGGCAATATGACGCTGTCGGGCGGCGAGGTGTCGGCGGCCGGCAACCTGACGATCGGCGACGAGGGTTCATCGACGTGGACGCAGACCGGCGGAACGGCGTCGGCCGTGGGGACGATGTTCCTGGCCCGCACGGGCGCCGCGTCGTCGGCGACGGTCACGGTGTCGAACGGGTTGCTTGCGCAGACCGGCTCGACGGGGGCGATCGTCGTGGGTGAGCAGGGGTCCGGCGCGCTGACCGTCAGTGGCTCCGGACGCGTG
>CAIXGY010000229.1 GCA_903919035.1 uncultured Planctomycetaceae bacterium | reverse complement strand
CGAGACGATCTCGGGCCCGCCCACGCCCACGTCGCCCATGTCGTTTATCGTGACGGTGAGCGTGGCCGTTCCCGTGAACGGCGGGATGCGCGGATCGCTGTCGTACTCGATCACATACGGGGCAGTCGCCGTGCCGACTGCATCGATCCACGTCTTTGCCGACTGCGATCCCGTGCGAAGCACATTCTCGGCGTTCGAGCTGTTGTTGGGTTCGCCGGCGGCCCACGACGTGTAGGACCAGGACTCGCCAGTCACCCAGCGCCAGCCGCCGGCCGGTTCTGAGTAGCCGGGAGCAGCGGGATCCTGATAGCCCCCCAGCCAGGGCGTCGCCGAGGACCCGAACAGGCCGAACACGTAGTTGTTCTCGGCGGCAGACGTGATCGTGGCGAGATATCCGCCGCGAGCCTGGGCATCGGCTCTCGCCTGCTCCCAGGTGCGGTTCGTGGCGACGTATTCATACCAATGGCCGTTACCACCGCCGCCCACCGGCCAGAAGGGCATCGTCTCGGGTACGAAGCCGACAGGCTTGTAGCTCACCCACCGGAGCGCCGTGTTGATGTCGGCAACAGTTCCCATGAATGTCATCGTGGCATCGCTGGTGCCGTCACCAGCTGAATAGGTGAGCCCGCCACCGGGATCGGGATTGAGGAGCGTCAGCGTGCCGGTGTTGACCGAGAGCGTGACGGTGACCTGATTGGCCGACGCGTCTGGATCCGCGATCGAGATCTGATTGCCGCGGTAGGCCGTGAAAGCGAGCGGCGTGTCCGCCACAGTGGTCTGCGGTCCAGGCACGGTGACGACCGGCGGCACGTTCACGGCAAAGACCGTTCGGAGTTCTAGTCGCTCGATGCGAGCATGTGCCTGCCGGCCACTACGGCCCCGTGTGCGACGGCGAACTGAATGCCGAAATGAACGACGAGACTCAAACATGGTTTTCCGCCTTGGAGCCGGGATTGAACAGGCCACGTGGTCGGCGAGCAGTGCCGTCAGAGGTACTTACTGTGGGGGAGTGTAGGATCACGACGATGGGGGCGTCAACTACTTTGGCGTCGCGGCCATCCGGCCACCCCTTGCCCATCCCTCGGCTTTGGCTGTCGCCTGCCAGTTCGACCACAGTGCAACGCGTCCCGAACGACCTCCTCCCCGATGCCGTGAGCCGGCGATAGCGGGGCGATGCCGGCCCCGGCTGGCCGACGCGTTTGCCCGGAAGCATGGCTAGCCAAGAAAGCAGCCGGTGCTCTTGGCGTTGGGAACATAGATGGGTTGTCCCTCCTCGAGAGACACGAGCCGGAAGAAGTTCATCCGGCGGCCGATATGGGGCTGATGCAAGCCTCTTTCAAGCACGCTCTACCGCAAACCTCTGCGGCATTGAAAACGACGTGCTACGAGGACATCTCCAGGGTCGTAATTCCGTATGACCCTTGCTTATCTTGGGGCATCGGTACGCCCCGCCTGTTGCCCGGGTCACCGTCGCCGGCACACGATAGTGGTCATGAACTCGGCACTCGACCCCCGGCGGACGATTCGCGAACTCCAGGAACTCCGGTCGCTGACCGGCGACGACGACGGCGCCCAGCGGGTGGCGTTCACGCCCACCTGGCAGAAGGCCCGAGCCTGGCTGCGAAGCCGG
>CAIXGY010000228.1 GCA_903919035.1 uncultured Planctomycetaceae bacterium | reverse complement strand
TTGCTGGCCGAGCGCAGCGAAGGATTGCGAAGCGAGGGCAGCATCGAGTGAGCGACGGGCACGACGCCCGTCGCGAACGTCCGAGCGAGACGGCACGGGCATCCCCGACGCCGGGACAGGCGCGGTGACGCGCGAGGATCAAGTGTGAGCCGTATCACTCCCCGGCCGGCGGTCCGATCGTGATCGACGGGTCGGCCAGGTCCACGGGCTCGTATCCCGGATACGCGGGCATCTGCCAGAGCTGTCCGGGGTCGGCCGTCGGCGAATTGGTGCTGATGCCTGCCAGCTCGATCGTGAAGTCGACCTGGGAGGTCGGCCACGACACCTCCACCTTGTGCGGCAGCGCGGCCCCGCTCGGCGGATCGACGCGGTGGCGGCTCGTGCGGACGCTCGCCATCCGCTCGCCGGATGTCGTGAACAGGTGCTGCTCGGCGACGAGACCCGTGGTGGCGTCGAGGATCGTCGATTTGTAGATCTCGCCGTCGGGCTGCACGATGCGGCTGCGGATCTCGATGCGGCCGTCGGCCGTGGGAAACGGCCCCTGGTGCTGATCCTCCGGACGGAAGCGCACGAGCCCCAGCAGTTCCGGCATCCAGTCGGCGCGGATCGGCAGCAGCCGCCGCGCCGCCGAAGCGGCGTATTGGTCGTGGCGGCAGAAGGCGGTGATCGGCGGCTTGTGCTGCCGCAGCCAGAGCCAGAAGAGGTCATCGTTGCTGCCGATGTCGAGTTCGGGGCCGGTGAGCGAGGTCTGTGCCTGGAGCCGGAACCGACGCGGTGGCTCACAGGCCACCCGCGCCGAGAGCCGCGGCACGCCCGGCACGAGGAGCGTGGCCTGCGGCGCGGTCACACTCCGCACCCGGTCGGTGTTGTCGTGGACGGCGGCGATCACCTGCTCGAGCGTGGGCTGCGGCGGCAGCATCCGCGGCAGCGGCATCGTGCCCACCTGGTAGCCGCGGAGCGCGTGCGGGCACGACGCGCCGCTCGACGCCACCGCCGCGGCGACGACCGCCAACACGGCGACCCGCGACACGGTGCCGGTTCGGGATCGGCCGGCCGCCGGGGCGACAGTCGGGCTCATGCCGCACCTCCCGACCACACGAGCGCCGTCAGCCGCTGGGCCACCTCGGGGCTGGCCGCCTCGGCGGTGTCGGGCACCGCGATGCGATACTCGCGATCCCGCTTCCGGCAGGCCACCACGAGGTCGGGCGTGGGCTCCGCGTCGGCCGGGGCATCGACGATCCGCAGCACCCGGCGGCGCACGAGCTGCAGCGCGAGCAGGTAGCGGAGCGCGGCATCGGCGGGCCGGCCGTCGAGTTCCTCGAGCACGTCGAGCAACACGTCGACCGGCGCGATGCTCGGTCCCGCCGAGTCGGCCGACGGATAGGTCGATCGCCACCAGCCCAGCGCGCGGTCCGGAGGACCGGTCCACGCGTCCACGCAGCAGTCGATCCGCTCGAGTCCCGAACCGCCGCGGACGAGCGCCGAGTAGAAGGTCTCTCCCGGCGCGAACGGCCGCCCCGTCGACGCGCAGGCCCCGTGGGGACGGTGGAGCTTGAGTTCCATGAGACGGTGGTCCGCAGGTCCGGGGCGGGGCCGGAAGGTAGGCGCGGCGGCGACGGGCCACAAGCCGCACCGCGGGCCCGGGTCAGCCGGCGGACGGTCCGCGGCCGCCAAGAGGCGCAGGCTGGGCAAGCCCGGCGAGGATGAGGTCGGCGACGTCGGCGATGCCTGTGTCGTCATGGGTGCCGACGACGACCGCGGCCGCGTCCTTCACCTCGTCGGTCGCGTTGCCCATGGCCACGCCCAGGGCGGCCGCGCGGATCATGGGCAGGTCGTTGACGTCGTCGCCCACGGCGCAGATCTCGGCGGCCGCGATGCCCATCCGCTCGGCCACCGCGAGCACGCCGGACCACTTCGTGACCCCGGCCGGCGCGATCTCGCACAGCCACTCGCGGTAGCGCGGGCTCTTGATCACGTGGGTGGAGAGGCATCCCGGAAACGCCGCCGCGAGGTCGGCCTCGAGCGCGAGCATGGCGTCGCGCGAGCCCATCGCGAACCCCGCGAACACGCCCTCCGGGGGCGCTACATGGAGGTCGGGCAGGACGCGGCCGAGATGCCGGTTGCGGTCGAGATAGTCAGCGAGGCCGCGGCCGCCGGGCGTCGCCGCCGCGAGGCTGCGGCAGTGGAAGTCGTGGCCCGCGGCGAAGCTGTCGGTGTAGACCACCGGCTCGTGCCCCGCGGCGACGATCCGCCCGAGCACGCCCTCCAGCACGCCCGGCCCGAAGGCCGCCAGCCAGACCGTGGCATGATCCGTCGGCCGCTTCACGAGCGCACCCGATGCCGTGACGAGCGGCGCCGCGCCGATGCCGAGCCGTTCGTGCACGGGCAGCGTGTCGCGGTAGCGGCGACCCGTGGCCAACATCACGTCCACGCCCGCGGCCCGGAGCCGTGCGATGGCCCGGCAGGTGGCGTCGGAGACCTCGTGGCGGCTGTTCACGAGCGTGCCGTCGACGTCGGCCACGAGCAGGCGGATCCGGCGGGTCTCGCGTCGCGTCACTGCGGCCATGACCGGTATGATACCGGGGCACCGTCATGAGCGACCCCAGCCCCGCCACTGCCGCCGCCTTCACCCGCGTGGCACGACTCGGCGACATTCCCGTCGGTGAGGGACGCACGTTCGAGGTGGGCGGCCGGCTCGTGGCCGTGTTCTTCGACGGCGCGGCCTATCACGCCATGGACGATCTCTGCCCACACATGGGCGCGTCGCTCGGGAGCGGGCCGTTCGTGGACGGCGTCGTCACCTGCCCGTGGCACGCCTGGCGATTCCGGGCCTGCGACGGGGCCTGGTGCGACAACGAGAAGCTGAAGGTCGACGTGTTCGAGACGCGGATCGTGGGTGACGGCGTGGAGGTGCGCGTGCCCGCGGCCGGAGCCGCCGGGGAGGCCGTCAGCCCACCGTGACCGACTCGCCCGCGGCGGGCACGCGGGCATCGGCGAGGCCGGCCTCCGCGATGCGACGGGCCCAGGCGTCGGCGTCCTGCGCGATGGGCGGCCACGTGCCGTAATGGCTCGGTAGCGCGATCCGCGGCCGCACGAGCTTCACGGCCTCGAGGGCGTCATCTGGCCCCATCGTGAAGAGGTCGCCGATCGGCAGGATCGCCACGTCGAGGCCGCGGCCGGCGTGGGGCTTCCCGATCCGCTCCATGTCGGAGAAGAGCGCCGTGTCGCCGGCGATGTAGATCCGCACGCCCCCCACATCGAGCAGCCAGCCCGCGGCCGTGCCGCCGTAGGTGCCGTCGGGCAGGCTCGACGAGTGCCACGCGAGTTCCATCTTCGCGGTGCCGCCGGGCACGGCCGCGGTGCCGCCGAGGTTCATCGGCTGCGCCGTCTCGACGCCCTGCGTGCCGAGCCACTGGGCGATCTCCCAGTTGCAGAACACCTTCGCCTTGGTCCGCTTCGCGATGGCCACGAGGTCGGCGACGTGGTCGAAGTGGCCGTGCGTGACGAGGATCGCGTCACAGTGCACGTCCTTGGCCCGCGTGCTGGAGTGAGGACATTCGTCGAAGAAGGGATCGACGAGCAGCATGCCGGCACCGGTGTCGATGAGCCAGGTCGCGTGGCCGGTCCAGGTGAGCGTGACGGGCATGGCAGGTTCTCCGCGGGGGTGGGCACCGGGATTTATACCGGCGTGACGTCGGGCCCGTCCGTCTGCTACGGTCTCGGGCCTGAGAATCCAGGAGGCATGCCGATGGCAGGCTGGCCGTTCGGATCGTTCGGTGGCGGAGACCAGGCCCGGGAATGCGCTGCGTTGCGGCGGCGGGTCGAGGAACTCGAGGCCCGGCTCGCGGAGGGAGGCGACCTGCCGCTGCCACCGCCCGAACTCCGGGCTCGGATCGGGGGCTACGACGACGCCGACCACTTTCTGGGCGTCGGCCGCAAGATCTTTTGGGATCTCAAAAGGCTGCTCGGCGACGTGGGCACCGATCTCGCCGCCCAGGCTGCGGTGCTCGACTTCGGCTGCGGCTGCGGCCGGGTGATCCGCCACTTCGACGGGCGCGGCGTGGCCCGTGTGGCCGGCGTCGACATCGACCCGGAAGGCGTCGCCTGGTGCCGGGATCACCTCGACCGCATCGGCGACTTCCACGTCACCGGTCACGCCCCGCCGCTCCCCTTTCCGGCCGACACGTTCGATCTCGTCTACGCGATCTCGGTGTTCACGCATCTGCCCGAGGCGATGCAGTTCGGCTGGCTCGACGAACTGCGGCGGGTGATCCGCCCGGGTGGCCTGTTGATCGCCTCGTTCCACGCCCCCGAACTCTTGCCCCCGGACCTCGCCGACCGCCGCGACACGCTCGCCCGCGACGGCTTTCTCTACGTGGCGGGCGGGGGCACGCCCGGCCTGCCGGACTTCTATCAAAACACCTGGCACACCCGCGACTACATCGAGCGGGAATGGGCGCGATACCTGCGGCCGATCCACCACCGCGGGCGGGCGATCAACAACCATCAAGACGCGATCGTCTGCCGGAAAGCCTGACGCGGTCGCCACGGCGCAAGGCGGATCACGCCCGCAACCGGCGCATCATGAAATGCTTGTAGGCCTCGACGCCGGGCTGCCCGTAGGGATTCGTGCCCACGAGCCGCCCCTCGACCACCGTGGCGAGCATGAGCATCTGGAGGAGCTGGCCCACCGTGTGTTCGTCGATCCGCGGCAGGAGGATGTCGGCCGTCGGCCGCTTGGCCTCGGCGTAGGCCTCGTTGGTGCCCGCCGTGGCCGCGGTCAGCATCTCGGGCCAGGTCTTGCCGACGAGGTCGTCGAGCTGGTCCTCGTTGGCGGCCACGCCCGCGAGCGGCGGCAGCGCGAGCCGGTCCCGCCGCGGCTCCCCCACGATGACGTTCGTGATGAGCTTGTCGCGGCGGCCGTCCTGGTGCTGCTGGCCGCGGGAATGGAGGTCGCGGGTGGTCACTGTCGTGAGCGGCGTGGCCCCCTTCCCGTCCTTGCCGAGGCTCTCGGAGAGGAGCTGGTCGTACCACAGGCCCACGGCCTCGAGCCGGTTGCTCCACGACGAGAGCACGCGGATCGTGGCCCCGGCCTGCTCGGCGAGGTGGCCGACGCCCACGAACTGGAGCACCGGGTTGTCGGCCACCGGCGCCTCGCGAAACCGGCGGTTCATCGCGGCGGCCCCTTCGAGCAGTTGCACGACGTCGATCCCCACGATCGCCGCGGGCAGGAGGCCCACGGCCGTGAACACGGAGAACCGGCCGCCGACGCCGTCGGGGATGTCGAACACGTCCGGGCAGCCGATGGCCTGCGCGAGCGCCGCGAGCTTGCCCGTCTTGCCGGTGATCGGCACGACCGACTCCGCCAGCCGCTTCCGGTCGCCGCCGACCGCCCTGGCGAGCGTGGTCAGAAAGAGCCGCGTGGCCGCGGCCGTCTCGAGCGTGCCGCCGCTCTTGCTCACCACGAGCATCGCCCAGCGATCGAGCAGGTCGTCGCTGCGGGGCGTGCCGGCGGGGGCCACCAGATCCATCAGCCCCTGGGCCGAGTCGTTGTCGACATTGAAGCCCTCGAAGGAGAGCCGCGGCCGGCCGCCCCGCTCGCCCCGGGGCAGTTCGTTGTGGAACGGATGGCAGAGGGCCTCGAAGAGGGCGCGGGTGCCCATGTAGGAGCCGCCGATGCCGAGCACGATCACGCGATCGACGGCCTCGCGGATGCGGCGGGCCGTCTGCAGGATGGCGAAGAGTTCGCTCGTGGTGCGGTCGGTCTTGTAGGCGGCGAGCAGCCGGTCTGGCAGGTCGACGAACGCGGCGTCGAGCACTTCGCCGGCCTGCGTGCCGCCGCTCCGCCAGCGGTCCACGTCGGCGAGCGACTCGGTGCGGGCGGCGTCGAGCCGCGGGGCGAGGGCCGCGAGCGCGGCCGGCGAGACCGTGCCCGCGGCGAGCGTGGCGGCCGGGTCGTAGTGGATCGGATCTTCCGGTGGCTGCGGACGGACGACGCTCATGGTGATTGGCTCACGGCGGGCGGTGGCGGGCGGGACCGAGCAGGAAGATAGCCAAGCCGGCGGCCATGCCACAAACGGCCGCGCTGATTCGACCGCGACACGTGTGAGCTGGATCAGGATGCGTGGAGCGGTCGGTCGCGGGTCCGTCGCCGGCTCGACGGCACGGGCGGACCCAAGCCGGTTGGGCACAGAGGCCGCCTTCGATTCGAGATCGCCAGATCTCCGGCTTGCTTGATCAGCCGTACCCGCACCGTGCGGTGTCTCCGTGCGGGTTGTCAGCGGGCTGCCGTGGAACCAAGATACGGTCGATGACCACGCCGCAGCCCACGCCGCCCGAACGCCTGCATCCGTTCGCCCGCGCGCTCCTGGAAAGCCTCGCCGGCCATCCGGAGGCCGCGGAAATCGTGATCGGCGGCGGGGTGGCCCTCAGTCATTACCTCGAGTATCGCGACACCGTGGACCTCGATGCGTGGTGGAAGACGGAGCCCCGTGCGGACGTGCTGGCGTTGCTCGAGGAGACGATGCGAGCGATCGCCTCGCGAAGCGGCCTCGGGTATCACCGCCGCTCGTGGGGCGAAACCGAGAGCCTGGAACTGCTTCGCGACGGCATCAAGCTGTTTTCGTTCCAGATCAGCAGACGCACGCTCGCCCTTGACGATGCGATTCCCTCCCGATGGCAGCCCGTCGGAATCGAAACCTTGCGCGACAACGTCGGTGATCGATCCGTCTATCCCGACATGGAGCCACCGGCGCGGTTCTCGACCCTGGAGGACCGGGCCGATTACATGCAGCGCATCTGCGCCGCCTTCGACTTCGGGGTGTTTCCAGAGGAAGCCGACTGGGTGCGGTTCGCTGGATGGCGGGATGTATTCGATCGCTTTCCGCTGCCGGACTCGCCCGGCTATCACGCCTTTCGCCACTGGTATGGCTGGGAGCCCGTGCCTGTGCAGCGGCGGCTGGGGATCGCCCCCTGGAAATCCTCCGATCTACAGGAAGGCAGGACGGATCCGTGCGAGGAGATGGTGTAATACGGATCCCCCGAGATCCACGCGCGTCACGACGTCTGTCCCGGCGTCGGGGATGCCCTTGCCGCCACGCGTTCGAATGTGACCTCGCTCAGGTCGCCCCGGTGGCTGGCGTGCTCGATCGTGATCGACACGACCCGTCCGTCCGCATCGAGATCGATGTACAGATCAGGCGACAGTTCCCGCGTCTCGTGAGCGGCGGTGGTGCCGATTTCGACCAGCGCCGTGTCGGTGTCTTCAAAATACCTGACTTTCATCGCTCGGCTCCACGAAATCCCGATCAAAAAATGCGTTGTGGATGGTCTTCCGGGCCGCCAGGAGGATGACCCGCAACGCCCGCCCACCTGCCTCCGGGATACGCCTCCAGCATCGCACCCGACCGTCGCTCCTCGAACTCGGAACGGGTGACGACAAGACTGCTCCATTCGTCTCGAATGACACTCCGATCCGCCCGCAGACGGACGTGCCGGAAATACGCAGGTGTCGGGGAATCGAGCATCGCCACGACCCACTGAATGCCAAGAAGTATGCATGCGTATATATCCCCGCAACAGGCAGGCCTTCACGAGGGGCTGAACCGGACGACTGATACGGATTCCACTTGATCCTCGCGCGGAGGGAGGCATCTCGTTGGCAGCCGAACCTGTGAGCCCAACCGGCTCGGGTCTGCCCACACCCTCTCGCGGGACGTTCGCCTCCGCCCGACCAATCCACCTGCGGCGGATCGGTGCCCGGCTTCGGCTCTCTGCATGTCCGCTGCGCTCCGGCATCCATGCCTGCGCTTGC
>CAIXGY010000227.1 GCA_903919035.1 uncultured Planctomycetaceae bacterium | reverse complement strand
GGCACCGGGGGCCAGCGCCGCGAGCGCGCCGCGGGCCGGGGACACGCCCGCCGCCGCGGCGGGCCCGAACCGTGCCGCGACCGCCTCGCCCGCGGCCAGCCACGCGGCCAGCACGCCGGCGGTGATGGCCAGCGACTGGAAGGCCGTATCCTTCCAAAAGGCGACGGCGTTGGCGATGCTCGCCGCGGCGATCGCGCCGGCAACGGTGACGACGAACAGCCGGGCGAGTTGCGGCGCGGTGACGCCGCCGAAGAGCGCCACGAGGGCGAACGTGGGGACGGTCGAGCACAGGACCACGAGCACCCGCAGCAGGCTGCCGGCCAGTTTGCCGACCACGAGTTGGGCGTCGTCGAGCCGACTGACAAGCAGCAGTTCGAGCGTGCGGCGGTCCTTTTCGACGGCCACGGCCACGGCCGCGGAGAAGGCGGCCGCGAGCATCGCGAGGGCCAGTTGCAGCGGAGCCAGGATCCGCAGCAGCGTGGCGGCGAACCGCGCGGTGTCGCCCGCCGTGGAGATGGACTGGCTGCCGGTCACCACCAGCCAGCAGGTGGCGACGACCGCCAGGAGGACGGCGGCGGCCACGGCACGGGCCACGTAGAGGCCCCGGCCGCGGGGCGCCGTGGCGGCCTCTCGCTCGAACACGGCTCCCAGGCTCATGACACGCAATCCGCGATGTGGCGGGGGGTTGTGGAAATCGGTCGCCTCGCCGGATAGAGTACCGTTCCGGTCTGAAACTCCAGTGTCGCGTCATCCCCATCCAGGGCTCGAAAGGCTCACCAGCATGGAAATTTCCCGCCGTCCGCTCCCCAGCCGCGCTCTCGCCGCCATCGCTCTCGGACTCGTGTCGGTGCTCGTCCCGTGCGGGGCGGCCCGCGCCCAGGTCACCGCCCAGACCCTCATCGGGAAGGCCGTGTCCGACGATTCGCAGACCAAGGACATCAACAACGCGATCGCGCGGTTCCGGGATCGTGACATCGACGGCTGCCGCGCGGTGCTCGAGCGGGCGAAGTCGAGCAACGCCAAGCTGCCGCCGCCGGGCGTGATGATGGCGATGCTGTGGTTGAGCGTGAACCAGCTGCAGCCGGCCCGTGGCGAACTCGAGGAC
Organism: uncultured Planctomycetaceae bacterium; assembly: GCA_903919035.1. Classification (GTDB taxonomy): domain Bacteria; phylum Planctomycetota; class Planctomycetia; order Pirellulales; family UBA1268; genus QWPN01. Next base: position 10,004 of record CAIXGY010000227.1, on the reverse strand, counting down.
ACGGCGGTGAAGTTTCCCGCCGACCCCGAGCCCTACCTGATGCTCGGCGACCTCGCGTTCCAGGAGCGACGCGTGACCGATGCATCGGTGCTGTTCGACAAGGCCACCGCGCTCACCGGATCGTTCGAGGAGAACGCCAAGCGGAAGCGCGACTTCGAGATCCGCTGCAACGCCGGCTCCGCCGCCGTGGCCGAGGCCCGCAAGCAGTGGGAGACGGCCCAGAAGCATCTCGCCAAGTGGCTCGAACTCGACCCGGACAACGCCAGCGCCCACCAGCGGATGGGCATCGTGCTGTTCCAGGTCGGCAAGGAGCAGGACGCGCTCAATTCGTTCCGCGAGGCCAAGAAGCTCGATGAGAAGGCCGTGCAGCCCGAATTGGCCCTGGCTCGTCTTTACGACGACGCCCGCAAGAAGGACACCGCCAAGAAGTTGATCGAGGCCGCGGTCAAGGCCGCCCCGAAGGATCCGGCGGTGCTGCTGGCGTCGGCGCAGTGGTACCTCGGTCAGAACGATCTCGAGACCGCGAAGGCAACTGCGGACGCGGCTCTGAAGCTCGACACCAAGAGCCTCGAGGGGCGGATCGTTCGTGGGGCGATCGCCCGCGTGGCCCGGGATTACAAGACTGCCGAGCAGTTCTTCAACGAGGCCCACGTGCAGTCGCCGGGCAACTTCGCGGCGAGCAACTCGCTGGCCCTCGTGCTCGTGGAGTCGGAGGAGAAGGCCGATCGGCAGCGGGCCCTCGAGATGGCCGAGGCGAACGTCGCGATGTATCGCGAGAATTCGCCGCAGCAGATCAACGCCCTGACCACGCTGGCGTGGGTTTACTACAAACTCGGCCGCCGCGAGGATGCGGAGCGGATTCTGGACCAGATCTCCCGCAACAACGCCCTCACGACCGACGGCGCCTACTACGTGGCCCGGATCCTCGTAGACCGTGGCGAGAAGGATCGTGCCCGCCAAATCCTCGAGGAGGTTTTGGCCAACGAGCCGATGTTCGCCACGCGGCCCGACGCTGTCGACCTGCTCGGGAAACTCAAGCCCGCCTCCGGCGGGTGAGCAGTCGACGCGGGGCTGACGGTCACGCCTGACGCGGGCCGACGGTCACTCGGGCTCCGGCGCTACCGGTATCTCCGGCGTCGCGGCCCGGGCCGTCGGCTGCGCGGGAACCGCGCGGAGGGTGACCGTCCCGGGCATGGTGGCGCGGGCGTCCGGCACGGTCGCTGCTGGCCGGCGTCCGCGGCGTCTGGCTCGGATCCGGTCGCTGCGAAGTGGGATGCCCGGATAGGCCTCCACCGGTACCTCGAGGCTCGGCAGGCCGATGCGGCTGCCGTCGCCGAAGTAGGTGAACATCTCGATGGCCGGGCACTCGGCGGCCAGGAGCAGGATCGAGGCGGCGAGGGCGAGCCAGCAGGTCTGACGGGGGTTCATCGGGTGGGCCTGTCCCGGGGGCACTCGAACCGCCCCCGCTCGAACATCGGCGATTGACGCCGATGCCGACGACCGTTTTCTGCCCCCGTGCCACGACCAGCAGGGTCGGCACGACCGGCACGAAAGCGACGCGGGGCCGGGTTTGACGCACCCGGGCATCGGCTACGCTGCTCGCATGACCGATGCCGCCGTCCTCTGGTCGATCGCCTGTGGGGCCGCGCTGATCGTGGCCGCGGCGGCGGCCTGGGCTGCGGTGGCGGTCCGCGGCTCGACGGCGGTGCCCGCCGCTGTGTGGGCCGCGGGGGCGGCCCTCGCGCTCGCGGTCGAAACCTGCTGGCGTGCCGCGGGCGGCCTCGCTGATCCGGCCGCGGCCGCGGCGGCGCGGCTCGCCGTCGCCGCGCTTGCGGTCTGCCCGGCGATGTCGCTGTTGGGAGCAAAGCGGCCGCAGCACGGGGCCTGGCAGTTCATCGTGGCGGCGCTCGCGGTCGTGATCGCGCTGCCCGCCGTGTCGGCCACGCTCGTGCGGCCCGGCACCATGCCCGACGTCGGCCTGCTCTGGCGGGCCTTCCTGCTCGTGCTCATCGCGGTCGGCTGGATGAACTTCGCCGCCACCCGGCAGTGGCCGGCCGCATCCGCGGTCGCCGCCGGTCAGGTGATGCTGGCGAGAGCATTTCTGCCCTTCGCGTCGGCCGCCACGGATTCGGGCACGGCGTGGCTCGACGCGGTCGGCGCGAGCCTGGTCGCCGCCGGTGCGGCGTGCGCCGTGCTGACGGCCACGCGCGATCGCGGGCGCCCGGCGGCGGGGCCCACCGCCTGGATCGACCGGCCCTTTCTCGCGCTCCGCGAGACGCTCGGGGCGGCCTGGGCCCTCCGCATCGCGGAGCGATTCAACGCCGTGGCGGCCGAACGAGGCTGGCCGTGTCGGCTCCGGTTCGCCGGGCTCGACGCCGCCGCCGCCGATGGCCCCTGGCGGCCAGCCGCCGAGCGGGCGTTTCGGGCGCTCGCCCGCCGGTTCGCCTCGGACGACTGGCTGCGACGCCACACCGGTTTCGCACCGGCCGATGGCCCCCACGAATGACGGGCGATACACTGGCGGCCCCGGCGTCCCGCTCGTGCCTCCCGTCGAGGGAGCGGTCTTTCCGCCGGCAGTGACGTTCCAGATCCGGAGAGATTCTTCATGGCCGATACTCCTGCCGCCCGCCCAGCCGAACCGGTCCACGTGCCCGTCGATGAGTCGCACATCGTCGCGACCTACGCCAACTTCTGCCGGGTGACCGGCACGCCCGAGGAGCTCATCGTCGACTTCGGCCTCAACAAGCAGGTCGCCGGCACGTCGCCCGAGACGATCCAACTCACGCAGCGGATCATCGTCAATTTCTTCACGGCCAAGCGGCTCGCCGCGGCGCTCGTGATGGCGGTGCAGCGGCACGAGCAGGCCTTCGGCACGCTCGAGACCGACGTGCAGAAGCGGGTCGTGCATTCGGGCCCGGCCAAGGCCTGATCCGGGCCTGGAGCGGACTGCCCCCATGAGCAGCGGCGGCTACGACGAGATCCGGGCGATCCTCGCGCGCGTCGCCGCGTTGGGGCAGGGGGACGCCGCGGAGGCCGATTTTTATTCAGGCATGCTCCGCCTCGTGCTCGAGGCGATGCAGGCGCCCGCGGGCATCGTGTGGTCCGCGGGCGTCGATGGCCGGGTGGAGGCCGCCGCCCACGCGGGCCTCGAGGCGACGGGGATCACCGCGTCGCCCGAGGCGGAGCAGGCCCACAACGCGCTCGTGCCGGTGCTCATCCAGAACCCCGGCGGCCTGATCGTGCCGCCGGGGGCCCAGTTGACTGGCCCGGACGGCGGCGTCGTGGCCACCAACCCGACCGACCTCCTGCTCGTGTCGGCGCCGTTCGACCGGGCGGGCGCCCGCGCCGGCCTCATCGAGGTGTTTCATCAGCCGACCGACGAGCAGGTGCAGCGCGGGTATCTCGTGTTTCTGGAAGAGGTGGCGGCGCTGGCCACCGACTTCGTGGGACGGCGGCAGTTGGCCGCCATCGACGCCCGGGAGACGGCGCTGTCGCAGGTGGAGCAGTTCGCCCGGCGGGTGCACGAGTCACTCGATCCGGTGGCCACGGCCTTCGTGCTGGCCAACGAGGCCCGGCGGATCATCGGCTGCGACCGGGTGGGCGTGCTCGTGCGGCGGCGTGGGAAGCTCAAGCTCGAGGCCGTCAGCGGGCAGGAGTCGGTCGAGAAGCGGGCCAGCGCCGTGCAGGCGATCGAGGCGCTGGTGCGGGTCGTGGCCAAGGCCGGCGAGCCGCTCTGGCATCCCGATCCGGGCCGTGAACTGCCGCCCCAGATCGAGGAGGAACTCGAGAACTACATCGACGAGTCCCACGCCACGGCGCTGGCGATCGTGCCTCTGGACAAGCCGCGGCCCACGCCGGTGGTGAAGCCGGGGGGCATCGATGCGACGGCCGTGGCCAAGGCCGAGGCCGCGCCGGCCGACGTCCCCGAGGCGATCGGCGCGCTCGTCGCGGAGTGGTTTTCGGCGAGCGGTGTCGACGGCGGCAAGCGGGCCCGCGTGGAACTGGTGGCCGACCACGGCGAACTCGCGCTGGCCAACGCCCTGGCCCACACCCAACTGCCGCTCTATCCGCTCCTCAACCTCGCCGGCAAGTCGAGGGTGTTGACCACCGCCCGCAACCTGCCGCGGACGGTGCTGGCCTTGCTCGGGGCCCTGGCGGCCCTCGCCGCCCTCGTGTTCGTGCCCGCGGAACTGCGGCTGGAGGGCAAGGGCACGCTCGAACCCGTGCACCGGCGCGACGTCTTCGCCGGGGTCGAGGGGGTGGTCGAGAAGCTCGAATCGGGCCTCGAGCACGGCGCGAGCGTGAAGGCGGGCCAGTTGCTGGCCGTGCTCCGCAACACCGACCTCGAGGTGGCGCTCGCCGACGTGCTCGGCAAGAAGGCGTCGAGCGAGGAGCAGCTGGCCTCGACGAAGCGGTCGCTGCTGGAAGACGACAAGATCTCCGCCGACGAGAAGATCCGCCTGGCCGGCCGGAAGGCGCAACTCCAGCGGGAGATCGAGAGCCTCGGTCAGCAGGAGCAGCTCTATCGCTCGAAGAAGAAGGACCTGGAGGTGCGGAGCCCCATCGACGGCGTGATCGTGACCTGGCAGGTGCGCGACCGGCTGCTCCTGCGGCCCGTCGAGAAGGGGCAGGTGCTCATGAGCGTGGCCGACAAGACCGGCCCGTGGGAACTCGAGGTGCACATGCCCGACGACCGGCTGGGCCACGTCAACCGGGCCGCGGCCGAAGCCCGCGCGGCCGGCCGCGACCTGACGGTGGATTACATCGTCGCCACCGATCCCGGCACGCGGCACGAGGGCGTGGTCAAGGAGATCCACGAGCAGGCGGAGGTCCACGGCGAGGAGGGCAACACCGTGCTCGTGCGGGTGACGGTCGATCCCGAGCGGCACGAGAAGGAGGAGCTCGGCGCGGGCGCGAGCGTGACCGCCCGCATCGCCTGCGGGAAGCGGCCGCTCGGCTACGTGTGGTTCCACGACGTGCTGGCGTTCATCCGCACACAGATCCTGTTCCGCCTGTGGTGACGAGAAGGAGACCGACCATGCAGACCCCGATCCGAGTGGCGACGCTGGCTGTGTGGCTGGGGGCGGCGGCGCTCGCGACGGCCAACCCCAACGGCGAGCCGGTGCTGGAGCGGTGTCTCGTGTCGCTCGCCGACGAGGCGAAGGTGCCGGCGCGGGAGGCGGGCGTGCTCGTGGAACTCGCGGTCCGCGAGGGGGACAAGGTGACCAAGGACCAGGTCATCGGCCGGATCGCCGACGACCAGCCGCAGATGGAGAAGCGGAAAGCCCAGGCCGAGTTCGACCAGGCCCGGGGCAAGGCCGAGAGCGACGTCGACGAGCGGTATGCGCGGAAAGCCGAGGAAGTGGCGGAGAAGGCCTTCGACAAGGCCCGGCAATCGCACGAGAAGGTGCCCGGCTCCGTGACCGACGTGGAACGCGACCGGCTCAAGCTGGAGTGGGAGAAGGCCGGCCTCCAGATCGAGCAGGCGGGTCTCGAGCGGCGGCTGGCAGGGCTCGCCGCCGAGTCGAAGCGGGTGGAGGTGGAGGCGGCCGACAACGGCATCGAGCGCCGGCTCATCCGCTCGCCGGTCGACGGAGTGATCGAGGATCTCGGCAAGCATCGCGGCGAGTGGATGCAGCCGGGCGACACGCTGGCCCACGTGCTCCGCACCGACACGCTGCGGGTCGAGGGCTACGTCGACGCCTCGAAGTGGGATCCGGGCGAGGTGCGGGGCCGCCCGGTGACCGTCGACGTGACGCTCGCCAACGGCCGGCAGGAGCAGTTCACCGGGAAGATCGTGTTCGTCAGCGACAAGGTGGAGAGCGGCGGCGACTATCGCGTCTACGCCGACGTGCCGAACCGACGCGGCGAGACCTCCGGCGAGTGGCTGCTGCGTGCCGGCCAGACGGCCCGGATGACGATCCATTCCAGCCGACCCGCGCAGTAGGCCGCGGCATGGCCACCGCCGACGCGTTTCGTTCGAGCACCACCCGCGGCGTCAGCCTCCGCCGGCGGGGCGATCTCGTCGTGAACCGGCAGGTCTACCAGGGGCAGGCCTGGTGGGTGGTGAAGGATCCGATCGCGCTGCACTACTTCCGCTTCCGGCCGGAGGAATACGCGCTGCTCGAGATGCTCGACGGCCGCACGAGCCTGGAAGAGCTCAAGGAGCGGTTCGAGGCGCGGTTTCCGCCGCGGCGGATCACGGTGGAGGAGTTGGCCCGGTTCATCGCCACGCTCCACCGTTCGGGGCTCGTGATCGGCGACCGGCCGGGGCAGGGGCCCCAGCTCTTCGAGCGGCGGCGGCAGCGGATCTGGAAGGAGTGGATGGCCTGGCTCTCCAACATCATGTCGCTCCGCTTCCGGGGCATCGACCCGGACCGCATCCTGGAGCGGCTCGACCCGTGGTTCGGCTGGCTCTTCGACCCGCCGGCGATCGCGGCGGGGCTGGCGTTCGCGGCGAGCGCTCTCGTGCTCGTGCTCGTCAACTTCGACGTCTTCCGGGCCAAGCTCCCGGAGTTTCACCAGTTCTTCGCGGCGGGCAACTGGCTCTACCTCGGGGCGGCGCTCGCGGTCACGAAGATCCTCCACGAGTTCGGCCACGGCCTGTCGTGCAAGCACTACGGCGGCGAGTGTCACGAGATGGGCATGATGCTGCTCGTCTTCACGCCCTGCCTCTACTGCGACGTCTCCGACAGCTGGATGCTGCCGAGCAAGTGGAAGCGGGCGGCGATCGGCGCGGCGGGGATGTACGTGGAGGTGCTCATCGCGGCGGCGGCCACCTACTGCTGGTGGAACTCGCATCCCGGCATCTTCAACCAGCTCTGCCTCGACGTGATGTTCGTCTCCAGCGTCTCGACGCTGCTGTTCAACGCCAACCCGCTGCTCCGCTACGACGGCTACTACATCCTCTCCGACGTGCTCGAGATCCCGAACCTGCGGCAGAAGGCCAACACGATCCTGGGCCGGCTGGCGAGCCGCTGGTGCCTGGGGATCAAGCAGCAGGAGGACCCGTTCCTGCCGCAGCGGCGGCTGGGGCTGTTCGCGCTCTACGCGGTGGCGTCGACGGTCTACGGCTGGATCGTGACGCTCTCGATCTTTCTCTTCGTGTGGAACGTGTTCAAGCCGTTCCGGCTGGAGGTGCTCGGGCAGGTGATGGCGATGGGCGCCCTGTGGGGCTTGGTGATCCGGCCGCTGCAGGGGATGATCCGGTTTCTGAAAGTCCCCGGGAGGCGCGACGAGGTGAAGGCGATCAACGTGGCGGTGACCGGCATCGTGGCCGCGCTCGTGGCCGCCTCCGTGGCGCTCATCCCGCTGCCGCAGCGGGTGTGGTGCGCGGCCGAGATGCGGCCCCGCGGCGAGGAGACGGTCTACGTGTCGGTGCCGGGCACGCTCGCGAGCCTGGAGGTGAAGCCCGACGCCGTCGTCGAGAAGGGGCAGGTGCTCGCGCGGCTCACGAGCATCGATCTCGACCTCGCGATCGCCGACCTGGAGGGCCGGGAGGCGCAGGCCGCGTCGCGGCTGGCGGCCCTGGAGCGGGAGCGGTTCACCGACCCGGCGGCGGGCCTCGAGATCGGCACGGTCGAGGAGTCGCTGGCGAGCCTCCGCGAGCAGTTGGTCGAGAAGCGGCGGGATCGCGAGGAGTTGGTGTTGCGAGCCCCGCGGGATGGCGTGGTGATCCCGGCCCCGAGCGTCAAGCCGCAGCCCGACGCCACGGGCCGCCTCCCGGCGTGGACGGGCCATCCGCTCGACGAGAAAAACCTCGGGGCCACGTTCATGGAGGGCACGGTCATCTGCCACGTGGGCGAGCCGCGGCAGTTCGAGGCGGCGCTCGTCATCGACCAGTCGGAGGTGGAGTTCGTGGCGGAGGGGCAGCCGGTGGCACTCAAGCTCGACGCGTTTCCGTGGCAGACCTTCACGGGCACGGTGGGCGAACTGGCTGAGACGCACATCGAGAACGGGTCCGAGCGGCTGTCGGTGAAGGCGGGGGGACAGGTGCCGACGGAGACCGACCCGTCGGGCCGCGAGGTGCCGATCTCGACGAGTTACGAGGCGCTCGTGACGCTCGACGATCCGGAGGGCGTGTTCACGCCGGGCATGCTGGGCACGGCCCGGATCGAGGTGGGCAGCCGCACGGTGGGCCAGTGGATCCTGCGGCTCTTGTGGCAGACGTTCAACTTCCGGATGTAGGAGTGGCCGACGGCCGAACTTACAATGCGGAGAGCAGTGAGGCCGCCTCATCCGGAGCAAACGTCATGGAATCGGTGACCCCGAGATATGTCGTCGACGAGCACCAGCGCACCACGGACGTCGTGCTCACCATCGAGCAGTGGCGGAGGGTTCAGGCCGACTTGGAGGAACTCGACGACATTCGGGCCTACGATGAGGCCCGGTCGGTTCCCCAGGAGAGCATTCCGCTGGACAAGGTTGCCGGCGACCTGCGGTCGAAGCGTGGCCCGTGAGGTACGCGGTCGAGGTCTTGCGGTCGGCCCAGAAACAGTTGGAGAGGGTTCCTCGGGATCGGCAGGAGCAGATCCTATCCGTACTCGCCGCGTTGGCCGACGTGCCGCGGCCCGAAGGAAGTATGAAGCTGGCGGGCCGGGAGGCGTGGCGGATTCGTGTCGGCGACTACCGCATCGTCTACGAGATTCGTGACGAGCGGCGGGTAGTGATCGTGGTCGTCGTCGCCCACCGCAAGGATGCTTATCGATAGGTGTGCTCGCTGTCCGTGGACCACGTCATACATGCTCGTAGTCCGCACGGCCGACGAAAGAAAAGCCGGGGGTGTCCACGGTCGGCAGTCGCCGGGTGCTGCGGCGGCGGAGTTGTGCCACAGCCTGCCATGAGTCTTTGACCGGTGACACGCCGCATGACCACGCTCGACCGGATCACGATCTATCCCGTGAAGAGCCTCGACGGCGTGGCTGTCGTGGAGGTTCGCGTACTGCCCTCGGGGGCCTTGGACAACGACCGCCGCTGGCAGCTCACGGATCTCGACGGCCGGGTGTGGAACGCGAAGCGGTCGCCGCTCCTGCACGCGATCCGGGCGGAGTTCGACCTTGCCGGCGAGCGTGATCCCGGCGTGCCGCGGGTGGCGGCGAACGTCGTCACGCTGTCGATCGACGAGGCGGCGGTCGGGGCCGGCGCCGCGCGGGGCGTGGAGCGGCTCGCGGGCCTTGGTGTGGAGACGTTTCCGCTCGTGCCGGGGCCGGACGGGCCGTGCGGATGGCTGGCCGAGGCTCTCGGTGAGCCGGTGCTGCTCGTCGAGCGGCGGGACGGCGGGTTTCCGGACGACCGCGAGGCATCGGGGCCCACGCTCGTCTCGACGGCGAGTCTGGAGGCGGTGGGCCGCTGGTTCGGCCTGGGGCTCGACGAAGTCCGCAGGCGATTTCGGATGAACCTCGAGATCGGCGGCTGCGACGCCTTTTGGGAGGACACGCTCGCGAGCCCGGCCCGACCTGACCTCGCCCCCTCGCTCCTCGACCTCCCGGCCGAGCTGGCGGTCGACCCCTATGCCGACCTGCCGCCCCCGGAGCCGCGGGAGTTTTCGATCGGGGAGGCGCGGTTTCGGGCGACGAACGTCTGCCGCCGGTGCGTGGTGCCGGGCCGGGACAGCTGCACGGGGGCGGTCACGGAGCACTTCCGCGACGTCTTCGAGGCCTGGCGGCGAAAAACCCTGCGGCCGGACGTGGACGCGGGGGCGTGGGGGACGCTGTATCGGCTGGGGGTGAATACGGTGGGCCGGGTGTCACGGATCGTGCCGCTGACGTGCGGGCAGACGTGTTCGTGAAACGGTGCTTCTGTGGTGTTTCCCGGGGTCATTGGGCCTTTTCCGTCTCACCATGCACGGCCATCGACCCAAAACTTGACCCCTTCGGAGTTCGGTGTTCTGCTCCCCGAGATCCCCGTATTTGCCGCTCCTTGGTCAATTTACGTCAGCCACAATGTTTCTGTGGTCCCCGCGACAGTCATTGTGGTGCCTGGGGCGTGGTTGCGGGGGGGGGCGC
>CAIXGY010000226.1 GCA_903919035.1 uncultured Planctomycetaceae bacterium | reverse complement strand
GACCCGAACCGTGAGGTAAGTCTGGACGTACGGGAGAGGGTGTCTTCGCCCGTAGCCTGGAGGGTCCGTCATGTCCCCGCGTCGTCGCGCCCGAGTGAGTCCCGTCCGTCGCGTGGGCGACCTGGGTCTGGAGTGTCTGGAAGGCCGGCAGTTGCTGGCTGCGAACGTGGTGGTGGGGAACGAGGCTGGTGCGACGAGTTCGCCGTTGGTTCGGCTGGTGGATGCGGAGACGGGGGTTGAGCGGGCGTCGGTGCTGGCGTTCGAGTCGACGTTCCGGGGTGGCGTGCGGGTGGCGTTGGGCTACGTCACTGGCAACGCGGCGCCCGACGTGGTGGTGGCGTCCGGGAGTGGGCGAGTGGCGGAGGTTCGGGTGTTCAAGCCGGTGACGACCGGCGGCGTGACGACGCTGATGCAGGTGCATTCATTCCAGCCGTTCGGCGCCTCGTACCGGGGTGGCTGCGACGTGACGGTGGGCAACGTCGACGCCGACGGGAACGAGGACATCATCGTGTCGAAGTCCCGCGAGGGTGGCGACGTGAAGGTGTACCGGATGACGAACTCGGGCGGGACGCTGGTGCGGACGGCGTACGCGACGATCTCGAAGCCGTTCGGCGCGACGTACAACGGCGGTTCGAGCGTGGGGGTGGCGGACGTGGGCGAGTTCACCAATGGGGCGCTCGTGAAGAGCGTGGCTGACAACAAGGTGGAGATTCTGGTGGGCACCGGTGCCGGGATCCCCGGGCAGGTGCGGGTGTACGAGTTGTCTCGTCCGGCGACGCCGCGGGTGGCGGACACGATCGTGCCGTTCGGTCCGCTGTTCCGGGGTGGCGTGTCGGTGACGAGCGGCCGTTACTCGGCCAGCGGGGTGGCCGACTCGATCGACGACATCGTGGCGTCGACCGGCCGTGGAGGCGCGTCGCAGACGAAGGTGTTCGACGGCACGGTGGGTTCGGCGGCGAACACGGTGTTGAAGTCGTTCTCGACATTCGCGACGCTCGCGCGGCCGAATGCGGCGGTGTTTTCGGCGGCGGTGGACACCGACGGCAACGGGCAGGTGGACCGCTTCCTGGTGACGCAGGGTGATCCTGGTGGTCCGGCTGGGATCTCGAACGTGTCGCTGGCGGGCGTGCGGGCTGCGACGCCGGTGACGAATCTGGCGGGTCCGCTGCGGATCGCGGCGGCGCGGACGGTGTTCCCGACGCAGACGCTGAATGCGGCGACGCGGATCGCGACGACGGCGGTGCCGACGATCGGGACGCAGCGTCCGTTCCAGTATCGCGAGATCGTGACTGGCAGCGGGCCGGAGGCGACGGCCGGGAAGTCGCTGACGGTTCAGTACACGGGGATGCTGACCAATGGGAGCGTGTTCGACTCGTCGCGGCAGGCCGGCCGCAGTCCGTTCCAGTTCACGCTGGGTGGTGGCCAGGTGATCGCGGGGTGGGATGCGGGGTTCGTGGGGATGAAGGTGGGCGGCCGTCGGCTCCTGGTGATCCCGCCGGAGCTGGCCTACGGCGACGCCGCCCGCACGGGCATCCCCGCCGGATCCACCCTCGTCTTCGACGTCGAACTCCTCGCCGTGGAATCGATCCCGAACCAAACCGCGACGATCGGCGGCACATCGACGGGCGCGCTCACGGAGGACGCCGCCACGACGTCGGTCGGCGGCACGCTCACCGTGACCGATCCCGACGTCGGCCAGGCGGCCTTCGCGGCCCCGGCCTCGCTGGCGGGCATCTACGGCACGTTCACCTTCGCTCCCGCCACCGGTGTCTGGGGTTACGTGCTCGACAACTCGCGTGCGGTCACGCAGGCGTTGACGGCCGGCCAGTCCGTGACCGATTCGCTCACGGTGACGAGCCTCGACGGCACGGCGAGCCGCACGATCGTGGTCACGATCACCGGGGCCGCGGAGACGCCGACCGACGTGTCGCTG
>CAIXGY010000225.1 GCA_903919035.1 uncultured Planctomycetaceae bacterium | reverse complement strand
GCGAGAGGGTGTGGGCAGACCCGAGCCGGTTGGGCGCACGGGCCGGCTGCGAACGAAATGCCAGCCCCTTGCGGACGCTCCACGACTCACGCCTCCGCCGCCTCTTCGTCCTCGTGCTCCTGCGCCGCTGCATCCGGCGTCGCCTCGCCCACGAACCGCGTGGGCAACACGCCCGCATCGAGTCCCCGCTCCCGCAGCAGTCGGGCGAGCGCGTCGGCGAAGCCGTGCGTGACGAGCACACGGTGGGCCCCCGAGGCGCCGATGGCGGCCATCAGGCCGGGAAAGTCGGCATGGTCGGAGACGACGAAGCCGCGCTCGAGGCCGCGGCGCCGGCGCACGCCGCGGACCATCATCCAGCCGCTCGCCGCCGCCACCGCCGACTCGCCGAAGAGCTTCAGCCACGAGCCTCCCATCACGCTCGGCGGCGCGATGACCAGCGCCCGCCCGTCCCCCACCCGCCGCGCCCGCGGCGGCACCCGGTCGATCGGCGGCAGGCGGACGCCGCTGGCGCGATACGCCTCCACCATCCGCATCACCGCGCCGTGGGCCACGATCGGTCCGATCGTCGGATCGACGGAGGCGGCGATGCGCTGCGCCTTGCCCAGGGAGTAGGCGAGGATCACGCTCGTGCGGCCGGCGTCGCGGTTGGCCCGCCACCAGCCGTCGATCTCGGCCGCGACCGTGGCCGGGTCGGGCCAGCGGTAGACCGGCAGCCCGAACGTCGACTCGGTGACGAACACGTCGCAGCGGACCGGTTCGAACGGGGCGCACGTGGGGTCGGGGTGGAGCTTGTAATCTCCCGTGACCACCCAGGTGACGCCGCGGTGCTCGAGCCTGACCTGCGCCGAGCCGAGCACGTGCCCTGCCGGATGCAGCGAGACCGCGACGCCGTTGATCGAGAGCGACTCACCCGGCCGCAGGACGTCGATCGGCGCCCCGCCCCCGATCCGCTCCCGCAGCACCGTCTTGCCCGCGGCCGCGCACAGATACCGGTCGCAGCCTGCGCGGGCGTGGTCGGCGTGGGCGTGGGTGATGATCGCCCGTGGCACCCGGCGCCACGGATCGACGTAGAAGTCGCCAGCCGCGCAGTACAGCCCCGACTCGGTGACCTGCAGCAGGTCTGGTGATGCCATCGGCCGCGACCCGGACCGTCACGGGCGGGTCGGGCCGCCGGCCCGGCTCAGCGGTAGGCCTGGGCGCCGACGGCCGGGAACCGGTACCCGCCGAATCCAAGTGGAGCATAGGTGGGCCAGTCTCCGGGGACGACCCCCGGGGGCGTGCCGTACATCTTCCACGTGGGTGTCCGCGGATTCGTGGGGGGCACGAAGTATTTCGGCCGCGTGCCGTGGCCCGTCACGTAGGGGCTCGCGCCGGGGGCGTAGGGAGCCTGTCGCTGGGGCGTGCCCGTCGACATCGGCGACCGCGGCCCCGAGAAACGCCGCCGGCCGCCGGCCGCCGCGGCCGGATGCCAGGGCAGGGCGGTGAGGACCGCGGCGACGACGACCGCGACGCGGAGAAGCGAACGGCGGGGCTGCATGGGCGACTCCGGAGACTCCAACATCATCTTCATCGGTCGGCGGGCATCGACAATTCCCGTGGCGGGCGACGATGCCGGTCCTAGCGGAGGCGCCGGTCCCAGCGGAGGCGCCGGTCAAACGGGGGTCGTGTCGATCGTGTTCGGCACGGCGCGCCGCAAATGGCTCATTCGGATTCCACTTGATCCTCGCGCGTCACCGCGCCTGTCCCGGCGTGGGGGATGCCCGAGCCGGTTGGGCTCAAAGACCGGCTGCCACATGAGACGCCTCCAATCCTGTTCGGCACGGCAGATGCGCGGGGGACGGTCTGCGTCTCGCGTGACGTCGGGGCTGCCCGTGCCTTGCCCGGCACGCTCGTCGACCGTCGCGTTCGATCCGCGTCAGCCTGTGGCCTGCCCGGCCTCCGCCTCCGCCCAGCGGATCGTGACCGGCATGCCGAACACCTTCTCGAACAGGTCGCTCCGCCGCTCCGCGCCCCAGATGTCGACCTCGGGATCGTCCACCGACACGACGTCGAAGACGGCGGCGCCGTCGTCGAGCTTCACGATCACGTCGCTCACCTGCTGCGTGCGGCTGCGATCCAGGCCCCCGGCGAGCCGCAGGATCGCGGCGAGCCGCCGCACGCGGGACTGGTCCTCCGCCGAGAGGCGGGCCATGTTCTCGTGCTTCCGCTTCGGATGGGCGCCGCGGTGGTACCGCGCCACGTTGGCCACGAGTTCCTGATCGTGGGCGCGGATGCCCGGCAGCCGTGCATTGCGGATCAGGTGATAGCTGTGCTTGTGATGCTGGTCGTAGTTGATGACGTAGCCGACGTCCTGGAGCCGGGCGGCGCACTCGAGGATCGCGCGGTCAGCCGCGGCCAGGTCGCAGGGCTCGGCCAGCTGCTCGAAGATCCGCCCCGCCAGTGCCGCCACTCGCCGGCCGTGTTCGACCTCCCCCGAGCAAGCGGCCGCGAGTCGCTCGATCGCGACATCCCGCTGGGCAGGATCATCAGCCGGCCCGCCGATCGCCTCGTCGATCATCTCGCGGACGAGGCCGTCCCTGACGCCCCGCGTGTGCACGACGACGGTGTTCACGCGGAACCGCTTCATGAGGGCGTCCACGATCGCGAGGCCCGCGAGGATGATGTCGGCGCGGTCGGGAGTCATGCCCGGCAGGTTGCGGCGGGCGCGGAGCGGCAGCTTGGCGAGCCGGTCGAGCAGGTGCCGCAGTTCGGCCTGCGACACGCGATAGCCCGCCACGGGCACGTCGACCTCCCGCTTCGAGGCCATCATGAGCTCGGCGAGCGTGGTGAAGGTGCCGCCGCAGCCGACGAGGAAGTGCGCGGCGAACAGGGGGCGGGTCGTCCGCTTCTTCAAGCCGGCCGCCACCTCGGCTTCCAGCCGTTGGAGACCGCGGTCGAGATCGGGGCCTTCGCAGCCTTCGCCGAGGCCGAACTGCTCCGTGAGCCGCACGGCACCCAGCGGTGTGGAGAAGATCGATTCGATGAGGTTGCCGGTGGCGAACACGACCTCGGTGCTGCCGCCACCGATGTCGGCCACGACCACGTTCTTGCCCGCCAGGTCGAAGGCGTGCTGCACGCTCGCGAAGGCCAGCCGGGCCTCGCGCTCGCCGGAGATCACCTCCACCTCGAGCCCCACGTCCTCGCGGATCCGCCGGCAGAAGTCCGGGCCGTTGCGGGCCTCGCGGACCGCGCAGGTGGCGATCGTCCGCAGGCTCGTGACCTGGAAGCCGGCCGCGATCCGCTTGAAGTTCCTCAGCGCCGCCAGAGTCCGCTCCATCGACTCGTCGTCGAGCTTGCCTCCCGTCGACGCGCTGCGGCCGAGTCGCGTGGGCTCGCGTTCCTCGTCGAGGATGCGGTAGGCGCCGCCCCGCAGCGCCTCGGCCACGAGGAGCCGGACGCTGTTCGAGCCGATGTCGATGGCGGCCAGCCGACAGGCGAGGTCGGCCGACAGCCAGATCTGTTTGTCCTCGGCGACGTCCGCCATGACGGTCTCCGAATGCGAAGGTGACACCATGATACCGTCACCCGGGGTAGACTCACCCACCCCGGCCCGGCGCCGGTTCCGTTCACACTCGACATCGACGTCGCGCACCGCGGCGCGACTGCAAGCATCTGCGACGTGCACCCGCTTCCCGACCCGACCGTGTTTCGCGCCGCCGGGAGCCGGTGGCCCGAGGCGTGCGACCGCAGCCATCAGCCCCCGCCGGCCACCGCCGTGTCGGTGGGCAACTTCGACGGCGTGCATCTCGGTCACGCGGCGCTGGCCGATCGTCTGCGGCGCGTGGCCGACCGGCTGGGCGCGCCCGCGGTCGCGCTGACGTTCGATCCCCATCCGGCGAGCCTGGTGCGGCCCGACGCCGCGCCGGTGCCTTTGACCACGCCGGCCCGTCGCGCCGAACTGCTGCTCGCGCTCGGCCTCGACGCCGTGCTCGTGCAGCCGGCCGATCACGCGCTCATCGGCCTGGCCGCGGACGCGTTTTATCGCGACGTGCTCCGTGGCCGGCTCCGTGCCGTGGCGCTCGTGGAAGGGCCTGATTTCAGGTTCGGGACCGGTCGGGCGGGAGACGTGGCCCTGCTGCGGTCGCTGGGTGCCGCCGACGGCGTGGCGGTCGAGGTGGTCGAGCCCGTCAGTGCGGCGGGCGACACCGTGTCGAGCTCGCGGGTTCGCGCACTCGTGGCGGCCGGCAACCTGGCGGCGGCGAACGCGTTGCTCACATCGCCCTTTCGCACCAGCGGCACCGTCGCTGCCGGCGCGCGCCGCGGCGCGGCGCTCGGGTTTCCCACGGCGAACCTCGCCGGGATCGCGACGCTCGTGCCCGGCCCCGGCGTGTACGCGGCCCGGGCGGCGGTTCGCGGTGGCGGCCGGAGCCATCCGGCCGCCGTCCACGTCGGACTCAATCTCACCTTTGACGCCACGGTGCCGACGGTCGAGGCCCACCTCCTCGGCTTCAGCGGAGATCTGTACGGCAGCGCGCTCGACGTTGACTTCCTGGCGCGGCTGCGCGACACTCGTCGATTCGAATCCGTCGGCGATCTCAAGGCGCAGTTGGCCCGCGACGTGGAGGCCACGGCAGCCGTCGTGCGCCGCGCGGAACACCACGACGGAGCCACCTGATGCGACTCGATTGGGCCAGCCTGCTCGACATCCTCCGGGGCAGCGAGCGGGTCGTGCTCACGAGCCACGTTCGGCCGGACTGCGATGCCCTCGGCAGCGAACTCGGGCTCGCCGGCATCCTCGAGGCGATCGGCAAGCACGTGCGGATCGTCAATGCCCAGGCGACGCCTGCGACCCTGAAGTGGATCGATCCCGACGGTCGGATCGAGTCGCTCGCCGAACGCGTCAGGCCCGGCGATCTGGCCGATCGCGACCTGGCGATCGTGCTCGACACGAGCGCATGGGCCCAGCTCGGGGCGATGGGCGAGGTGCTCAAGGGCATGCGGGAGCGCGTGCTCGTCATCGACCACCACGTGAGTGAAGACGATCTTTCAGACCGCTGGTTCAAGGACACGTCGGCCGAGGCCACGGCCCGGATCGTCTACGAGATCGGCCTGCGGCTGCGAGTGCCGCTCACGGAGCGGATCGCCACGCCGCTCTATGCCGGGCTCTCCACCGACACGGGCGGCTTCCGGTTTCCGTCGGTGAGCGGCGAGTCGTTCCGGATCGCGGGCCGGCTCGTCGACGCCGGGGCGAGCCCGACCGCGGTCTATCGCGAACTCTTCGAGCAGGATTCGCTGGCCCGGCTCAATCTCGTCGGCCGCACGCTGGCCGGTGCGACCACGACCCGCGAAGGGCGGGTGATCACCTCGCAGGTGCTGCAGCGCGACATCAAGGAGGTTGGCGCGCTGCCCAGCGACACGGAGGATCTCATCAACCTGACGCTCGCCGTGAAGGGCACCGAACTCGCGGCGATCGCCATCGAGCAGCCCGATGGACGGATCAAGGTGAGCTTCCGCAGTCGCGGACCGGTCGATTGCAACCAGTTGGCCGCGCGGTTCGGCGGCGGAGGCCACAAGGCGGCGGCCGGCGCGATCCTGCCGGGCCCGTTCGCGGCCGCGAAGGCCCAGGTCGACGCCGCCGTCGACGAGGCCTGGCTGGCGACCAGGCCGGCGGGCTGACGACGAGGGCCGCGGAGACGACGACATGCACCCCGAGACTTCTCCACCGGTTTCGCCCGAGGCCCCGCGTCGCGGGTTTCTCGCGAAGGCGCTCGCCCTCGGCTGCGGCGGCCTGGCGACGCTCGCGCCGCTCGGGGCCGGCGTGTGGGCCATCCTCGACCCGCTGCGGCGGACTTCCGGCGCGGCCGCGTTTCGCCCCGTGACGGATCTCGCGGCGGTGCCGGCCGATGGCGTGCCGCGGCGGTTCGCCGTGGTCGCCGACCGGGTCGATGCATGGACGGGCTTCGCCGCCGAACCGGTCGGCGCGGTCTACCTCCGCCGTGAGCCCGGCAGCGACACGGTGCAGGCCCTGTCGGCCACCTGCCCCCACGCCGGCTGCTTCGTCGAGATGAACGCCACCGGCACCTGCTTCCGCTGTCCGTGCCACAACAGTGCCTTCACGTTCGATGGCGGCATCGTGGAGCCGAGCCCGAGCCCACGGCCGATGGACGGCCTCGAGTGCCGGGTGGCGGAGGGCGGCGCGGTGGAGGTCAAGTGGGAGAACTTCTACACGGGCATCGCTGCGAAGGTGGCGCGGCCATGAGCACGCCCACCGGCACGCCGCCATCGCACCGCGGCCCTCTCCGTCGGCTCGCCGACTTCCTCGACGACCGCACCGGCTATCGGTCGATCGTGCACGAGGCCCTCTATGAGCGGGTGCCCGGCGGGGCCCGCTGGCGCTACGTCTGGGGCAGCACCCTCGTGTTCGCCTTCATGACCCAGGTCATCACCGGCCTCTTCCTCTGGGCCAGTTACTCGGCCAGCGCCCAGACCGCGTGGGAGAGCGTGCATTACATCCAGCACGACATGGCCGGCGGCTGGTTGCTCCGCGGCATCCACCACGTCATGGCGCAGGCGATGGTCGTGCTGCTGGCGCTCCATCTGCTCCAGGTGGTGATCGACGGCGCCTACCGCGCGCCGCGAGAGGTGAACTTCTGGCTCGGCCTCGTGCTCATGCTGATCGTGCTCGGCATGGCCCTCACCGGCTACCTGCTCCCCTGGGATCAGAAGGGCTACTGGGCCACGCGGGTCGCCACGAACCTCGCCGGGCTCGTGCCCCTCGTCGGGCCGGCGCTCCAGCAACTCGTGGTCGGCGGCCCCGACTACGGCCACCACACGCTCACGCGGTTCTTCGCCCTCCACGCGGGATTCCTGCCGGCGACGCTCGTGCTCATGCTCGTCGTGCACCTCGCGCTCTTCCGCCGCCACGGCCTGCATGCGAAGCAGCCACCCGCCGGGCCCGACGCGATGTTCTGGCCCGATCAGGTGCTGAAAGACGCCGTGGCGATGCTCGCGGTGATGGCGGTGGTGCTCGGCGTGATCCTCGTGCCGGCGCTGCGGACGATGGCGGCCGGGGGCACGGTGGACTGGGGCCACGTGGGAGCCGAGTTGGGCGCTCCGGCCGACCCCTCGCAGCCGTATGCGGCCGCCCGGCCGGAGTGGTACTTCCTCTTCCTGTTCCAGTTCCTGAAGGTCTTCGAGGGCTGGGGGGCGACGGGCGAGTTCGTGGGCGCGATCGTGGTGCCGGGGGTGATCATGGCGGTGATGTTCCTCATGCCCATCGTGGGCCGTTGGAACCTCGGCCATCGGTTCAACGTCGCCTTCACGTTCGCGCTGCTCGCCGGCGTGGGGCTGCTGACGGGACTGGCGCTCCACGAGGACTACTACGCCCTGTGGGTGGATCGCGGGTCGCTCGCCGACGCGGAGCGGCTCTTCGCGGAGACCGGCGGCGACGAGCGGAAGATCGCCGCCGCGCTCGGCGGCGACCGGGCGCGGATCGCCGCGATGGAGAAGCGGCTGCGGACGCTCGAGAAGGTGCGGAATTCGGAGGCGTTCCTCGCCGCCGTCCGCCAGGCGCGGATCGACGCCGCCCGCGCCAGCGAGCTCGCCCTGCGGCCCGAGCGCATTCCGCCGGCCGGCGCGCTCGAACTCGTGCGGCAGGATCCCGCCACGCAGGGGCCACGGCTCTTCGCCCAGCATTGCGGGAGTTGCCATGCCCACGTCGATCCGGCGAGCCCGGATGCCGCGACGATCCTCGCGAAGTCGTCGGCGGCCAATCTGCACGGCTTCGGCACGGCCGCCTGGATGACCGGCCTGCTCGACCCGAATCAGGTGGCCGGCCCCGCCTACTTCGGCAACACGGCCCACGCGGACGGTGACATGGTGGGCTTCGTGCAGGGGGATCTCCAGGATGCGGAGGCGTGGACGCCCGCCGACACGCAGGCCGTGATCGCCGCCATGGCCTCGGAGTCGGGCCTGGGCGTTGCGGCACCCGACGTCGTCGCCCGGGGCCGCGAGCTCGTGGCCAGCGACGAGCGCTGCGGCTCCTGTCATCGCTTCCGCGACAACGGCACCGAACTCGGCACGGCCTGCGATCTGACCGGCTGGGGTTCGCGGGAGTGGCTCGCGGGCATCATCGCCGACCCGACGCATGAGCGGTTCTACGGCGCGTCCAACGACCGCATGCCGAGCTTTGGGAAGGCGGCCGATGGCGGCGCGCCGCAGCTCACGAGCGAGCAGATCGGGATGCTGGCGGATTGGTTGCGGGGCGAGTGGTATCGGAAGGGCGGCGGAGCCCACCGATGACCGACGGCAGGTGGTCGATGCGAGCGCTGGCGATCGTGAGCGTGCTCGTGGTGGGTTCCGCTCCGGCGGAGGAGGTGCAGGTGCGGCGGAAGGCGTCGCCGCCGGGGGTGGTGACGGTCGCGTTCGTCGGCGACGTGATGCTCGATAATGGTCCCGGCAACGTGGTGGCGGCCGGCACAGACCCGTTCGCGGCCTGCCGGAAACTCCTGCTCGGCGCCGATTTCACGGTCGGCAACCTCGAGTGCGTGCTGGGGAAGGGCGGCACACAGGTGCTCAAGGCCTACACCTTTCGCGGCGCCGCCGACTCGCCCCGGTTCCTGAAGCCATATTTCTCGGTCCTCGGCGTGGCCAACAACCACGCCATGGATTTCGGCGCCGAGGGGCTCGTCGAGTGCCTCGCCGTGCTCGAGCGGAACGGCATTCCCCAGGTGGGCGGCGGCAAGGATCTCGTGGCCGCGCGGAAGCCCTTCCTGCTCGAGAAGGACGGCTTCAGGATCGCGATCCTCGCCTGCAACGACTTCCAGTGCGAGAAATGGGCCGCGGCGGCCGCCGCGCCGGGCGTGAACCCGCTCCGCGAGGCCGACCTGCTGGCCGACATCGCGGCCGCGCGGAAGCAGGCCGATGCCGTCGTGCCCTTCGTGCACTGGGGCCCCGAGCTCGTGGCCGAGCCATACGAGCGGCACCGGGCGCTCGCCCGGAAGATGGTGGACGCGGGGGCCTCCGCCGTCATCGGCGCGCACCCCCACGTCACACAGACGGTCGACACGTACCGCGGCGCCCCGATCGTCTACAGCCTCGGCAACTTCGTGTTCGACTACTACCCCGTCGATCCGCCCGAGTGGACGGGTTGGGTGGCCACGTTGACCTTCGCACCGGATCGACCGGTCGATCTCGAAACGAGGTCCGTCGTCCTCGACCCGGCCGGCATTCCGACACCCGTGGTGGCCGACGAGTAATACGGTTCCCACGTGCTGCTCGCGGGTCGTCGCGCCTGTCCCGGCGAGGCGGCTGCCCGTGCCGCCTCGCTCGGACGTTCGCGACGGGCGTCGTGCCCGACGCTCACTCGATGCTGGCCTCGCTTCGCAATCCTTCGCTGCGCTCGGCCAGCAACGCCGGCTCGACGGCACGGGCATCCCCCACGCCTCGCCCGATGAAAGTGAGGAAGCATCGGGTCTGCCCATCCCCTCGAGGCGGC
Organism: uncultured Planctomycetaceae bacterium; assembly: GCA_903919035.1. Classification (GTDB taxonomy): domain Bacteria; phylum Planctomycetota; class Planctomycetia; order Pirellulales; family UBA1268; genus QWPN01. The sequence goes on along the minus strand of CAIXGY010000225.1, from coordinate 19,189 downwards.
GTAGACCGGCGAGCGCAGGCACGAGGCCGGAGCGCAGCCGTCTCCGAGCGAGCGAAGCTCAGGATGAGCGCAGCGAGCGTCCGGCGAGAGGGTGTGGGGAGACCCGAGCCGGTTGGGCTCAAAGGTCGGCTGCCAACGAGATGTCTCACCACATGCGAGGATCACCGGTGAGCCGTGTCACCTGGCGCAAGGCTCGCATGGGAGCCGTATCACGCCGTGCCGCCGAGCGCGGTCGCTCTCGCGACCCGGCCCACGCCGAGCATGTAGGCGGCGGTCCGCAGCGGCACCTGACGCGACGACGAGAGCTGCCAGACGTGCTCGAAGGCCGTGCCCAGGATCCGGTCCAGTTCGCCGCGGACGCGGTCGACGCCCCACTGGTAGTGTTGGCGATTCTGCACCCACTCGAACCAGCTGGCCGTCACGCCGCCGGCGTTGGCGAGGATGTCGGGCAGCACCACGATCCCCCGGTCGGCGAACATGGCATCGGCCTCGGGCTCGACCGGCGCGTTGGCCGCCTCGACGATGATCGGGGCCCGCACCGCTCCCGCGTTGGCCGCGGTGAGCACGCCCCCGAGTGCGGCCGGAATCAGGACGTCGCACTCGAGCGCGAGGAGTTCCGCGTTCGTGATCCGATCGCCCCCGGCGAACCCCTCGAGCCGCCCGGCGTGGGAGCGGGCGTGCCGCAGGGCCTCGAGGACGTCGATGCCCGAGGCGCGGTGATAGCCGCCGCCGGCGTCGGACACCGCCACGATCCGGCACTCGGCGTCGGCGAGGTATTTCGCCGCATGGGTGCCCACGTTGCCGAAGCCCTGGATGGCGACGCGCGTGCCGGGGATCGACCGCCCCAGGCGGCTCAAGACCTTGAGCGTGAGCGACCCCACACCGCGGCCGGTCGCCTCCTCACGGCCCGGAATGCCGTGGTAGTCGACCGGCTTGCCCGTCACGCACGCCGGTGCGAAGCCGTGGTAGCGGCCGTAGTGGTTCATGATCCAGGCCATCATGTCGGCCGTCGTGCCCATATCGGGAGCCGGGATGTCGACGTCGGGGCCGAACAGGTCGTGAATCTCGTCGACGAACCGGCGGGTGACCCGCTCGAGCTCGCGGGTCGAATAGGTCGCCGGGTCGAGAGCCACGCCTCCCTTCGCACCGCCGTAGGGGATGTCGACCACGGCCGTCTTCCAGGTCATGAGAGACGCGAGTGCGCGAACCTCGTCGAGATCGACCTGCGGGTGGTATCGCAGGCCGCCCTTCATCGGCCCGCGGGCGTCGTTGTGCTGCACGCGGTAGCCGACGAGCGTGACCAGCTCACCGCCGTCGCGCTCGATCGGAATCCGCACCTGCACCTCCCGCTTCGCGGTGAGCAGGAGCCGCCGCATGCTCGGCGAGAGGTCGAGCAGGTCGGCCGCGCGGTCGAAGTAGGTGCGAATCGCGTCGCTGGGCCGCATGCGGTGCTTCCGGGGGCCGGGGATCTTATCGATCGCGACCGCGGCTCCACAACGGTCCGGCAACGCGGCCCCGGAAACCCGCTACGATCGGGGTCGAGGAGTCGGAGGCGCCGGGGATGAACGCGTCCACATCGAAGTGGTGGCCTGCCGCCAGCCGGGTGCTCGCCGGAGCGCTGCTCGCGGCCGGGGCTGCGGCGCTGTCGGCTGATTCCCAGCCGCCCGGCTTCGTGATCGTCGACGATGCAACGGTGCCCTGGGCCCCGCCGACGCCCCTCGCACGGACAGCATTCACGCTCCAGTATCTGCCTCCCGGCTCGCAGGTGATGCTGGCCGCGAGGCCCGCCGAGATGCTGGCCGACGAGGAGGGGCGGCTGCTCGTCAAGGCGCTCGGGCCGGGCGTGGATGCCGCGCTGGCCGCGGTCGCGCGGGCGTGCGGCTGCCATCCGGAGGAGATCGAGACGCTGCACGTGGGCTGGCAGGCCGGGGAGCCTGACGGGAGCGTCGTCGGGTGGGCCGCGGGGCTCGTTGCCGGCCGTTCGCTGCCGGATGATCCGGCGTTTCGGATCCGCGAGTGGGGACAGGCGAAGTCGACGGCCGGGGAGACGATTCACGGTGGACCGGATCGCGGCTTCTGGACACCGGTGGCGGCGGCTGGACGAGTGCTCGTGGCGGCGCCCGGCCCGAGTCTCGCCGCCATCATCGAGGCCGCTCGAGACGCAGGCTCGCCGGAGCTCGCGCTCACGCCCGACCTGGAGCGGCTCGCGGCGGCGCTCGACGGCGGGCGACACCTCGCGGTGCTCGGCTCGCCCCACGCCCTCGGCGTCTGTGGACGGGCCATGCTGGCGGGTCGGTTCGAGCCGCTGGTCGCCGGCATCGAGTCCCTGGTGGGCGACTCCGTGCCGGCAGCCGCCTTGTCGGTGCACTGCGGCGCCGACTTCTACGTGGAACTCGACGTGGTTCCATCGCTCGATCGCCCGGCGGTCGTGGTCGCGAAGCAGGTCGCGGAGCGCATCGCGGATTGGCCCGCCGCCGTGCAGGCGTATTGCGCCGCCCGCGATCTCGATCCTTATGGCCGCGCGGTCGTGACGCGGTTGCCTGCGATGATTCGGACGCTCGCCGCGCACGTGCGGGCCGGCGCCGAACGTCGGATAGCCGTGGTCAACGCCTACCTGCCGCGGCATGCCGGCCACAACATCGTGCTGGCGACGGAACTCGCGCTGGCCGAGGCGCCGGCCACGGCGACCGCCGCGGGCGGGACCCCGCCGGCCGAGGATGCCCTCGGCAGGCTCGGGCGGCCGATGACGATCGTCTTCGCCAAGGACACGCTCGAGCGGGCGATCCAGCTGATCTCCGACGAGATCGGCGTGCCGATGGAGATCATCGGTTCCGACCTGCAGGTGGAGGGCGTGACCAAGAACCAGTCATTCGCGCTCGACGAGCGCGACAAGCCCGCCGGCGAGATCCTGCGGGTGATCCTTGCCAAGGCCGACCCGCGCGGCACACTGGTGTTCGTCGTGCGGACGCAGGGCGGCAGCGAGTCGCTCGCGATCACGACGCGGGCCGCGGCCGCCAGGCGGCACGAGGTGCTGCCCGACCGGTTCCAGGACGTCGACACGCGCAACGAGGGCCCGAAATGATCATCGTCATGCAGGCGGGTGCGTCGCGGGCCGACCTCGACCACGTGGTGTCCCGCGTGGAAGGTCTCGGCCTGCGGCCCCATGTCATCGTGGGCACCGAACGGACCGTCGTGGCCGTCGTGGGCGACGAGCGGAACGCGGCGGCCGGGGGCATGGAGTCGCTGCCGGGCGTGGCCTCCGTGCTGCCGATCCTGGCGCCCTACAAGGTGGCCAGTCGCGAGGTCCAGCCGGAGCCGACGATCGTCCGTTCGGGGCCGCTCGTGGTGGGCGGCGGCCGCATCGGCGTGATCGCGGGCCCGTGCTCGGTGGAAAGCCGCGAGCAGATCGTCGCCACGGCGCGGGCGGTCAAGGAGGCCGGTGCGACCGGCCTGCGGGGCGGTGCGTTCAAGCCGCGGACGAGCCCCTATTCGTTTCAGGGCATGAAGGAAAAGGGGCTCGAACTCCTCGCCGAGGCCCGTGAGGCGACGGGGCTGGCGGTCGTGACCGAAGTGGTGGCTCCGGAGGACGTGCCGCTCGTCGCCCGGTACGCCGACGTGCTCCAGGTGGGTGCCCGCAACATGCAGAACTATCGGCTCCTCGAGGCGGTGGGGCGGACGCAGGTGCCCGTGCTCCTCAAACGCGGCCCGGCCGCGACGGTGGAGGAGCTGCTTCTGGCCGCGGAGTACATCCTCGACGCCGGCAACCGGCAGGTGATGCTCTGCGAGCGCGGCATCCGCACGTTCGAGTCGCACACGCGGTTCACGCTCCCCCTGGCCACGGTGCCCTGGCTCCACCAGCGCACGCACCTGCCCGTCGTCGTCGATCCCAGCCACGGCACCGGCCACGCCAATCTCGTCGAGAGCATGGCGGCGGCGAGCGTGGCTGCGGGCGCCGACGGACTCATCGTCGAGGTGCATCCCGATCCGAAGGCGGCGACGAGTGACGCCGCGCAGACGATCGACCTGCCGGCGTTCACGAGGATGATGGACGTCTGCCGCCGCGTGGCCGCGGCGCTGGGCCGCGACATTGGGTGACGTCCGGATCGCGCGTTCCGGCCGAGGTTGCCCGTACCGTCTCGCCCGGACGTTCGCTGCGGCCTTCCGGGCCTTCGCTCACTCGATGCTGGCTGCGCTTCGGCATCCTGCCTGCGCTTGCCAGCAACGCCGGCTCGGCGGTACGGGCAACCGCGGCCTGCCTCGTCCCAGGAACACCAGAGGGTCGGAGGGCGGACACCGGAGGAGCCTTACAATCGTCGCTCACTTCGGATGTGCCACACCGGTTCGGTCTCGGCGACGATTTTCAGCGACGGAGGTGTCCGCCGTCCGACCCTTGCGCGATCCGCGTCAGCCCAGCAGCACGAGCGAGACGCACGTGTAGATCACGATTCCCACGATGTCCACGATCGCCGACACGAAGGGGTTGCTCATGAGCGCGGGGTCGAGGCCGATCGAGCGGAAGAGCAGGGGGAGCACCGAGCCCGCGAGGGCTCCGAGCATCACGACCGCGAGGATCGTGAGCGGGATGACGAGCGCCTGGGCCGGGGTCGGCGCGTACACGAGGGCGAGCAGGTATCCAGGGATGGCCAGCAGCGCTCCGAGCGAGATGCCGAGCACGAACTCCCGCCGCAGGATCCGCCGCCAGTCGGAGAGCCGACAGTCGCCGTTGGAGAGTGCCGTGATCACGAGCGTGGCCGACTGATTGCCCGAATTGCCGCCGCTGGCGATCACGAGGGGAATGAACGCGATGAGCCACGCGTGATTGAGCGGCGACTTGGCCAGCACCATGGCCGTCACGGCGGCCGTCGCGAACAGGATCGCCAGCCACACGCCGCGTTTCCAGGTCATCGCGGCCAGACCGACTTCGAGGTAGCTCTCGCGGAGCGGGGCGATGGCGGCGATCCGCTGGGCCTCGTCGGTGGCCTCCTGGCGGACGGCGTCGAGGACGTCGTCGTGGGTGATGATGCCCACCAGCCGGCTGCGGTCGTCGACCACGGGAATGGCCAGGAAGTCGAAGCGGGCGAGCTTTTCCACAACCCGGTCCCGCGGCTCCTCCACCCGCACGCTGATCACGTCGCGCTGCATGAGGTCGGCGACGAGGGCGGTCGGCTTGGCCAGGATGAGGTCGCGGAGCGACACGAAGCCGACGAGCTGGCGCTCCGCGTCGAGCACGTAGATGTAGTAGATCGATTCGCTATCGGGAGCCTGGGAGCGGAGCCGGGCGATGGCCTCGCCCGCGGTGATGTCGGCCGGGAGCGAGGCGTACTCCGTCGTCATCAGCGAGCCAGCCGAATCCTCCGGGCAGGAGAGGAGCATCCGGATGTCGTGCCGCTCCGCCTTGGCCACCAGCGGCAGGATCTCCTCGACCAGTTCGGGGTCGAGTTCCCGGAGGAGGTCGGCACGGTTGTCGGGCGCCATCCACTCCAGCAGCGCTCCGAGGTGCGGTCGGTCGCCAGCCTGCACCAGCTCCACCTGCCGGATCATCGGAAAGTAGGGAAAGACCTCGGCCTGCCGCGCGACGGCCAGGGCGTCGAGGAAGCGCCAGAGCTCGTCGTCGGACAGGCCCGCGGTGAATTCGGCGACCGTGGCGGGATGGAGTTCCTCCGCCACCTCGCGGAGCCCCGGGAGGTCGGCTTCGGCGAGCATCGCCCGCAGTTCCGGGATCAGGATGGGATTGGCGGCGGGCATCGGGACGGGCCGGGCGGGCGGACGGCAGCGCCGGCCGGCCTACAATCCCGGTCGTGTCGCCATCGGGCCAAGTATGCCATGAGAGTTCCGGGAGTCGACCGTCGCCGGGCCCGTCCGTGGTGGACGGCATGCGCGGTGGTGATCCTGTGCGTCGACGGTTCCGGGCACGCGGCGAACGTCGATCCCGCGCGGGGCCACGGTCACCTGCTGACGCGGGCCTACCTGCCCGCCGACTTCGACCAGCAGGTGTTTGACGAGTTGTGGACCACCTGGGAGGAGCCGCTGCGGGCCCGCGCCGCCGCGGCGGGGGTGGACGAGCGGCGCCGGATGGCGATGGATCGCTATGGTCTCACCCCCCATCCCGATGACCCGTCACGGTCGCTGCAATACGTCGTCGATGGAGAGGGACGCTGGACGATGAGCTGCCTGGCCTGCCACCAGGGCCAGGTGCGGGGGCGCGTCGTTCCGGGCGTGCCCAACTCGAACTACGCCCTCGAAACCCTCACGGAGGAGGTTCGGCTCGTCAAGGTGCGGCAACGGAAGCGGTTCGGCCACATGGATCTCGGCTCACTGCTGCTTCCGCTCGGCACCACCGCCGGCACGACGAACGCCGTGATCTTCGGGGTGGCGTTGATGCGGCACCGCGATGCGGATCTCAACGTCGTCCAGCGGCCGCCGCGGTTCGACCTTCTGCACCACGACATGGATGCGCCGGCCTGGTGGCACTACCGGAAGCGGAGGAGCCTCTATGCCGACGGCTTCGCCGCCAAGGGGCATCGGATGCTGATGCAGTTCCTGCTCGTCAAGGAAAACGGTCCGGAGCAGTTCGCCGCCTGGGAAGACGAATTTCGCGACATCGAGGCCTGGATCGCAGCACTCGAACCGCCGCCCTGGGAGGGGGCGATCGAGCGGAGTCTCGCGGCCCGCGGAGCGGACGTGTTCGCCGCGCACTGTGCCGACTGTCACGGCACCTACGGCCCGGGCGGATCGTATCCCGAGCGGGTCGTGCCGATCGACGAGGTGGGCACCGACCGCATCCGGCTCGACGCGCTCTCGGCCCGGGATCGCGGCGACCTCAACGCGACCTGGTTCGGCCACCACGGGGCCGACGCCCGGGGGCTCGAGGATCGTGCCGCGGCGGACGGCTACGTCGCCCCGCCACTCGACGGCGTCTGGGCGTCGGCGCCCTACTTCCACAACGGCTCCGTGCCCACGCTGTGGCACGTGCTCCATCCCGACGCGCGGCCCATGGTCTGGCGTCGCACCCCGACGGGCTACGATGCCGCCCGCGTCGGCCTGGAGGTCGAGGAACTCGCCGACCTGCCCGCGGAGAACCTGACGACGGCACGGCGTCGGCAGTATTTCGACACCCGGAAACCCGGCAAGAGCGCCGCGGGCCACGACTTCCCGGCTGCGCTCACCGAGGACGAAAAGACGGCCGTGCTCGAGTATCTCAAGACGCTGTAAACGCGGCCCGTCTGGAAACTCGGCAGGTCTCGGCATCCTCTCGAACGTTCCGTGGGCGGTGATCCAGACGCTTTGCTACAGTAGCGGCGGTCGTTCACAGTTCAGCTCGGAGGTGTCCATGACCCAGCTCGAAGCCGCCCGCGCCGGCCAGATCACGCCGGAGATGAAGTTCGTCGCGCAGCGGGAGGACCTGCCCGAGGAACTCGTGCAGAGCGAGGTGGCCCGCGGTCGGATGGTGATCCCGGCCAACACGGTCCACCTCACGAAGCGGCTCGAGCCGATGGCCATCGGCATCGCGGCCCTCACGAAGATCAACGCCAACATCGGCAACTCGGCCGTCACCAGCGACGAGCAGACGGAGCTCCAGAAGCTCCACATGGCCGTCCACTACGGCGCCGACACCGTCATGGACCTCTCGACCGGCAAGGACATCGACGCCATCCGGCAGGCGATCATCGCCGCCTCGCCCGTGCCGATCGGCACCGTGCCCATCTATCAGATGCTCGAGGAACTCGGCGGCGACATCGAGGACATGAAGCCGCAGCACTTCCTCGACATGTGTGAGAAGCAGGCGAGCCAGGGCGTCGACTACATGACCGTCCATGCCGGACTGCTTCAGGAGCACCTGCACCTCACCATGCACCGAATCACCGGCATCGTGAGCCGCGGAGGCTCGCTCATCGCCCGGTGGATGATGGCCCACCGGCAGCAAAACCCGCTCTACACGCACTTCGAGGATCTGTGCGACATCTTCCGGGCATACGACGTGACCTGGAGCCTCGGCGACGGCCTGCGGCCCGGCAGCATCGCCGACGCGAGCGACGAGGCCCAGTTCGCGGAGCTGCACGTGCTCGGTGAGCTGACCCGCCGGGCGTGGGCGAAGGGCTGCCAGGTGATGGTCGAGGGGCCGGGCCACGTTCCCATGGACCAGATCGACATGAACGTGAAGCGGCAGATGGAGGAGTGCGACGAGGCGCCGTTCTACGTGCTCGGGCCGCTCGTCACCGACATCGCGCCGGGTTACGACCACATCACGAGCGCCATCGGCGCGGCGCTCGCCGGCTGGAGCGGAGCGGCGATGCTCTGCTACGTGACGCCGAAGGAGCATCTCGGCCTGCCCGATGCGGAGGACGTGAAGCAGGGCGTGATCGCCTACAAGATCGCCGCCCACGCGGCCGACCTGGCCCGGCACCGCAAGAACGCCCGCGTTCGCGACGATGCGCTGTCGCGGGCCCGGTTCGCGTTCGACTGGAACGAGCAGTTCCGACTGGCGCTCGACCCGGAGACCGCCCGGAAGTACCACGACGAGACGCTGCCACAGGACACCTTCAAGAGCGCCCACTTCTGCAGCATGTGCGGGCCGAAGTACTGCTCGATGAAGATCTCGCAGGAGATCCGCGAGATGGCCGCGGCCGACGCCGCGGGCGGTGGAACGGGCGAGCCGGTGGCGATTCGGTTGCCGTGACGGAGCGGCGGCCGGGCTCTCTGGAGCCGGGCTGTCGTGATACCCTGCGGCGGTGAACCGCATCGACGTCGCCGACATCTCGAGGAACGCCGGGCCCGGTGACGGGGCCACGCGGCTGTCCTGCCGCATCGCCGGCGCCGCCCTGCCCGACGCGCTCTGGTTCGAGGCCGACGCCGTCACGGCCGAGTGGTTCTCCGACCGGGGCAACTGGGCGGCCGTGGCGCTTCTGTATCCGGCGATGCGGCTCGGCGTCGACCTGCACGTCGATGCCACCATGAGCCCGACGCTCGTGGATGCGCTGAATCACGACCTGCAGTCGTTTCTCCTCGTCTTCGATCCGGCGCTGCGCCGCATCGCGGTGACCTGCCGGTCCGTGCACGATGATGCAACGCCGGGGCCGCTCGTCGCCACCGGCTTCTCCGCCGGGATCGATTCCTTCGCCACGCTCGCCAGGTATCGGTTCGCCCCCGTCGAGCCCGGCCTGGCCGTTTCCGCGATCGCCGTCTTCGATGTCGGTGCGTTCGGACGTGACGGGGAGCCGCACTTCACCCGCGCCGCCGACCGCAGCGCCGCCTTCGCGGCCGCGCACGGGCTGCGGTCGCTCCGGCTGCGGAGCAACCTGGATGCGATCTACCGCGCGCCGGGCGTCGGCCGTCCGGGATTCGAGAAGACCAACACGTTCCGCAATGCCGCCGCGGCCCTCGCGCTCGAATCCGGCGTGGCCCGCTATTACGTGTCGTCGAGTTTCGCGCCGGCGGAGATCGGCGCACGGGCGACCTACAATCCCGCCTACCTCGATCCGATCACCCTGCCGCTCTTGTCGACCGAGCGGCTCCGCTTCGTGTCGGCCGGCGCCGGGCTGACGAGGGTGCAGAAGACGGAACTCGTCGCCGCCATGCCCGAGGCCCGCCCGCTGCTCGACGTCTGCACGCGGCCGCGGGAGCGCGGGCCAGGCCGGCCCCTCAACTGCTCGCACTGCGGGAAGTGCGTCCGCACGCTGTTCACGCTGGAGGCGCTGGGCCGGCTCGACGACTTCGCGCCGGTGTTCGACCTGGCGACGTTCCGGTCCGGTCGGGAGCGGTTCCTCCGCGAACTGCGGCGGAACGCGGCCGGCGGCAACTCGCTCGACGCGGAGGTCATAGCCATCCTGGGATCGGCCGTGCACGACGGTCGCCGGCGGGCGTGGTGGAGGCCCTGGGGCTGATCCCGGTCGCCCCGTCCGCCGGACCTACTTCCGCGTCCAGCCGGTGCCGTCGGGGCGATCCTCGAGCACGATGCCGGCGGCCGTGAGCTTGTTCCGCACGAGGTCGGCCGTCGCGAAGTCCTTGGCCTTGCGGGCGTTGGCCCGGATCTCGATGACGAGGTCCATGAGTGTCGCGACGAGGCCGTCGTCCGCGGCTGCCTTCGCGACGGGTTCCGTGAGGAACAGCCCGAGGACGCCGGTCAGTTCGCGGAGCACGAGCAGCATCGCGTCGAGCATGGCGAGTTCCGCCGCCGGCTTCTGCGCTTCGAGCCCGTGCTGGTCGATGAAATTGTTGACCACGCGGACGAGGTCGAAGAGCGACGCGATCGCGATCGCCGTGTTGAAGTCGTCGTCCATCGCGGCCAGACATTTCTGCCGCAGGGCCTGGACGTCGGCGCCCGCCGCCGCCACGGCGGTGTCGCCCGCCTGGCGGTCGCGGCAGGGCAGGGCATAGAACGACGTCCGCGACACCCGTTCGTAGCGGGCGAAGAGGCGGTCGAAGGCCTCGAGCGCCCGGGCGCTCTCGCCCAGCGGCTCCTCGCCGAAGTGGATCGGGCTGCGGTAGTGCGTGGAGAGCAGGAGCATACGGATCGCCCGCGGGTCGTGGCGGGCCAGGAGGTTCTTGAACGGCTCGGCTCCCGTGGACTTCGAGATCTTCGTCGCCGCCTGGGCCGCTGCGTCCGCCGCCTCGTCCCCCGCGCCCCGCGGCCGGCCGCCCACCTTGCCAGCGGCGCCACCCGCCTGCATGAGGCCGTTGTGCATCCAGTAGGTGGCCATCGGCAGGTCGTGGAGCGACTCGCTCTGCGCGATCTCGTTCTCGTGGTGGGGGAAGACGAGGTCGAGGCCGCCGCCGTGGATGTCGAAGTGCGGCCCGAGGATCGCCTTGCTCATGGCCGAGCACTCGATGTGCCAGCCCGGCCGGCCCGGGCCCCAGGGGCTGTCCCACGCCGGCTCGCCCGGCTTCGCCTTCTTCCACAGCGCGAAGTCGGCCGCCGACCGCTTCCGCTCGGCGGTCGAGCCCCCCTCGCCCTGCATCTGCTCGACGGAGCGGTTCGTGAGCTTGCCGTAGTCGGCGTCCTTGGTGACGTCGAAGTAGACGTCACCGTCGCTCGCGTAGGCGCAGCCCTTCGCGACGAGCCCCTCGATGAAGGCGATGATCGTGCCGATGTGCTCCGTCGCCTTCGGCATCTCGTCGATGCCGGTCACGCCGAGGGCCGCGAGGTTCTCCAGGTAGTCGGCCGTCATCTCGGCGGCGAGCGCGGCCATCGTCGTGCCGCGGGCCGCACTCTCCACGATGATCTTGTCGTCGACGTCGGTGACGTTGACGACCCAGGTCACCTTCCAGCCGGAATAGGCGAGATGTCGCTTCACGGTGTCGAAGATCACCGGTCCCACCATGTGGCCGATGTGGCTCGGCTTGTAGACCGTCGGTCCGCACAGATACATGCCGACGTGGCCGGGCTTCACCGTCACGAGCGGCCGCTTCGTCCGCGTGAGCGTGCTGTAGACCTCGATCGTGGGGAGGGGAGGCGTCGTCATGTCATTGCGGTTCCAGGTGCATCCTCGGCTGTGGCGGGCGTCGGGGTTGCCCGTGCCATCTCGTCCGGACGTTCGCGGCGGCCATCCTGGCCTTCGCTCACTCGGAGGCGTCGGCGCTTCGGCATCCTGCCTGCGCTTGACGCCTACGCCGGCTCGATGGCACGGGCAACCCCTTGTGTGATGTCTGTGTGTTTGTGTGTGGTGTCTGTGTGTGTTTACTTTTCAACGAGCACGACGCACTCGGCGGCGATCGCCTCCTCCGTGCCGATCGGCCCGACGCCCTCGCCCGTCTTGGCCTTCAGCCAGACGGCCGACTCGTCGATACCGAGCACCGCCGCGATCCGCCGACGGATCGCCGGACGGTGCGGGAGGATTTTGGGCCGCTGGGCGAAAATCACGCAATCCAGATTCACGAGCCGCCAGCCGGCGGCAATCACGCGCTCGTGCGCCGCGCGCAGCATCTCGGCCGAGTCGCGGCCCCGGTTGGCGGGATCGTCGTCCGGAAAAAGCTCGCCGATGTCGCCGAGTGCCGCGGCGCCGAGGAGCGCATCGGTGATCGCGTGGAGCAGGACGTCGGCGTCGCTGTGGCCCTGGGCCCGACGATCGTGGTGGATCGTGATGCCGCCGATCACGAGGCCGTCGCCGGGCACGAGGCGGTGGGTGTCGTGGCCGAGGCCGACGCGAAACATGCGTGTCGCTCCCGAGTGGATGATCGCGGACGGCCTGACGTTTTCACCTATACTCGCGGCATGCACAACTCCGGTCCGTCGTCCGTCGCCGCCCCGGTCATCGAGGTGGCCGGGCTGGCGAAGGAGTATCGGGTCTACGACAAGCCCGAGGGACTGTGGGCGAGCGTGCGGGGGCTCCTGCACCGCACGAGTCGCGTCGTCGAGGCCCTGCGAGGCGTGAATCTCACCGTGGGCCGCGGCGAGTTCGTGGCGCTCCTCGGCCCCAATGGCGCCGGAAAGACCACGTTCCTGAAGCTGCTCTCGGGCATCATCACGCCCTCCCGCGGCACGGCCCGCGTCCTCGGTCACGTGCCCTGGGAGCGGGCCGACGACTTCCGGCGGCGGTTCGCGCTCGTCATGGGCCAGCGGAACCAGCTCTGGTGGGATCTGCCGGCCGCCGAGAGCTTCCGGCTCCACAAGGAGATCTACCGGCTCGACGCGGCCCGGTTCGAACGGACGCGTGACGAACTCGTCGACCTGCTCGGCGTGAAGAAGCTCGTGCTCCAGCCGGTCCGCGAGCTCTCGCTCGGCGAGCGGATGAAGCTGGAGCTCGTGGCGGCGCTCCTGCACGAGCCGGAGGTGCTGTTTCTCGACGAGCCCACGATCGGCCTCGACGTGGTCGCTCAGCACACGATCCACGAGTTCCTGCGGCACGTGCAGGCCGAGCGGCGGACCACCGTGATCCTCACCACCCACTACATGAAGGACGTGGCGGCCCTCTGCGAGCGGGTGGTCGTCATCACCCACGGCGACATCGTTCACGACGGCCCCCTCGCCGAGATCGTGGACCGGTTCACGACCCACAAGATCGTCACGCTCGACCTCGACGACCCGTCGGCGACCGCGCGGATCGAGCGGTGCGGATTTCCCTGCGAGGTCCGCGGCCCGCGGGTGGTGCTGCGGATCGACCGGCAGCGGATCGCCGACGTGCTTCCGGAGATCCTCCGGAGCGACGGGGTCCGCGACGTGTCGGTCGAGGACGTGCCGCTCGAGGAGATCGTGGCCGAGCTGTTTCGCTCCGGGGCCCCGGAGCGACGGGCGGTCGTGGAGACGGCCCGATGAGCGGCAGGCTCGACGGCGGCGGGCCGCTCGCCTCCATGCGGGCCTGGTGGACGATGCTCGCCATCTGTCTCGAGGAGCGGCTCGTCTACCGGGGCGACTTTGCCCTCGGCACGCTCATGCGCTTCCTGCCGATGGTGACGCAGGTGTTCCTGTGGACGGCGGTGTTCGCGGCCACGAGCCGCCGTGACGTCGCCGGCTACTCGCGGAACGACATCGTCGCCTACTACCTGCTCGCGATGCTCACTCGGGCCTTTTCGAGCATGCCGGGGCTCTCGACGGGCATCGCCCGCAGCATCCGCGACGGCTCGGTCAAGAAATACCTGGTGCAGCCCGTGGACTACGTGTCGTTCCTGCTCGCCGCGCGGATCGCCCACAAGCTCGTCTACTACGCGGTCGCGATCCTGCCGTTCGGCGGCGTTTTCATCGCGTGCCGCGGCTTCTTCCCGCCGCCTCCCGACGCGACGACGATGTCGATCTTCGTGCTGTCGCTCGTGCTCTCCTTCCTGCTCGGCTTCTTCATGGAGGCCACGCTCGGCATGATCGGCTTCTGGGTGCTCGAGGTGTCGAGCCTCGTGTTCGCCTACATGCTCGTGCAATACCTCCTCTCCGGGCACATGTTCCCCATCGACATGCTCGCCGGCATCCCCACGGGCCTGCCCGGCACGAGCCTCGCCGACGTCGTCCGCTGGCTGCCCTTCGAATACACCGCCTACTTCCCGGCCGCCGTGTGGCTGGGCAAGATCCGCGGCCCGGACCTCGTGCGGGCCCTGGCGATCGAGGCGGCGTGGGTGGTGGTGATGGCGATCGCCTGCCGGGTCGCCTGGAAGCGCGGCACCCGCCGCTATGCCGCTTTCGGAGGCTGACGTGGGCCGCTATCTCGCCATCTTCCTCACGTTCGCGCGGGCCTGCCTCGTTCGCGACATGACATTCCGGGCAAACTTCATCCTCGAGAGCGTCACGAGCCTCGGCTGGATGTCGATGAACCTCGCCTTCTACATGCTCGTCTTCCAGTTCACGCCCGAGATCGGCAAGGGCACGGGCTGGACGCGCGAGCCGTTCTTCGCGTTCGTGGCCACGGGGTTGATCATCAACTCGATCGTCCAGGCATTCTTCATGCCGAGCGCCGAGGAACTGACCGAGATGGTCCGCACGGGTGGGCTCGACGCCGTCCTCGTGCAGCCCCTCGACGCGCAATTCCTGCTGTCCATGCACCGGGTCGACTACTCGTCGTTGGCCAACGGCGCCGTGGGTGTCGGGCTCCTCGCCTGGGCGCTGGCCCGCATGGGCCACGCACCGCCCCCGGTGGCCTGGCTCCTCTATCCGCTGCTCCTGCTGTGCGGCGTGGCCATCCTGTATGCCCTGGTGATCGTGCTTGCCGCCGCGACGATCCACATGGGCCGCAACCAGAGCCTCTACGATTTCTGGTTCTACATGACCAACTTCTCCCGGTATCCCGCCGAAATCTACGCGGGCCCGTGGGGCGGCCCGATCCGGGCGCTGTTCACGTTCGTCCTGCCCATCCTGCTGGTCGTGAACGTGCCGGCCCGCGTCATCGCCCGGCCACTCGCCGGTGGCGCGTGGTGGCCCGTGGCAGGCGTCGTTGCCGCCGCGCTGGCCGCCCTCGTCGTCTCGCGGGTGGTCTTCCAGCGGTCGCTCGCGAAGTATCGGTCGGCGTCGAGTTGACGCTACACTCCGCGACGCCTCGTCCCGGATCCATCCATGCCCCTGCGGCTCGCCTTCAGTTCGAACGCCTACCTCGACGTGCCGGTCGATGAGGCCGTCGCGCGGATCGCGGCGGCCGGGTATCGCGGCATCGAGCTGCTCGCCGACGTGCCTCATGCGTGGCCAGCCGGGCTGCTCGCGGGACACAAGGCGGCGATCCGCAGGGCGATCCACGAGGCCGGGCTGACGATCGCGAACGTCAACGCGTTCATGATGAATGCGATCGCCGATCCCCGGCAGCCCTACTGGCATCCGGGCTGGACCGATCCCGACCCGCACTACCGCGCCATCCGCCGCGAACACACGAAGCGGGCCCTGCGACTGGCTGCCGAACTCGGCGCCCCCTCGATCTCCACGGAACCGGGCGGCGAACTCCAGCCGGGGCAGACCCGCGAGCAGGCCACGACCATCTTCTACGACGAGATCATGCCCGCCCTGGACGTGGCGGCCGAGGTGGGAGTCGCGCTCCTCGTCGAGCCGGAACCCGGCCTGCTCATCGAGACCTTCGCCCAGTACCTCGAGTTCGCGGAGCGTGCGAACCATCCCGCGCTCGGCCTCAACTTCGACGTCGGCCACGCCTACTGCGTCGGCGATGACCCGGTCGCGTGGATTCCGCGGATGCAGGCCCACACGCGGCACTACCACGTCGAGGACATCGCCGCGACGCGGGTGCACCACCATCTCGTGCCCGGCGACGGGGCGATCGATTTTCATGCCGTGCTCGCGGCGATCGCGGCTCACTCGCCGGAGGCCTGGGTCACGGTCGAACTCTATCCCTACCGCGAGCGGCCCGACGAGGCGGCGCGGGCCGCGCGGAATCACCTGCTCGCGGTCGCCGCCGCCGCCGGCGTGGAACTCGCCTGACATGCGTGCCTGGCTGCGGCTGCTCCGCGTCCCCAATCTCGCCACGGCCGTGGCCGACGCTCTGGCGGGCTACCTGATCGTCGCGGGCCCGGCCGACGTCGAGATGCCGCCGGCGGCCTGCTGGTTCGCCATCGCGGCGGTCGTCTGCGCCTACGCCGGCGGCGTCGTGCTCAACGACGTGTGCGACGTCGCTCTCGACCGCCGCGAACGGCCCGAGCGGCCGCTGCCCTCGGGAGCGATCTCCGTGCGTGCGGCGGCGACGGTCGCCACGGCGCTCCTCGCCGCCGGCGTCGCTGCGGCCTCGGCCGCCGCGGTCGCGGTTCGCTCGCCGTGGCCGGCGCTCGTGGGCGCGACGCTCACCGCCGCGATCTGGATCTACGACCGGCGCGCCACACGGGCGGCGTTCGGCCCCGTCGTGATGGGCGGCTGTCGGGCCCTGGCGTGGCTGCTCGGCATGACGGCCGCGGGCGGGCCGACCGCGCCGCACCAGTGGACGATCCCCGCGGGCATGGCGGTGTACGTTGCGGGCATCACGCTCGTGGCACGGGACGAGGCGGGGCGGAGTCGGGCGGCCCCGGTGCTTGGCGGTGCGGCCGTGATGGCGGGTGGGCTCGCGCTCGCGGCCGGATTCGTGTGGCTGCCGATGCGGCTCGACGCGGCCGTCGCCGGCCGGCCGGTGCCCGTCGACACCTGGCTCGTGTTGTGGGGGATCATCGCGGCCTCGATCGTGCTCCGGGCCGCGGCCGCCGGCCTCGCCCCGACGCCGGCCCGGGTGCAGGCCGCCGTCGGCAATGCCATCATGTCGATCATCACGCTCGATGCGATCCTCGTGCTCGCGGCCTGCGGCGAACGCTGGGCGGTGGTCGTCCTCCTGCTCCTGGGCCTCTTCGTGCTCGGGCGGCAGATCGTGCCGCCCACCTGACCTGTGGTGAACCCATGCGCCCCGGATACGGCACCAACTCGATCGGCGACGTCGATCCGCTCGACGCCGTGCCCACGCTGTGCGACCTCGGCTACCAGTCGCTCGCGCTCACGCTCGACCACCACACGCTCCATCCCGCGGCGGCCGATCTCGCCGATCGCGTCGTCCGCTGGCGGACCGGTCTCGCGTCCGCCGGGATGACGTGCGTGATCGAGACCGGCGCCCGGCACCTCCTCGACCCGCGGCTGAAGCACGAGCCCACGCTCGTGTCGGCATCGGCCGCGGCCCGCGAACGCCGCATCGATTTCACGCGGGGTGCCATCGACATCGCGGCGGAACTCGGGGCGGGCTGCGTGTCGCTGTGGTCCGGCACGGCCCGCGACGCCGCCGACCTGGAGACGATCTGGTCGCGACTCGCGGATGCACTCGGGCCGATCCTCGACCACGCCGCCCTCCGTGGCGTCGTGCTCGGGTTCGAGCCCGAGCCGGGGATGGTGGTGGACACCCTCGCCCGCTACGGCGAACTCCTCGCCAGGACGGGCAGTCCCGAGCACCTGCGGCTCACGGTCGACATGGGCCACATGGAGTGCATGGGTGAGCGGCCAGCGGCCGACGTGCTCGTGCCGTGGCTGGATCGGGTCGTGAACGTGCACGTGGACGACATGCTCGCGTGCCGCCACGAGCACCTGCCGCTCGGCGCGGGCGACGTCGAGTTTCGTGACGTCGCGGGTGTGCTCGCTGCCGGCGGCTACCGCGGCGGTCTGCACGTGGAACTGCCGAGGCAGGCGCACCGATGGCTCGACACGGCCCGCGAGTCGGCAGCCTTCCTCGCCCGCCACCTGTCCAGTGCGGAGAGCGCCTGATGACCCGAATCCCCCACGTGCTCGTCCTCTTCGTGCCTGGGCTGCGCCGCGCCGACCTCGCGCGGATGCCGGCGCTCGCCGCACTGGCCGCTCGCGGCCAGTGCGTGCCGCTCGCGCCGGGCTTCCCCGCCGTGACCTGCCCCGTGCAGGCCACGCTCACCACCGGCGCGTCCCCGGCCGGCCACGGCATCGTGGCCAATGGGCTGTTCGATCGAGCGCGTCGGCATCTCGAGATGTGGATCAGCCCCGACTCGGCCCACCGTGCGCCGCGGCTCTGGGACGTGGTCAAGGCCACGCGGCCGGAGATTCGGACAGCGGCCTGGTTCATGTTGCAGTCCAAGCACGCCACTGCCGACCTCGTCTGCCTCCCGGCCCCGAAGCACAATCCCGACGGCAGCGAGACGATGTGGTGCCACACGAACCCGGACCCGCTCTACGCGAGCCTCCGGGAGAGGCTGGGCGAGTTCCCGCTTCACAGGTTCTGGGGGCCCGCGGCGGGGATCGAGTCGTCGCGGTGGATCGCGCGGAGTTTCGTCGAAGCGGCACGGCCGGCGCCGCCGCATCTCGCCTGTGTCTACCTGCCGCACCTCGACTACGCGGCTCAAGCGTCCGGCCCCGACAGCCCGTCGGCCCACGCTGCCTGTGGTGAACTCGACGCCGAGATCGGCGCGCTGATCGACGACATGGGCGCGCTGGTCGGCCCGGACACCCTCACGGCGCTCGTCGTCGGCGAATACGCGATCCGCCCCGTGAGCCGCGCGGTGTTTCCGAACCGGATCCTCCGCGAGGCGGGCCTCCTCGCCGTCCGCGACGCGCCCGACGGCGAGATCCTCGACGTCGCCGAGTCGGTCGCGTGGGCGCTCGCCGACCATCAGGTCTGCCACGTCTACCTTCGGGACGGTCGGGACGAGCGGCTCCGCGCCGCCGTGGTCGGGCTGTTCCGCGACACGGTCGGGGTGGGGCGCGTCCTGGCGGGTGACGAACTCGTCACTGCCGGCCTCGCGACCGGGCCGGTGCAGGAACGCGAGAGCCGCTGTGGCGACGTGGTGCTCGAGAGCGTCCTCGACGCCTGGTTCGCCTACCCGTATTGGCTCGACGACGCGCGGGCTCCCGCGTTCGCCCGCACGATCGACATCCACCGCAAGCCCGGCTACGACCCGCTCGAACTCCACCTCGACCGCGCCGCCCTGCCACGGATCGCGATCCCGCTCGACGCGGCGCTGGTCAAGGGCTCGCACGGCGCGGCCGACCCAGCCGATCCGCACGAGACGGTGTTCATCGCCTCGCGGCCGGACGTTACCGACTCACCGGCCCTCGCGGCGCACGAGATTGCCGGGCTCGTGCGCCGGCTGTTCTGAGGTTTGAGGACTGGAGCCGGGGTCGGCCCGGCTGGTCAATGCGCCCAACCGGCTCGGGTCTGCCCACACCCTCTCGCCGGACGCTCGCTGCGTCCATCCTGGACTTCGCTCGCTCGGAGACGGCTGCGCTCCGGCATCCCTGCCTGCGCTTGCCGTCTACGCCGTCTCGCGGGGATGGGCAGACCCTATCCTTCCTCGATTCCGTGGGGCG
>CAIXGY010000224.1 GCA_903919035.1 uncultured Planctomycetaceae bacterium | reverse complement strand
TGACGACGTTCAGCACACCGCCTGAACTGGAAGGGCCTTCGTGAACACGTCGTGCCGCGTCACACGCCGACCAGGTCGCGGAGTTCGCGCTCGAAGGCGTCGAGTCGTGCCTGGAGCGCGGCCTTCACGGCCGGCAGTTCGGCCGCAGGGCACGGCGGCGCCACGGCGAACAGGTAAAACTTGATCTTCGGCTCGGTGCCCGAGGGCCGGGCCGCGACGGCGTTGCCGAGCGCGGGGAAACGACCGTCGGCCAGGATCGTGCCCGCGCCGGGCAAGCCGGCCAGGTCGAAGATCACGAGGTCGCTCTTCACGCCCTCGTAGGCGGAGGCCGCGCCCCCCGGCGTCCACGTCGAAAGACTCGCCTGGTCGCGGGTGCGGACGACGTCGAGGCCGCCGAACGCCGCCGGCGGCTTCGCCCGCAGGGCCGCCATGATCTCCTTCATCCGATCCATGCCGCTGGCGCCCGGCAGCATGACGTTGATCTGCCGCTCCTGATGGCAGCCGTGGCGGGTGAACAGTTCGTCGAGCCTCGCGTGGACCGTGCGGCCCGTGGCCTTGAGGGCGGCGGCCTGCTCGGCGAGCAGGAGCGCGGCCACGGCGGCATCCTTGTCGCGGACGTGCGTTCCGGCCACGTAGCCGTGCGACTCCTCCGTGCCGAACACGAACCGCTCCGGGCCCAGCCGATCCACGGCCGAGCAGATCCACTTGAAGCCGACGAGTTCGCGGTCGTCGATGGCGAGCCCCTCGCCCTCGGCGATGCGGCGGACGAGGCCGCTGGTGACGAGCGTGGTGACGACGTAGTCGCCCGGTCGGGCCTGGCCGCGGGCCCGGCGGGCCGCGATGGCCTGGTCGCAGAGCAGGCCGCAGAGTTGATTGCCCGTGAGCGGCACCCAAGCAGCCCCGGGGGCGAGCGCGACCGGCGCTGCCGCGCCGAGCCGGTCGCAGTCGGGGTCGCTCGCGAGCACGAGGTCGTCGCCGCGGGAGCGGGCCTCCTCGATCGGCCCGGCGAGCACGGCCGGGTTCTCGGGGTTGGCCACGTGCCCCGGCACGTTCGGAAAATCCCCGTCGGGCTGCTCGTGCGGCCCGTAGATCCGCAGGCGGTCGAAGCCCGCGCCGCGGAGCACCGGCACGACGGCCGTGGCCCCCACGCCGTGCAGCGGCGTGTAGACGATCGAGAGGTCGCGCGGGCCGGGGCACGACTGTTCGAGCACCGCCGCCACGAAGAGCGGATCGATCTCCTGCTCCACGAACACCACGCGGCCGGCCGCCACGCCCGCGTCGAAGTCCTCGCGGCGGATCGTCTCGGCCGCCATCACGCGGTCGATGATCCCCTTGTCGTGCGGCGCCGTCACCTGGATCCCGCCCTTCCAGTAGACCTTCACGGCGTTGTCGGTCGGCGGGTTGTGGCTGGCGGTGACCATGATGCCGCAGTCGGCGCCCGTGTGGCGGACCGCGAACGACAGTTCGGGCGTGCTGCGGTGCCCCCGCAGGAAAAACACCTTGAAGCCCGCGGCGAGCAGGACCTCCGTGCAGAGCCGGGCGAAGTGCTCGGAGCGGTGCCGCGTGTCGTAGGCGATCGTGCAGGTGGGCGTGTGGCCCGCGGGCACGACGCTCCGCACGTAGTCGGCGAGCCCCTGCGCGCTCTCACCGATCGTGCGGTCGTTGATCGCGTTGCAGCCCACCGGATACATGGTCCCGCGGCGGCCGCCGGTGCCGAAGGGGATCACCGTCCAGAACACGTCGTCGAGCTGCTTCCACTGGCCGGCGTCGATCCGCTCGGCCACGGCCGTGGAAAACTCGGCGTAGCGGGGGGCCGTCAGCCATTCGCGGATGGCCGTGGCGGAGTGCTCGGTGAGGGAGCCGGCGGCCCGGGCGGCGGCGATGGCGTCGAGGCGGCGGGAGTGGTCGGTGGGGCTCGTCATGTGGGGGGTGCTCCGTGGCGCGGCGTCGGCGGGACGGGGCGGCCTCACGGCCGGCGGCAGGCGTTTTATACTGTCGCCCGCATGAGCGACACCGCCGACCACGACGAACCGTTGATCGTGAGCGTTTCGGGGCTGCGCGGGATCGTGGGCCGATCGCTCACGCCCGAGGTGGCCGTCCGCTACGTGGCGGCGTTCGCCTCCACGCTGCCCGCCGGACCGGTCGTGATCGGCCGCGACGGCCGGCAGAGCGGGCCGATGCTGGCCGCCGCGCTCGCCGAGAGCCTCGTGGCGGCCGGTCGCGACGTGATCGATCTCGGTGTGGCGCCCACGCCCACCGTTGGCATCGCCGTCCGCGATCGCCGGGCTGCCGGCGGCATCCAGATTTCGGCGAGCCACAACCCGGCCCGCTATAACGGCCTCAAGCTCTTCTCCCGCGAGGGCCGCGTGCTGCCGGCCGCCGCGGGCCGTGACGTGCTCGCGCGGTACGAGTCGTCGTCCGTCGCGGCGGCTCCTGCCGTGGCACGGGGCACGCTCACGCACTTCGACGCCGCGCCGGCCCACGTGGCGCTCGTGGCCGCCACCGTGGACGTGGCCGCGATCCGCCGCCACCGGCCGCGGGTGTGGCTCGACGCGGGCCACGGCGCCGGCAGCGTGGTGGCCCGGCCGCTGCTCGAGCACCTGGGCTGCGAGGTCGTCATCGAGGGGGCGACGCCCGACGGCCTCTTCGAGCACGAACCCGAGCCGACGGCCGACAACCTCGCGGCCTGGCTGCCACGGATTCCGGCGGCGGCCGCCGCCGTCGGCTTCTTCCAGGATCCTGATGCCGATCGGCTGGCGATCGCCACGGCCGCGGGCCGCTACATCGGCGAGGAGGCGACGCTCGCGCTGGCCGTCGAAGGCGTGCTCGCGAAGACGCCGGGGCCGATCGTCATCAACTGCTCGACGAGCGGGATGAGCGCGGAGATCGCGCGGCGGCGGGGCGTGGCGTGCCACGTGTCGAAGGTGGGCGAGGCGAACGTGGTCGACGAGATGCTCGCCCGCGGCGCCGTGCTCGGCGGCGAGGGCAACGGCGGCGTCATCGACCCGCGGGTGGTGCTCGTCCGCGACAGTTTCGTGGCCCTGGCGCTCGTGCTCGACCGGATGTGCGCGGGCGACACGCTCGTGCCGCTCGAGACGCTCGCCGCGGCCCTGCCGGCATGCGTCATGAAGAAGACGAAGGTCGACGTGTCGCCGGCCCTCCGCGGCCCGGCCCTCGCCGCGGCGCTCGACCGCGTGGGGGCGGCGTTTCCGGAAGGGCACGTGGACCGGCTCGACGGCCTGCGGGTCGACTTCCCGGGGGGCTGGCTGCTCGTGCGGGCGAGCAACACCGAGCCGATCGTGAGGATCGTGGCCGAGGCGGGCACCGCCGAGGCGGTCGATGCCGCGATCGCCCGCGCGGCCGCGGCGATCTCGGCCTGACCGGCCGAACCAGGCAGTCACGGGGGACACGGCGTGGGCGACGACGGCGACATCGCCGGGCTCACCGATGAAGCCCTCGCGGCCCAGGCGGCCCGCGAGGGCTCCGACGGCGTGGCGTTCACCGCGCTCATGGATCGCCATCGCGACCGCGTGTGGCGGGTCTGCTGGCGGCTCATGGGCAGCGAGCACGACGCAGACGACGCCGCGCAGGAAGTCTTCGTGCGGCTGTTCTTCGATCGCGGCAGGTTCGCGGGCAAGAGCCGCTACTCCACGTGGCTGCACGGCGTGGCGATCCGCACGTGTCTCGCGCTGCGGCGGAGCCGCTCGCGCCGGCGGCGGCGGGAGACGCCCGAGTCGGTCATCGCCGTGGAGTCGGGGCCGGTGACCGACCGCGCGGATCCGCAGTCGTCCGCGGCGGGCGCCGTCGATGCCGCGCACGACGTCGAGAAACTGCTCGCGGGCCTCGACGAGGAGGACCGCGCGCTCGTGCTCATGAAGTTCGCCGAGGGGCACGACTACGAGGCGCTCGCCGAGATGTTCGATTCGACGCCCGGCGCGCTCAGGATGCGGGTGAGCCGGATCCGCGAGCGGCTCGCCGGGGAATCCGGCCGCTGACGACACGCCGGACTCGCGCGCCCGCACGGTTTGCCAACCTGCGGTTTCGCCCGGGGTTCACCGCCATTGTGGGCGGGCGAAAAAATTTTTGTGACACCGTGCCCGCGTGCGGCAACTCATCCTCCGACGATCGGGAGCGGCCGCGTGGCCGCCGGTCGGAGACAGGACGAAGCGCGGATGGACCTGCTCGAGCGACTCGTCGACGTGGAAGTGCCGCCGGTGCCGGCGGCACGGGACTTCACCGCGGGCGTGCGCCGCAAGCTGCACCCCCGGCTCTTGGCCCTGCACGTCGCCGAGTTCGCCCTGGGGGCCACCGCCTGGGCGGTGAGGCACATGCTCGTGGCGTTGTTCGCGGCGGTCCTGTTCACGGTCTCGGGCCGCTGGCCCCGGTCGCGGCCGGAGGGCGACTGACAAGACGCAGACAAGACACCCGTCGGCACGGCTGCCGGCGCGGAACACGTTGGGTTGCGGGCCAATACCAATTCCCGCAGGACTCGCGACCGGGGCGCCACCGCGTCTCCGGCCGCACGCAGGAGAGAGAACGCAATGGCTGATTTCGTGATTCTCGGGCAGACGGCTGCCGACACGGCCCGCGAGACGGTGAACGTGTCGAAGCAGGCGCTCGTCGACAGCTTCACCCAGGCATGGAGCCAGGTGATCCTGCTCGCCCCGAAGATGGTCGCGATGGTGGCGGTGCTCGTGGTGGGCTACGTGCTGGCCCGCTGGGTGGGCGGCCTGATCGCCGTGGTCAGCGAGAAGATCGGGCTGCAGACGGCCGCCGAGAAGAGCGGCCTGGCCAAGAGCATGCACGACGTCGGCATCCGTCGGCCGGTGCCCGGGATCGTCGGGGGCATCGTGTTCTGGCTGCTGATGAGCGTGTTCGTGATGGCGGCGTTCAACATCCTCGGCCTCCAGAGCGTCTCCAACGCGATGGGTGAGGTGGTGAACTACATCCCGCGGCTGCTCGTGGCGACGGTGGTGGTGGTGGTGGGCCTCTTGGCCGCGACCTTCATCCGCGGCGTGGTGGCGACCAGCGCCGACCGCGTCGGCCTCACCTACGCCGAGTACCTCGCGGGCGGCTGCTACTGGGTGCTCTCGCTGCTGACCTTCATCGCGGCCTTCAACCAGCTCGGCATCCAGTTCGCGCTGCTCGAGAAGCTGATCCTGATCGGCTCGGCCGGCCTCGCCGCGGGCTTCGCCCTGGCGTTCGGCCTCGGCGGCCGCGACGTGATGGCGGGCATCCTCGCCGGCTACTATGTGCGGCAGCGGCTGCAGGCGGGCGACACGGTGAGCGTGGCGGGCTTCGAAGGCACGGTCCGCGAGGTCGGCCCGGTGGCCACGGTGATCGAGACCCGCGATGGCGGGCTCGTGTCGCGGCACTCGATCCCCAACTCGCGGATGCTGCAGGAGGCCGTCCGCTGACGCACGCCGGCGACGCAGGAGGCGTCGCGGCACGGGCCGTGCCGAAGAAGTGAGCCGGCCCGAACGACACGCGACTCCGGGCAGGAGGCGCGGATGAACACGCGGGCCCGCGGTGCGACAGCGCCGCGGGCCCGCGACTTTTGGTCGTGAAGGCCTACTGCCGCACGAGGATGCGGGAGGCGGGGCCGAGGATGTCGAGCACTTCGTCGAGATCGCGGACCGACATGACGAGGCTCGTCGGGGCCGCGGAGTCGGCCACGGCCACGGGATCGTCCGCCGCTTCGATGACCAGGCCCTCGCCGAGCACGATCGCCTTGCGCGGCATCGCGGTGCCGGTCTGGATGGCGGCTGCCTCGGCGCCGCGCTGCACGTCGACGACGGGCAGCGACGCGCCCACCCGCTCCAGGTAGCGCCGGCCAACAACCACGGGGAAACTCCCGGCGTAGGCGCCGTTGAGCTGCAGGCTCACGCGGCGTCGCGACACGCTCACCACCGCGTCGAACGGGCCGCGGATGACCTTCAGGTGTTCGCCCGGCACGAGCCGCTGCGGATCGTCGACGCCGTTGATCTTGGCGATCAACCGCGGTGACACGCCGAGCGGCCCGGCGACCGTGTCGAGCGTCTCGCCAGCCGCGACCACGTGCGGCGGCATGAGGAGGTCTTGCTGGGAGTAGATCACCGTGCCGGCGAGCTGGCCGAGCAGGTCTTCGAGTCGCTGGCTTTCCTCCAGACCGAGCGCGGGATCGTCATACCACACCGACAGCGCGGCGAGCGCCTCGGCGTAG
>CAIXGY010000223.1 GCA_903919035.1 uncultured Planctomycetaceae bacterium | reverse complement strand
CGGCGATCCGGTTGGCAGACGCGGTGGCGAGCGTGCCGCCGGTGATGGTCGTGGCACCCGTGTAGGTGTTGTTGCCGGAGAGCGTGAACGTGCCCGCACCGGCCTTCGTCAGGCCGCCGGTGCCCACGACCACGCCGGCGAGCGTCGTGTTCGCACCGTTGCCGCCGGTCGTGAGCGTGCTCGAGCCAACGTTGACGGTGCCGGACCCGGTGAGCGAGCCGATCGTCTCGGAGGCACCGAGGGCGAAGACAGCGCCCGAGGAGACGGAGACGTCGGCACCGTCAGCGATCCCGCCCGCGGTCGTCGTCGCAAGTGTGCCGGCCGCTACGTCGATCGTGCCGGTCAGCGTATTCGCGCCGCCGAGGGCGAGCGTGCCGTCGCCAGACTTCCGCATGCCGGCCGAGCCGGCGAGCACGGTGTCGATCGTGGTCGTGCCGCTCACCGTGGCCAGAGCATTGTTCGCGAGCGACGTGCCGGTGAGCGACAGCGTGCCGCCCGTGAGGAGGTAGCCGCCGACGTCGAACGACAGGCCCTTGTCGGCCGAGACGCCCTCGACGGTGACCGTGCCCGGCGTGCCGGCGAAGACACCGGGTTGGGCCGGATCCCACGCGCCGCCGCTCCAGTTGGTGCCGCCGGTCGCGGACCACGTGCCACTGCCACCTGCGCCGCCGAGCCACTGGAGATTCGTCGCCGCCGTGAACGCGAGGTAGAGGCCCGTGCCGTCGGTGCCGGTGGTCGTGAGGGCGAGGGAGCCGCCGCCGAGGCTGGGGACGAAGTTCGTGGTGAGGAGCGAGAAGTTGGCCGCGTCGAACGAGTTGATGAACGACGTGGCAGCCAGGATCTTCCACGACTGGTTCGCCGCGGTGCTGAAGCCCGTGGCAGCACCGGAAAGGTCGATCGTGAAGGCCGAGGCGGTCGTGGGCAGCGTGACGATGCCCGAGGATAGGAGGTCCCAGCCGATGCCGGCGCCGGTGGTGGCGTTGGCGAGGTTGAAGGCGTAGGTGCCCCCGGAGGCGAGCACGAGGTCGCCCGTGGTGATCGTGCCCGCGGCTCCGGCTGAGGCGCCCGGGGCGATCGTGCTGGCGCTTCCGAGCGTCATCGCCCCGGCGACGGCGCCAACGCCGGAGAGCGTCTTGCCGCTTCCGAGTGTGTAGCCGCCGGTCACGGCCGACACGTCGAGCGTGCCGCCCGAGCCGAGGACGAGCGATGCCGAGTCGACGGAGCCCGCGCCCGACAGGGCGAGCGTGCCGGCGGAGACCGTGGTGGCGCCCGTGTAGGTGTTGCTGCCCGTGAACGTGAGCGTGCCCGCGCCGGCCTTCGTGAAGGAGCCGCCGGCGCCCGAGATCGCGCCCGAGAACGAGGTCGATGCCCCGGACCCACCAGCAGTAAACGCGTTGCCGCCGATCGCCACGCCGCCGGCGCCGGCGATCGAGCCGACGGTCTCGGCCCCGCCGAGCTGGAGCGTGGCGCCCGAGGCGACGGTGACGTCGGAGGAGTTGCCGATCCGGTCGGCGCCGCTCGTTGCGAGGGTGCCGTCGCTCACGGTCGTGGCCCCGGAGTAGGCGTTGTTGCCAGAGAGGGTGTAGGTGGCGGCGCCGGCCTTCGTGAGGCCGCCGGTGCCTGCGAACACGCCGGCGAACGTGCCGGATGCGGCCACGTCGGCGGTCAGCGTGTTCGACTGGAGATCCACCGTGCCGGAGCCGAGCACCGTGGCGACCGTCTCGTTGCCGCCGAGTTGGAAGATGGCCCCGGAGGAGACGTCCACGCTCGCCGCATCGGCGATCACGTTGGACGTGGTCGTGGCGAGCGTGCCGGCGCTCACGGCGACGGTGCCCGTGAGCGTGTTGGCCCCGCCGAGGGCGAGCGCGCCGGCGCCCGCCTTCGTCATGCCGGCGGAGCCGGCGAGGATCGAGTTGATCGTGCCGGACACGGACGTGTTGACCGTGATCGAGTTGCTGCCGGAAGTAGCACCCGTGAGCGAAATCGTGCCGCCCGTGAACAGGTAGCCGGTCGTGGCAAGCTGCAGGCCGGCCGAGGCGGAGACCGTATCGCTGACGGTCACCGTGCCGGCGGTGTCGCCGAAGATGAGCGTGCCAGTGGCGGACTGCGCCAGGGTGCCCTGGGTGCCGGATGTCGCGGCCCAGTTGGTGCCCGCGGTCGTCCAGATTCCCGAGCCGCCTCCGCCCGCCTGGGGAGCCCAGTACACGGCATCGAGCGGCGGCGTGGGCAGTTCGTTGGCATACACGATGTTGTCGAGCCGCATCGTGGCGGAATTCGCGAGAGCGCTCTTGCCAAGGAACATGAACGAATCGACGCTCGTTCCAGTCCAGCTGGCGTTTTGGGCGATATTCGCCGCGATGCGGGATTCTCCGAGCCAAAGATCCCATGAGTTTGCGTTGAGCGTGTAGGACGTGCCGGCATGTTGATAGGTCGCGTTCGCGGCAGCGTCATTGCCGAAAACTTTGAAGTCGAGAACGGTGTCCTTGACGATGCCGGTGGTGGTCAAGCCGGTTGAGGAATACGTGGAGCCGGTTTGGAGATACTGGCTCGTGATGCCAGATGTTGTCATCGTGAATCGCAGGCCCATAGCGATCTGTGTGCTGCTTTGGTCGTTGTTGTCTGAATAGTTGGCTCCGTCGCCGATCATGACGTTCCAGTTGCCGCTCGTGCCGGAAAGAATTGTCGAAAACGACAGCTGATAGCTCGTTGCGGCCGGCGTGTAATCGTAGATCGAGAATTTATTGACCGACGTCGAGGTGGGCGCGACCATGAGGAGTTCCGAATCGGTGCCGAGGGTGGCCGTGCCAGGGTTGAGCAACTGGAAACTCCCTCCCCCACTTCCGACCCGCACTCGCGCCGTACCCCCGTTTGCCGACGGAGATGGAAGGAATGAGCCGACCGTGCCTGAGACGGAAACGCCGTTCGTGTTCCACGTCCCCGTCGTCGTGCCGAAGTCGTAATTCCACGTCGTGGCCGCTGCGGGCGTGGCGCTCGCGGCGAAGGCGATCGCGGCGGACGCCGCAGACAAGAACTGAAATCGCATCCCGCGCTTCATGACCAACCTCCCACGTTCGTGATCGACCGGTTGTGCCTTGCCGCGTGGCAGCCTTTGCCTCGCGACGCGAATTCTCCCGACGTGCCGCACCGAGCCGTCTGTTTCAAACCAGGGCTCCGATGCAACGGGCGGAATCCTCGCCCTCGATCATTAGGGCTTGATGAGCGCCGGTTGAGATTCGGATGAAACTTCCGTAAGGCGGAGGTGAGCGACGCATGCGACGCAAGCGTTGCGGCATCCTTGGTAAACATGCCCAATCCCTCCTCCGCCTGCGCACTGCGCTCCCGGAAGACCCCTCCAACGACGAGCAGACTACCGCATCGCCGAAAAGTGTCCAGCATGGGTGGTCTGCCCGTCGCGGTGGAGTCGAACACGGCGGCTACCAGTGCGAATCCCGCGCCGGAGTGCTGTCCTTTCGCCGTCGAGCGGGCCTTACGCATGGATTCGGCGTGTTTCTCGAACGCGGTCCCGGTCGCCCGGAGATCGGACTGCCCGTGAATCGCGCAGGTCGACAGCCCGCCCTGCCGACGGGCGCGACAGCCGAGCCCGCCGCAGCCTCGACTCCCGCGGTGGAAATCCTGTCGGTTGGGTCGGCCGGTCTCGCGACGGATCGTGCGTCGTGATTTCCTCATCGGGCGCTTGCGCCGGCGATGTAGTGTGGCGGCCTCGTCGCCGTCCGGTCCGCGGCTCGAGCGATCCCACCCACGTCCGATGGCCCTCGATGACTTCCGATCGTGACACACATGCGTGGCGTGCGGCGCACGTCATGGCCCTCGTGCTCTGCATCCACGCGGTCGTCGCCGCGGCCGCGGAGCCGCGGATCGTGGCGAGTTGGGCCGTGCCGCGGGCCGGTCTCTCGGCCGGCGTGCGCCTCGGTGGGCTGAGCGATCTCGCGCGGGCACCGGAGGACGGCACGGCGACGACGTTTTGGGCACTCACCGACCGCGGCCCGAACGGCACGGTGACCGTCGCCGGTGAGAAGGTGCGATCGCTCCTCGCCCCTGACTTCGTGCCCGCGCTCGTGCGGCTGCGCCTGGAAGACGTCGACGGCACGGCAAGCGTCGGGCGGATCATCCCGCTTCTCGCCGCGGATGGACGGCCGGTCTCCGGCCGCCCGCCGGGCGGCGACCGGCTCGTGGCTGCGGTGGACCACAGCCCCGTGGCGGTCGATCCCGATGGCGTCGACCCGGAAGGAC
Source organism: uncultured Planctomycetaceae bacterium (assembly GCA_903919035.1). Lineage (GTDB taxonomy): Bacteria > Planctomycetota > Planctomycetia > Pirellulales > UBA1268 > QWPN01. The sequence continues at coordinate 532 of CAIXGY010000223.1, read as the reverse complement.
TCGTCGCGCTGTCCGACGGCTCGTTCTGGGTCGCGGAGGAGTATCGCCCGGCGCTCCTGCACGTGGGGAGCGACGGTCGGCTGCTCTCGCGGTTCGTGCCCCGCGGCAGCGGCGTTGCAGGAGACCGCGACGTGCTGCCCGCAGCGCTCGCGCGGCGACGCGAGAACCGCGGCTTCGAGGCGCTCGCCGTGAGCCCCGACGAGCGGCGACTGTGGGCGATCGTGCAGAGCCCGCTCGAGGCTTCTGGCGGCGGCGCGGGGGGCCGGACGGGCAACGTGCGACTGCTCGCCTTCGACGTTGCTGCGGAGTGTCCTGCGGCCGAATACGTGTACCGGCTCGGTGACCCGGCCGACCCTGCCTACCTCACCCGCGGTGCGCCGCCCGACGACGGCAAACTCTGCGCGATGGCCGCACTCGATGCCGCGACGCTGCTCGTGCTCGAGCAGGACGACGGCGGTCTGGCCCGGCTCTACGCGATCGAACTCTCTGACGCCACCGACACGCGCGCCCACGAGGCCAGACACGCAGCCAT
>CAIXGY010000222.1 GCA_903919035.1 uncultured Planctomycetaceae bacterium | reverse complement strand
GCAGCATCCCGATCGGAGCCTCACCCCATGCACAACCTCCTCGGAACCTGTGCGGCCCTCGGCCTCATTGTCGGCGGCTTCATGCTCACCGGTGACCTGGGTTGGCTCGCGACCCGCGGCCTGCGGGTGATCGAGGCCACGGACGTGCCCGACGACGAGGCGCCCGTCCCGATGGACACGTCTGCCGAGAAGGCGGCCCCAGCGGCCCGAACGGGTGGTGGCAGGCCGCCGCGGACCGATCTCGTGGCCGTGGACATCGCGAGCCTGGAGGCGGGCAACCGCCTGAGAGTCTGGGTGCGCCGGCCGGGGCAGCCGGCGACGGGAGACTGCGCATGCGTCGCGCTCGACCTCATCGACCCTGCAGCCTCCGAGGCGCTCGCCTCGGTCGCGCCGCCGCTGCCCGCCGCAGGTGAGCCGGCCGTCGCTCCGTCCCCGCCCCGGCGCGTGTTCATCCGCGGTTCGGGAAGCAGCGGTGTCGTCACGGTCGGCGATGGGCTCGCCCTCGAGCCGCACGGGATCGCGACGGACGCCGGGCCGGAGAACCTCGGAGCCGTCGTGGCGATGGATGTCGTCCGCTGACGTCGACCCACCCAGAACCCCGCCGCCACGGTGCCTCAGTAGGCGTAGGCGAATCCGGATGAACCGCCGGACGGGCTGCCGTCGCGATCCAGCGACCAGTTGTAACTCGCATAGACGGCGAGACGCTGCGTGACGGTCCACTGGGCCCCCAGGCCACTGACGAGGTCGGAGGGAAAGTACGGAATGCCGGCCGCGTTGTAGAAGCCCTGGTAGAAGACGGCGACCCGCTCGGTGAGTTGCTTCTGGAGCGCCCACTGCACGCCCATGTCGGGCAGGCTCAAGATGTCGGGGATGCCGTTGCCGCCCGTCCCGAAGCAGCCGACGTTCCACTCGAGGAGCCAGTCTCCCGGCATGCGGTGCTCGACGAGCAGGACGATGCCGGGCTCGGTGCCGACATTGAAGGGCCGCGAGGCGATGCCCGTCAGCACGAAGGCCTCGACGCCGATGATCGGGATCCAGAGTTGGTCGGCTTCGCCCCAGACGTGGATCTTCACGTCGAAGGCCAAGGGAGCGAAGCCGTCGAACGCCGGCGTCGAGGCCGTGGGGCCGACGACGGTGGGGCCCTGGCTAAAGAGCCTCAGTTCGCACGCATCGGTCACCCCGGTGCGGATCAGGAACGGCCACGACCAGGTCGCCGGCGTGCCATTCGCCCCGGCCAGCGAGAAGGTGCCCGGGTCGCACTCGATGTATGACCGTCCCTTCGGAAGCGTGAGCGGACTGTTGGGGAAATTGGCCGTGTCCGGGCCCGGGGTCGCGATATCGCAGGGCGGAGGCCGGCCGCGGTCGCCCTCCGGCACGAACCGCTGGACGAGTCGATAGACGAGGTTGTCGTCACCCGGCGTGGCAGCCGGGCCAGGGTCGTCGAAGTCCGGCGCCTTCAGGAGCGAGACAGGCTGGATGAACTCGCTGGCCGGCACCCCGATGCCGGCGACCGCCAGCGCCGCGGACAGAAAGAGTGCCGGACGGAAATGACGGAATCGCATGCGGGCGGCGTGTGCCGGGACGGGGACCCCATCCGTGTATTCGGCATCCGGCCCGACCGAAAGCGGCTCTCGGCGACGCCGGCCTCGCGACGGCAATGACCCAATCCACGCAGCCTGTGGAGATGGCGTCCGCCGTCTTGCCCGAAACGCTCACACCTCCGGCTCGCCCTCCGCCTCCTCCCGCTCCTTGGACCAGCCGACCCGCTTCTTCGAGAGGCCGATCTTCCGCTCGTCGGTGTCGACCCGCAGGATTTTCACCTCGAGCGGGTCGCCCACCTTCACGACCTCCTCCGCGTTCTCGATCTTGTCCTCGGAGAGTTCCGAGATGTGGAGCAGGCCCTCGAGGCCATCCTCCAAGCCCACGAAGACCCCGAAGTTCGTGATCTTCGTGACCGTGCCCTTGACCACGTCGCCCGCCTTGTAGCGCTTGGGGATGTCGGTCGTCCACGGGTCGTCGGCCATCTGCTTGAAGCCCAGGGCGATCCGCCGCCGCTGCTGGTCGACGGACAGCACCTTGCATTCGACCTCCTGCCCCTTCTCCAGCATCTCGCTGGGATGGGTGACCTTTCTCGTCCACGACATGTCCGTGACGTGGAGCAGGCCGTCGATGCCGTCGTTGATCTCGACGAACGCGCCGTAGTTGGTGAGGTTGCGCACCACGCCCTTGACGATCGCGCCCGGCGGGTAGTCGGCGGCCACCTTTTCCCAGGGATTCTGCTGGGTCTGCTTCATGCCCAGCGAGATCTCCTGCTTCTCCTTGTTGATGGCCAGCACCACCACCTCGACCTCGTCGCCCGGCTTCACGATTTCGCTCGGATGGCTGACCCGCTTGGTCCAACTCATCTCGGAGATGTGGACGAGCCCCTCGACGCCATCCTCGAGTTTCACGAACGCGCCGTAGCTCATCACGTTGACGACGGTCCCCTGGCAGACCGTGCCGACCGGATACTTGTCGGCGACCTTCGCCCAGGGGCTGGCGGTCCGCTGCTTCATGCCGAGCGCGATCTTTTCCCGCTCGCGATCGATGTGGAGCACCTGCACCTCGACCTCCTGGTCGATTTGCACCATCTCGCTCGGATGTCCGATCCGGGCCCAGCTCATGTCGGTGATGTGGAGCAGGCCGTCGATGCCACCGAGATCGACGAACGCACCGAAGTCGGCGATGTTCTTCACGATGCCGCGGCGGACCTGACCCACCTCGAGCGTCTCCATGAGTTGCTTCTTCCGCTCGGCCCGCTCCTGCTCGATGAGCGCACGACGGGAAACGACGATGTTCCGCCGCGCCTCGTCGATCTTGAGCACGAGGCACTGGATGCACCGGCCGCAGTAGTCGCCGATGTCGGCGGGCCGGCGGATGTCGACCTGGCTGGCCGGCAAGAAGACGTTGACGCCAGAGATGTCGACGAGGAGGCCGCCCTTGATCTTTCGCGTGACGAAACCGGTGACCACGTCGTTCTCATGGACGCTCTCCATGACCCGGAGCCAGTCCTCGATCCGACGGGCCTTCCGCTTGGAGAGCGTGATCAGGCCGCGCTGCTCCTCGAGCGAGCCGTCCTCGAACTCCTCGAGGAGCACCTTCACGGTGTCGCCCACCTGCGGGGGCGGTTCCGTCTCGTCCCACTCGTTCCGCGGGATGTGGCCCTCGCTCTTCGAGCCCACATCCACGAGCACGAACTCGTTGTCGACCCGGAGAATCCGCCCCTCGATCACGGAATTCACCTGCAGGGCCGGGGCCACTGCAAGACCCACGTCGCCGGCTCCCGCCATGGCGCGTTCGAGTTCCTGGTCCAGTTCGTCTCCGACTTCGAGATCGCGGATGAGGCTGCGGTTGACCATGCGAGGGGTGGGGGAGGTGAGGGGTTGCGGGGACTCTCGGGCCACGATGAATCGAGCCACGGAGTGTAGCAGGCCGCCGGGGCCCGAACAATCGAGCCCGATTCTCCCGCCGCCGCAGACCACGCGACCGGTCGGGCCGAGTCCATCGCAGCACGCGGGCCCGCGGCGCGGCCGATGGAGTTTCCGGGAGGAGCCCATGGTTCGCACGTTCGCCTGCCTCGTCGCCTGTCTGACCGTAGCGGTCGCGCGCGGGCAGTTCGTCGACGCGCCGGCGGGCGCCGGTGCCACGATCGAGTTCGGCGACGTGCGCACGCAGAAGTACCGCGTGGGCGTCGTCGTCACCGCCGCGAACGGCGCCTGTCGCGGCGTGTACGCGACCATGCCGGTGCCGGCCGAATGGCCGGAGCAGAAGGTACGGATCGTCGCGGAGGAGGTGTCTCCGGCCGTGACGAGGCTGACCTACCGCACCCTCTCCGGCGGTGTGAAGCAGATGGTGGTCGAGATCGCGGAGCTTCCCGCGGGCAAGCGCGCCCAGGCGATCATCACGTTCGAACTCGAACGCGCGGCGATCGTGGGTCCCACGGATACGGCGGGCTGGCGGATCCCGCCGGAGCCGGATCGGGAATTGCGTGACGCGCTCGGCCCCAGCCCGTACATCGAGACCCGCAATCGGCGGATCGTGAAGCTCGCCAAGACAGCCGGCGAGGGACTCGAAGGCTGGAAGAAGGTGGAGTCGCTCTACGACGCCGTCCGCACCGCGGTGGACTACCGGAACGGCGACCTCAAGGGGGCTGCCCGGGCCTTGGCCGACGGCTGGGGAGACTGCGAGGAACTGACCTGCCTGTTCATCGCCGTCTGCCGTGTCGAGGGCATTCCCGCCCGAACGGTCTGGGTCGAGGGTCATTGCTATCCGGAGTTCTGGCTCGAGGACGCCGAGGGCACGGGCCGCTGGTTTCCGTGCCAGGCGGCGGGAGCCCGCGCCTTCGGGTCGATGCCCGACCAACTGCCGATCCTGCAGAAGGGGGACGACTTCCGAGATCCCGACAGGCCGGGCACGACGCTGCGGTACGTATCGGAGTTTCTCCGTGGCACGCCCGTGCCGGGGGGCGGTCCGCCGCAGGTCGAGTGGGTGCGCGAGGGCGCGTGAGGGCGCCGGCACGCCTGATACGGCTCACACTTGATCCTCGCGCGTCACCGCGCCTGTCCCGGCGTCGGGGATGCCCGTGCCGTCTCGCTCGGACGTTCGCGACGGGCGTCGTGCCCGTCGCTCACTCGATGCTGCCCTCGCTTCGCAATCCTTAGCTG
>CAIXGY010000221.1 GCA_903919035.1 uncultured Planctomycetaceae bacterium | reverse complement strand
GGTCAGGGTTTCCCCCATTGCCGAAGATTCTCGACTGCAGCCACCCGTAGGTGTCTGGGCAGTGTCTCAGTCCCAATGACGCGGGTCGTGCTCTCACACCCGCTACCCATCGTCGCCTTGGTGGGCCGTTACCCCGCCAACAAGCTAATAGGATGCAGGCCCCTCTCCAGGTGGAATCACACCTTTGGTCCGGAGACGTTATTCGGTATTACCTGCAGTTTCCCGCAGCTATCCCGAACCCGGAGGTAGGTACCTACACATTACTGTCCCTTTCGCCGCTGTCCCCGTATTGCTACGGTTCTCGCTCGACTTGCATGCCTAATCCACGCCGCCAACGTTCACTCTGAGCCAGAATCAAACCCTTCAATTGATTGGATCGTCAGGCCGGAGCCTTGCGGCGCCGGCGGTTGAGTTTCCGGAATCTCAGGAAGAGATTCGATCTGTCTGTGAATAAATGGTTCGCGACCGGTTCCGCGGACACGAATGCCCGCAGCCCTTGGTCGCTCGCCGGTCACGATCGCGTGCCGGCCGAAACCAAAAGAGATCGAACTGCCGAATTGTCAAGGATCAGCCGACGCGGTTCGCGGTGAGGCGAATCACGTCGAGCCCCCAAGTGTAGCAGCACATGGGGAGCGGTCAACGGCCTGGTTTTCCCGGGCCGAACCGACCACATGGCATCGACGCGATGCCATCCGGATTCCAGAAATACGCCCCCTGGCCCGTAAAGGTTCGCGCGCAGGCACCGCAGGCCGCCGGCGGGGCGCCGAGGCGGAGAAAAGGCTCCATCGCTACGATTTTTTGCCGCATGCCGTGTGGAATGGTGAATCCAGCGGGGCAAAAAATCGAGGCTCCTGCGGCTTTCCCCCGCCTCGGCTGGCCGTGTTTCGGCGCAGCGCAAGTCACGGAGGAACGCGGAAACGTCTAGCAGACTGTGGAACAAGTCTGCCGCCGCAGGATGCGGCGACCGCCGACCGTCGAAAACCTCGGCTTTTTGACCGGTCGGCCAAGTGGACAAAGGCCATGGATGGCTTTGTCCACGGACAGCTAGTTTTCGGCGGCCAAAACAACCGGGATGTCGAGCTGGTGCCCCTCCCGCTGGACCGTGATGAGCACGCGATCACCTGGATTTTTCGACTCCACGGCCGAGAGAAAGTCGTCGGCCGTCTTGACGGACTGGCCAGCCACGGCAACGACGAGGTCCGCCCCGGACCGGTCCACCCGCACGGTTTCCACGGTGAAAGGCCCCTGCCGCCGACGCTCCCGCACCTCCTTGAACCCGCGAATCCCGGCCTGCTCGGCCGCCCCGCCGGGGGCGAGTTGGGCCACCACGAGCCCCGCGTCCGTCTGGTAGACCCGCACGATGCCCGCGTCCGGGCGAATCACCCGCCCGCGCTGGATGAGTTGCGGCACGATGCGCGCCAGCGTGCCCACCGGGATGGCGAACCCGACGCCCGCGCTCTGCCCGGTGCGGCTGGCGATCGCCGTGGTCATGCCGATCAGGCGGCTACCGCTGTCGACGAGCGGCCCGCCGGAATTGCCTGGATTGATGGCCGCGTCGGTCTGGATGATCGACTTGATCGTCCGACCCGTCCGCGTGGGCAGCGAACGATTGAGGCTGGAGATGATCCCCGTCGTCAAGGTTCGCTCGAGGCCGAACGGGTTGCCGATCGCGAACACTCGCTGGCCCACCCGCAGGTCGTTCGACGAACCGAATTCCACCGGCTGCAGCAGGTCACGGGGTGCCTCCACGCGGAGCACGGCCACGTCGGTCGCAGGATCCGAGCCCACGACCGTCGCCTCGTGGGCGGAACCGTCGTAGAGCAGCACCTGGATCTTCTGCGCCCCCTCGACCACGTGGAAATTCGTGAGCACGTGGCCCTGCGTGTCGAGCACGATGCCCGAACCGGCCCCCTCGGACGGAACTTCCAGCAGGAACAGCCCGGTGGTCACCGTGGCCTTCGTGTTGATGTTCACCACGCTCCGATTGACGGCCTCGTAGACCGCGATGTTGGTCCGCTCCTCGGGGGTGAAGTCACGCAGCGCGGCCGTGCCCTCCCGGGCCGAGGCCGGCACCGGCAGCAGTGCAAGAAGGCTCCCGAGAACGAAGACGAGTCGCTGCATGGCGTGCGGTCGATGACGGTGACGGTTCGGAAGAACTCGCGGGCCCGTTGCCCGACGGTCGACCGTGGAGTATCCGCGCCCGAGATGGAGTCATCCAAGACGGGTTCCCGACGCGGTCTCGCGCACGCCGATGCCTCCCCAGACCCCGAAAACGCCCGAAATTCCGCAGAATCCGACGTTGGCGGCTCAGCACCCGCCGAAATATGCTCTGCAGAAGAGGCTGCCGCCCGCTCCTGAACCGCGCACCCGGAGTGTCCCCCCGATGTCGTTTCTCCGTCCGCTGTTGCTCGCCGCAGCCGCCGTGTCCTTCATGCTTCCAGCCGGTGTCGGCGCTGCCGCCGACGCGGCCCCTGAGGTGACGTTCGTCGATGCCTGCCCAGCCGGCCAGGCTCCGGGCGACGTGCCCGTGGCGGCCATCGGTCTCACGATGGTCGGCCAGGAGCCGGCGCCCCCCGCGCACGTCGTCATTCTCGTGGACACGTCGGCCAGCCAGACGGGCGCGTTTCGGCAACGCGCCCTCGATGCGGTGGCCGGCATCATCGAGTCGGCCCGGCCCGAGGACCGGTTCGCGATCGCCACCGTGGACGTGGCCTGCACGCCGGTCGTCGACGGGTTTCATGCGGCGGCATCGCCCGCGATCCAAGCCGCCGGCCGGGCACTCGACGCGAAGACGCCACTCGGGTCGACCGAGCTGTCGGAGGCGATCGAGTCGGGCGCCGCATTGTTCGGCGACCGTGCCGGCCCGAAAGCCATCATCTACATCGGTGACGGTCCGGCCCTCGGGGGCGTCGATCGCGAGGAATTCGCGAGCCTGATCGATCTCGTGCGTGCCAGGCGGGTGGCCGTATCCAGCTGTGGCGTGGGCCCGCAGGTGAATTGGCCGTGCCTGGCGGCCCTTGCCAGCGCCAGCGGCGGCATGCTCGCCGTGCCCGGCGAGGACGACGGTGCGAAGATGACGGGCGGCACCCTCGGTGCGCAGGCCGTGCAGGCCGTGCTGTGGCCGGAGGACGTCGCACTCACGGCCGCCGGCGACGCACCGCTCCGCATGCTGCCGGCCCGGCTTCCGCCCCTGCGGGCCGATCGCGACTCGGTCGTCCTCGTGGAGGGCAATCGAGACGGCCTCCGCCTCTCGTGCACGCTGCACGACTCGGCGGGTCATCCGCGGACGTCGGCCGTCGATGTGCCGGTCGCCGAGCCCCGCGACGACAACGCCTTCGTCGCCGAACTCGCACGCAACGCCCGTGACACCGACGGCATCTTTCTGCCGCTGCTCGGCCGGGAGGGGCTGCTGCTGGCCCGGGACGTCATTCGTGGAGAAGCCGCCGCCCTCGCGGCGATGTCCCGCCAGGCGGAAGCGGCGGGGGCGTCCGAGTCGGCCCGCCGTCTCGCGGAGGCTTCCCTCCGCCGCGATCCGGACAACCCGGAAGCGGCCGTGATCCGCGAGGTGTCGCTGCACCGCAAGGCCGACGCTGCCGCCGGCGAGCCAGCGGCCGAGGCGCTTCCCCGGGTCGAGCCGGCCATCGACTCCGGCGAACTCGCGGAACTCCAGTCCATGCGGAGGGTCCGCGGGCAACAGCTCGAACGCGAGACGGCCGTGCGGATCCGTGAGGCCCGCGACCTGCTCACCACCGATCCGGACCGATCCCGTGACCTGCTCAAGGAGGCGCAGATGCTCGTCTCCAAGTCCGACGATCTCGACGCGGCCGACAAGCAGCGACTCCTGCGGCAGTTGGAGATGCGGATTCGCGAGTCGATCGTGCGCTCCCGGGAGAAGGTCGATCGCGACCTCGCGGCCGAGCGCCGCGCCGCGATCGGCCGCGAGCGGATGCGGCTGAACGACGAGCTCCGCCGCCGGGAGGATCGCATCAAGCAGCTCGCCGAGCGCTACAACGCGCTCGTCGAGGAGGGCATCCGGATCGGCTACGACCGCGCCGAACGCTACCCCGCCGTGCTCGGCGACAACACCGGACAGTTCGCCGACCGGATCGAGCGCACCGACGCGCCCACGACCGTCTTCACCGAAGCCGAGCGCCTCCCCGGCGAGCAACTCATGGAGGAGGCGCCCGAGCTGTTTGCCAATCATCCGGTGCCGATCACCGCCCGCGCGATGGCCCGGAAGGCGTTCGTCGAGGCCCGGATCCGGGATTACGACGCGGAAAACGTCCGCACGAAGCGGGATCAGGAACGGGGCTTCATGGACACGCTCCACCTCGTGGACGTGGCCGCGATTCCATTCCCCGACGAGCCGCCGATCATCTATCCGACGGCCCAGCGCTGGCGGGAGATCAGTCGGCTCCGCGAGAAATACAAGTCGGTCGATCTCGCCAATCCGACGGCCAACGAGAAGCGGATCTACGACTCGCTGGAGCGGGAGGTGACCCGCACCTTCGACTTCCAGGAGACTCCGCTGCGGGCCGTGATCAGCCAACTGCAGGACGAGTTCAATATTCCCATCGTTCCGGACATGCAGGCGCTCACCGACGCCGGCATCGACCTCGACGCCACCACGGTCACCCAGAAACTTCAGGGCGTCTCGCTGCGGTCGGCGCTCCGGCTGCTGCTGCGCGAACCCGGCCTCACCTATCTCATCAAGGACGAGGTGCTGCTCGTCACCACGAAGGAGAAGGCTCAAGAAAACCTCGTCGTGAAGGTCTATCCGGTCGCCGACCTCGTGCTGCCCGTGAACCCGAGTTCCGGCGTCAATCCATTCCAGATGGGCGGCGGCATGGGCGGGGCGGGCAGCATCAACAGCGGCATGGGTGGGATGGGTGGTGGCATGGGTGGTGGCATGGGCGGCATGGGCGGCGGCATGGGTGGCGGTGGCGGCATGTTCTGCTGGGTCGCCCGCGAGGTGTATGGCGCCCACGACCCGCGCTGGCTCGTGTTTCGCGGCTGGATGACCGCCGAGGCACCGGCGTGGTTGCGTGCGGCCTACGTCGCCGTGGGACCGTCCGCGGCCGAGTGGCTGCACGATCGCCCGGTCGCCAAGTCGGGCCTGCGATGCCTGATGGATGCCGTCGTTCAGCCTCGGCTGGCCGGCCTCAACGGCACGGGCGGTCACTTCCAGATCACCGACGCGAAGGCGCGGCTGGCCCGCAGCGCCGAGGCGGATGGCGACGACGATGCCCCCGCCCCCACCGCCGGAGAAGGTGGTGACGGGCTGCCGGCGCACGTCGTCGAGGCGAACGACCTTCGTGCGGCGGTCACCGAATACCTTGCCGGCAACCAGGCATCCTCCGGCAGTGCGTCCGATGAAACGATGAGTCGTGAAACAGCCGATCGACTCGCCCAGGTGCGGGCGTCGGCCCGAGACCTCGGGGCGGCGGGCGATTTCGACAGAGCCGCGGAACTCATCTCGGCGGCGATCGCATGCGGCCGCGCGGAGCCGTGGATGTATGAGTCGCTCGCGCTGGCCCTCGAGGCCGCCGGCCGGCCGCGCGGTGAGGTGGAGCGAGCACTCCTGTCGAGTGCCGATTTCGCATCCAGTCCGGCGGAGTTGCTGCAACTCGCCAACTACCTGGCGCGGTTCGGGTCCGACAGGCAGGCCCTGCGGATGTGCCGCCGCGTGACGCGGATCGATTCGGCCAATCGCGAAGCCTACGCGTTGGCCATGACCCTCGCCGAGCGATCCGGCGACACGGCTGCCCTGCGCTGGGCATGCGCCGGCGTGCTGGCCCACGAGTGGCCGGCAGCCCAGCAGGTGGTCGTCACCAGGGCGACCCGGCTGTCGAAGGCCACGATCGACGCCCTCGCGAAGGCCGGCAAGGCCGAAGAGGCCGCGGCCTTCCAGGCCGACGTCGCGGCCGCCATGGTGAGGGACCTGGTTCTCGAGATCAGTTGGAGCGGCGACGCCGACATCGACCTGCTCGTGGAGGAACCGTCTGGCAGCGTCTGCTCTCCCGTCGCCGCCCGATCGATGGCCGGCGGAGCGTTGATCTCCGATCCGAATCGTGGGGTGGATGCGGGAGGCGTGCACCGCGAGCGGTATGTCGTGGTCGAGGCCTTTCCGGGAACCTACCGGGCGTTGGTTCGTCGCGTCTGCGGCAAGGTCGAGGCCGACACGATCACGGCCGAGACCGTGATCCGTCGCGGGACGGATCAGGAAGAGCGGCAGACCAAACAGATTCGCATCGAGGGCGACGAGTCGCTGATCGTGGTCAATCTGGGCTCGGGTCGACGCCGTGAGCCGCTGCTCGACGCCCAGGTCGCTCAGGACGTCGCCGTGCAGCACCATGTCGGCCAAACGGCGCTCGCCCAGCAACTCTCGTCGCTCAGCGATCCGCAGGCGACGGCGGCCCTGGCTGCGAGCCGGCAGGGCGGCGCGGCTGCGCCGGCGTCGGGCTTGCCATTCTTCCGGGGCGGAGCGGTCGGCTACCAGCCCGTGATCACGACCCTTCCCGAGGGCATCAACATGTTCGCCCGGGCGGTCGTGTCGGCAGATCGCCGGTATGTCCGGATTACGGCCACGCCCCTGTTCTCGGGTGTCGGGAACGTGACGACGTTCAATTACGTGTCTGGGGACACCGGCGGCGGCATCGGTGGCGGCGGCATGGGTGGCATGGGCGGCGGCATGGGTGGCATGGGCGGTGGCATGGGCGGTGGCATGGGCGGTGGCATGGGTGGCATGGGTGGCGGTATGGGCGGAATGGGCGGCGGCATGGGCGGCATGGGTGGCATGGGCGGTCAGGGTTTTTGCTGGGTGGCCCGCGAGGTCTACGGCAGCGATGACCCGCGGTGGCTCGTGTTCCGCGACTGGCTGCTGACCGACGCGCCGACCCCGCTCCGCGACGCCTATGTCACCCACGGCGAGACGTTTGCCGGGTGGCTGCGCGACAAGCCCGTCGCCAAAGCCCTGGTGAAATTGCTGATGGATCGTGTCGTCACGGGCCGGCCGCTGCCCTCCTTCGGGCTCTGACGCCATGCCGACCTTTGGCGTGATCCTCGCGGCCGCGGGCCAGAGCAGCCGCTTCAACGACGCGAATTACAAGAAACCGTTCGCGCCGCTGGCCGGCCGGCCGGTCTGGATCCACTCGGCCGAAAAGTTCATCGATCGCCCCGACGTGAAGCAGGTCGTGGTGGTCGTTGCGCCGGAGGACCGCGCGGCCTTCGTCGAAAAGTTCGGTGCCAACCTGGCCTTCATGGGCATCACCCTTGCCGAAGGCGGCGCCCACCGGGCCGAGTCGGTGCGCCGCGGCCTCGAGAAACTCGACCCGGCCATCGACACGGTGGCCATCCACGACGCCGCCCGACCCTGCATCGCGCAGGCCTGGATCGACCGGGTCTTCGAGGTCGGCGGCCGGACGGGCGCGGCCATCCTCGCGATCCCCGTGGCCGGAACGCTCAAGCGGGTCGGCCCCGGCAACGTCATCACGGAGACGGTCGATCGCACCGGTCTCTGGGAGGCCCAGACACCGCAGGTCTTTTCCCGGGACCTGTTGATGCGGGCCTTCGCCGCCGCCCCAGCCGACCGGCCCACCGACGAGGCCCAGGCGGTCGAGGCGCTCGGCCATGCCGTGGCCGTCGTGCCCGGCTCGCCGATCAACATGAAGATCACCAGCCGGGAGGATCTGAAACTCGCGGAACAGGCCCTCAAGGCCCTGCCGACACCGCGGCTCGGCGGCCCCGCGCACCCCTTCGCAGGCGACGACGTCTGGCGGTGACCATGGCTTCCGATCTGCTCGCCGACTTCACGTCCCGGGGCCTCGTGCAGCAGGCCACCGACCCGGCCGCGCTCGGGCGGTGGCTCACCGAGCCGGGCCGCCGCGTCTACGCAGGCTTCGACCCGACGGCCGACAGCCTCCACGTGGGCCACCTCGTGGCCCTCGTGCTGCTGCGACGCGTGGCCGCGGCGGGTCACGAGCCGGTGGCGCTCGTGGGGGGTGCCACGGGCATGATCGGCGACCCGAGCGGCCGCAGCGAGGAGCGAAACCTGCTTTCGGCCGACGAGCTCGCCTCCAACGTCGCCGCCGTCGAGCGACAGATCCGCGCCGTCCTGGCCTCGGCCGGCGGTCGGGTCCACGTGGTGAACAACGGCGACTGGATGCGGGGCGTGGGCTATCTCGAGTTTCTCCGCGACGTCGGCAAGCACGTGCCGCTCGGACAGATGCTCGGCAAGGACTCCGTGAAGAGCCGCCTCGAGCGGGAGGGGGGCATCTCCTACACCGAGTTCAGCTACATGCTCCTCCAGGCCTGGGACTTCGTGCACCTCTCCGACGCACTCGACTGCCGCGTGCAGATCGGCGGCAGCGACCAGTGGGGCAACATCACCGCGGGCATCGAGCTCGGCCGCCGACTCCGCGGCCGTGAGCTTCACGGCATCACCTGCCCGCTGCTCACCAAGGCCGACGGCACGAAGATGGGCAAGACCGCGTCGGGCGCGGTCTGGCTCGACCCGCGCCGCACGAGCCCCTATCGGTTCTATCAATACTGGATCAACCTCGAGGACGACGACGCCGGCCGGTGCCTGCACCGGCTCGCCGAGTTGCCGCTCGAAGAGATCGGTGCGCTCGACTCCCGGCGGGCGACGAATCCCGCCGCCCGCGACACGCAGAAGCGGCTGGCGGAGGAACTCACCCGCCTCGTGCACGGCGAGCAGGGTCTGGCCGCCGCCCGCCAGGCGACGGAGATCCTCTTCGGCGCCGAAATCGCGAGCCTCGATGACGCGGCCCTCGCCGAGATCTTCGCCGACGTGCCCAGCCACGCCTTCGCCCGCGGTGTGCTCGAAGCCGACGGCCTGCCGCTCGTGGAGGCTCTCAAGGCCACCGGACTCGCGGCCAGCACGAGCGCCGCCCGCCGCACCGTCGAGCAGGGTGGGGCCTACGTCAACAACCGCCGCGTCACCGACCCCGCCAGCCGGCTCACGGCCCGGGATCTCGCGGGCTCGACCACGCTCGTGCTGCGATCAGGGAAGAAATCCTACGCCCTCGCCCGGTTCGTGTGACACGGCTCCCCCGTGATCCTCGGGCCTCAACACGCCCAACCGGCGTCGGGGACGCCCACGCCTTGCCCAGCGGACGCCAGGAAGGTTCGGGGCTGCCCATCCCCTCGAGACGGCGTAGGTGGCCGAGCGCAGCCCGGAGGGCGGGAGCGAAGGCACCCCCGAGTGAGCGCAGGGCAGGATGCCAGCGAGCGTCCGGCGAGAGGGTGTGGGCAGACCCGAACCGGTTGCGCGCGTCGGCCCGTGAGGCTCACGGATCAGTCGCGCGAGACGGCCGATGTTGACGCCCGCCAGCCCGGCTGCGACCCTCCGCCGCCCCGGAGTTCATGCCATGCGATCCATCTCCGTCGCCGTCGCGCTCGGGCTGATGGTGCCGCTGACGACCTCGCCGCCGAGGGCCGCCGCCGCGAACCTCGCCACCGACACGCTCGCGGAGCAACTCAAGACGGGCCTCCGCGTCCAGGCCCCGCGCGACGTCGCCTTCTGCGACGAGGTCGCACGGCTCGTGCGCGTCGGCCGGTTGCCCGAGGATCTCGTCGATGCGACCTACGTCTGGGCGATCCGCCGTGGCAGGAAGTATCCCTTTCCGGCCTTTGCCCACGCGCTGCGGCTCAAGGCCGATCGCCTGGGCGTGCGGCTGCCGTGAGCGGCTCGAGCCTGAGCACCGCGAAGCCGGCGTTGGCGTAGAGCCTCGGAAAGGGAAGCGCATCGAGGCCACAGGTGTCGAGCGGCACGATCGCATGGGTCGCGCCGTAGCGGGCCGCCACCGCCCGCATGCGGTCCGCCCCGAATGCCGCGGTCGAGGCCCCCAAGCGCGTGATCCCGTCATCGGGCGACAGGCAGTCGACGATCCGCCGCCGCCACTCGACGAGTGACCGGGCGTCCTGCGGGCTGTTCTTCCAACACACGACCTCGCGACGGCCCGTCCGCCAGAGAAACGACGCACTGGCACGCGGCGTGAGGAAGCAGGCGTCGCTCGGGACGTGATCGCGCACCCATGCACATGCATCCGCCCAGGCGCGCGCATCGACCTTCAGGTCGGCCCGCGAGACGACCGCGCGGCCCGGCAGGGGCCAATGGGCCGCCTCCACGCCGAGGTCGAGGCCGAGTGCGACCACGACGACTCCGCGGACGACAGCCGGGGTGACGCGAATCACCCGGCACACGAGCCCGTCGTCCTCGAGGATGGCGGCGACCGTGGCCGCGAGCGCAAGAGGAACGATCCCGTCGGCGAGCCGAAACCAGTAGAACCGCAGCACCCCGTGCACGACGGCCGGCGCCCACGGCTCCGCCAGCGACACGAGCCAGCCGACGAGCGACAGCATCAGGGTCGCCCCCACGAGGAGCGTCAGCCGGCGCCGCGGCGCCGTCGCGGGCAGATCCCGCGCGAGCAGCCACCACACGGCTATGGCGAGCAGGTGGCGGGCCACGAGCCCGGCGGCGAAACTGCGTGGCAGGAGGTGGTGCGGCAGCCGCTCGACCACGTAGATGAGATTCGCGGCGGCCCGCGTGGCCGCGTCGGCGTCGGCCGACAGCCGCGCGGCCGGCACCGCCCCGCAGGCCGCGAGCGCCACGCCGACGACGAGCCACGCGGTGGGGGCGACGCCCGGCGACGTGACGCCGCGCCACGATGGCCCCTGGTCTCGTCGATGGCCCGCGAGCCAGGTCGCTGCGACGACGACCATGCCCCAGCCGCCCACGACCGGATGGACCGCCGCGCCGGCGCCGCACAGAACCCACGCGATCGCATGCCGGCCGCGTACCACCTCGCCGACGCCCGCGAGCAGCGCCGCCCATGCAAACACCTTCGCCTCGCAGCCGCCGATCACCCACTCGCCAGCCGCCGGCGTGTAGCGCACGGCCATGGAAAAGATGGCTGCCGCGAGGATCCGCGCCCACGACCGGTCGACGAGGGGGGCGATCGCATGGCGAAACCCGGCGGCCAGCGCCAGCCACCCGAGGATGCGGCCGACCCAGGCGGCCGAGTCCGGAGGCAGGGCGGCGATCAGCGGGCCGAACGCGACGAAAAACACGCCGTGCGCATCCGGAGTCTCCAGAAAGAAGTCGCCGCGACACCAGGCGGGATCAGCGCGGTGGAGCGCCTTCGTCAGGTAGACACTCTCGTTGATGTCGGGCGTCGGCCAGGCGCCAGCGGCCGCGAACAGCGCCGCCGCCGCGAGCACCTCGCCGGTCGCCCGCACCGCCGCCGATCGCAACCGACTGCTTCCGCCCGACATCGCGAACACCTATAACTCCGGCTCAGCAACCCGACAGGATAGCCCACGCGCATGGACACGACCCGCTCCCCCGCGCCCACCGGCCCCGCCACCGCCGCGGGCGGCGCGGCGCTCCACCGCGCCGCCTCCCAGGGCACGCTCGGCATCGTCGGCGCGCCCTTCGCCCTGGCCGCCGCGCTGGTGGAGCGGGCGGGCTTCGACGCCGTCTATCTGTCGGGGGCCGCCTTCTCCGCCGGCACGCTCGGGGTGCCCGACATCGGACTGTTCACCCGCGACCAGTTGGTCGAGCAGACCCGCATCCTCGCCCGATCCACGACCCTGCCGGTCATCGTAGATGCCGACACCGGTTTCGGCGGCCCGCGCGACGTGGAGGAAACGGTGCGGCTGCTCGAAGCCGCCGGTGCCGCCGCGATCCAGCTCGAGGATCAACGCGAGGCCGACAAGCGGTGCGGCCATCTGGCGGGCAAGCAGGTCATCGAATCCGCGGAGATGACCGACAAGATCCTGGCCGCCTGCGCGGGCCGCAGCGATCCGCGGACGGTGATCATCGGCCGCAGCGACGCCCGTGCGGTGCACGGTCTCGACGACTGCATCCTGCGCCTCCACGCGTATCGCGGCGCCGGCGCGAACTGGCTGTTTCCGGAGGCTCTTGCCCGGCGCGAGGAGTTCGCGAGGGTCGGCCGTGAGTTCGCCGGCATCGCCCCGCTCATGGCCAACATGACGGAGTTCGGCGCCGGCCCGCTCATGACGTTGCCCGATCTCTCCGGCCTCGGCTTCGCCGCTGTTCTCTACCCGGTCACGCTGCTGCGGCTTGCCATGAAGGCGATGGAGGCGGGGCTGGCCGTGCTGGGGGCCGAGGCGACGCAGGAGAGCCTGCTCGACCTCATGCAGTCGCGGGAGGAGCTCTACGACCTCCTGGGCTACGATCCTCGACATCCCGAGCGGCACCGGGCCGTCGTCAACCCTGCGGAGACCCGTCCATGAGCGCCACGCCGAACCCAGCCGCCGCCACGGAGTTCGCCAAGGGGCTGGCGGGCGTGGTCGCGGGCACCACCGCGATTGCCTCGCTCGAAGGCACGCTCCGCTACCGGGGCTACGACATCGAGCCGCTGGCCCGCGCGGGTGACTTCGAGGAAGTGGCATACCTGCTGCTGCACGGTCAACTGCCCACGCAGCGCGAACATGCCGCCTTCGGCGACCGCGTCGCGGCCGCAGCTCGTTCGCTGCCCGCCGCCGCGCTCGACGCCCTGGCACGGCTCGCCGCGGCCCGGCCCGACGCCGCGCCGATGGACGCCCTGCGAACCGGCGTGAGCATGCTGGGGCTCGTCGAGCGCGACGACACCCCGGGCGACCGGACGGCGCTCCTCGTGCAGGCGGAACGGCTCCTGGGCCAGGTCCCGGCGCTCCTCGCAGCCTGGCTCGACCTTGCGGCCGGCCGACCGGTGGCGCCGTGGCCGTCAGGCTCGCTGGCCACGGCGCTCCTCGAGCGACTCACCGGCCGGGCCCCCGCCGCGCCGCACGCCGCGATCTTCGGCACCACGCTCGTGCTCTACGCGGAGCACGAATTCAACGCCTCGACGTTCGCGGCCCGCACGGTGGCCTCGACGGGCTCCGACATGCACTCGTGCATCACCGCCGCCATCGGCGCGCTGAAGGGTCCGCTCCACGGCGGCGCCAACGAGAAGGTGTTGGAGGTGCTCGGCGCGATCGGGACCGCCGACCGTGCCGAGGCCTGGGTGCACGAACAATTCGCCGCCAAGCGGGTGGTGATGGGCTTCGGCCATCGCGTGTACAAGGACGGCGACGTGCGGGCGAAGCTCCTGGGCACGATGTGCCGGGAGATGGTGCGGGGCACGGCCGGAGACGCGCTCGAGGATCTCGCCGATCGCGTCGAGCGGATCATGCTTGCCGCCAAGGCGCTCAAGCCCAACCTCGACTGGCCCGCGGCCCGGGTCTATCACGCGCTCGGCCTGCCGGTGAACGTGTTCACGCCGATCTTCGTCGTGGCCCGCATGAGCGGCTGGACGGCCCACGTCATCGAGCAGGTGGGCGACAACCGGATCATCCGTCCGCTGTCGATCTACACCGGGGCAGCGCCCCGGGACTACCTGCCGCTCGCCGCCCGCGGCTGAGTTCCCGGCCGTTCAGCGGTCGAACAGTTTCTTGATCGCCCATACGGTCGCGGCTCGGCCGGCCCTGGCGATCGACCGCGTGAGAGGAATGCTCTTCGGGCAGACGGCCACGCAGTTTTGCGCGTTGCCGCAGACCTGGATACCACCCTGACCTGTCAGCGTCTCCAGCCGCTCGCCCGCGATCATCCCGCCAGTCGGATGCGCGTTGAACAGCATCGACTGGCTGATCGCGTGGGCGCCGACGAACCCGGCGTCGAACGCCGCCTTCCGCCGCTTCACGAAATCGGCCTCCGACTCCCCGTCCCGCCGCACCACCTCGATCTTCGTGAACTGCGGACAGGCCTCGAGGCAGCACCCACAACTGATGCACGTGGACAGCGGATAGGCGTCTTCCTGTTCCCGAGGCGAGATCCGCGGCCCCGGGCCATGGTCATACGAATCGTCGACCGGGACCCAGGCCTGCACCCGCTCCAGCGAACGGAACAGACGCCGCCGATCGACAACGAGATCTCGGACGACCGGAAACTTCGACATCGGCCGAAGCTCGATCTCCTCGGACTCGTCGAGCAGTTTGTCGACCAGCGCCGAGCAGGCCATCCGCGTGCGGCCATTGATGAGCATGGTGCAGGAGCCGCAGACCTCCTCCAGACAGGAGCAATCCCAGGCGACCGGCGCCACCGCGCGGCCGTCCTGCGACTTCGCCTGCGCGGCCACCTTTTGGAGCACGCTGATGACGTTCATATTGGGCTCGTGGGGCACCTCGAAGCGTTCCCAGTAGCTCTCGCCCCCGGCGACGTCCTGCCTCAGGATCCTCACCCGGACACGGCGGGCCACGTGGCCACCGTCGTGCTCAGCATTCGACGCGTGCCCGTTCGTCTCGACAGCCTTGATCATGGTCGCATCTCCATTCAGGTCGCCGCCGCCGCGAGCCGCGGCTCCGCGGCGGTGCCGCCGGCGTCTGCGGTCGCATGCCGCTCCTTCCAGACCTCCTCGATCACGTCGGCCCCGACGAGGCCGTACAGCCGCGGCCGCGGCGGGATCAGCGACGTATCGACGTCCTGGTAGGAAATCTCGGGATTGCCGGCGGAGTCGCAGGTTGCGATCGTCGACTTGAGCCACTTCCGCGTGTTGGCCTCGAACCGGTCGCACCACTCCTCGGCCTCTCGCCGCTGGCCGGCGGGATCCGTCGCCGAGATCCCCGGCATCGCGAAGGCCGGCTTGAAGTGGGCGCCGCGGCATTCATCGCGAAGCAGGGCGCCCTTGAGGATCAACTTGGCGACCGGGAACATGTCACCCAAGGCCTTCGTGAAGACGACGTTTTGGTTGGTCCAGTTGCCCGTATCGCTCACCGCGCAACGCTTCCAACGCTCCTCCATCGCACAGACCTCGCCATAGGCCGCCTCGAGCTGGTCGTTCCGCCGCACGACCGTGGCCACTCGGGTCATGAGTCCGCCAAGTTGCTGGTGGAGGTCGTAGGGGTTCTCGTCTCCAGCCGTCCGGCCCAGCAACGCCCGGTGTCGCTCCTCCTCCCGCCGCTCGGTCGCCTCGAAGAGCCGCCGATCGACCGGCGCGGTGGCTCCGGCGGCCGCCGCGAGCGTCGGAGCCACGAACAGCCCGCTGAAGATGCACGACAGGAGCGAATTGGCCCCGAGCCGATTGGCACCGTGGTACTGGTAGTCGCACTCGCCGATCGCGTAGAGCCCGGGAATGCTGGTCTGCTGGTTGCGGATCGCCCCTTCGACCATGCCGCCGGACGAACTCCGCTCGTAGTCGACCCACAGACCACCCATCGAGTAGTGCACCGCCGGGAAGATCTTCATCGGCACGGACCGCGGGTCGACGCCCTGGAACTTCTCGTAGATCTCCAGGATGCCGCCGAGCTTGCGGTCGAGCGTCTCCCTGGGGATGTGGGTGACGTCGAGGTAGACGCAGAGCCGGTCCTTCTCCACCGAGAGACCATCCGTGGTGCAGATGTCGAAGATCTCGCGCGTGGCGATGTCGCGAGGGACGAGATTGCCGTATTTCGGATACCGCTCCTCGAGGAAGTAGCAGCGGTCGGCCTCGGGAATATCCCGCGGATCCCGCGGATCCTGGGGCTTCCTCGGCACCCACACCCGCCCGCCCTCGCCGCGGGCGCTCTCACTCATCAGCCGCAGTTTGTCGGCGCCGGGGATCGCCGTGGGATGCACCTGAATGAATTCGCCGTTGCCGTACGCCGCCCCCGCCCGATAGGCCCGGCTCACGGCGCTACCGGTGCAGACCATCGACATCGTGGACCGGCCGTAAATCAGGCCGTTGCCACCCGTGGCGAGCACGACGGCGTCGGCCGGAAAGGCCCGAAACTCCATCGTCACCAGGTCCTGGCAGATCGCGCCGCGACAGCGGCCGGCATCGTCGAGCACCGGCGCGAGGAAGTCCCAAAACTCCCACTTCTTCACCTTGCCCTCGACCTCCCGCCGGCGAACCTGCTCGTCGAGTGCGTACAGCAGTTGTTGTCCGGTGGTCGCGCCCGCGAACGCCGTCCGCTTGTACAGCGTGCCGCCGAACCGTCTCTGGTCGCGGAAGCCCTCCGGCGTGCGATTGAACGGCACTCCGAGCCGGTCCATCAGATCGACGATTCGTGGACCCCAGTCGGCCATCTCCTTCACCGGGGGCTGGTGCTGCAGGAAGTCACCGCCATACACGGTGTCGTCGAAGTGCTTCCACTCGTTGTCGCCCTGCTGCCTGGTCAGGGCATTGACGCTGTTGATCCCGCCCTGGGCGCACACGCTGTGCGACCGCTTCACGGGGACGAGGCTCACGAGATCGACTCCGACGCCGAGCTCTGCGAGCCGCATCGTGGCCGCCAAGCCGGCCAGCCCACCACCGACGACCAAGACCCTCGGCTGCGCCATGCCGTCACCCTCCCCTGGAGTCCGCGACCGGTGCTCCGACGGCGGGCCGGACGGCCGACGTGGCCCTGTCGCCACCGTGCAGCAGCCGCTCCCGCGCCTCCCGGTCCTCGTGCATGTTGGCTTCGATCGCCCGGGCGTCGTCGAGCTTCTGTCCGCGGAGCCCCTGCAGGCCCGCCAACGAACCCAGACCGGCCGCCGCCAGCGCGACGCCGACGACGATGCTGACGGCGTTGGCGCGCCGCATGGCGGCTGGGCTCGTCCACAGGCCCCAGGTGATCCCGAGCGTCCACAGGCCGTTCGCGAAGTGAAACACCGCGCACAAGACGCCGATGGCGTACAACGCCGATGCCAGGGCCGGTTGGATCGCGACGGCCGCGGAACTCGACGCCGCATGCGGGTCGAACTGGCCTCCGCCGAGCGGCTTGCCCATCCAGTGCAGGTGGATCACGTGGCCGATGATGAACACGAACGCGATCATGCCGGTGGCCCGCTGCAGCGTGTAGCGGACATTCCCCACGTATGGATACGAGCCCACGTTGGGCAGGCCGTTGGCGATGATCACGAACCCGACGGTGGCGTGGAACAGCATCGGGAGAAAGATGAACGCCCACTCCACGATCGGCAGGACCCGCTCTCCGATCGAATGGATCAGGTCGACCCGCGACTGGAACGTTCCCGGCCCCGCGAGGATCGACGCGTTGGTCAGCAGGTGGACGACAAGAAACGCGCCCACGGGCACGAGGCCCGACAGTGAGAAGAGCCGATAAATGAGGAACTGGTGTCGGGCCAGAAACGATTCGGCTGGATCGCTCACGAGAGTCCTCGTCGGGTGAGTCCGACGTGCCTGGGTCGACGACGGCTGTGACGGACGCCCGAGGGAGTATAGGAAGCCCGGCCGAGCCGACAACGCCGGCCGCGGATTTGGCGGCTCGCCGGCGCGGAATTTATACTTTCGGGGCATCGGATCATCGACGCTGGAGGCTGCTCGGTGACGGAGATTTCGGCAGGCCCTGGCGACGACCCGGCGGCGACGCGACTGGACCGCGCGATCGTCGATCACCTGCCGGACGGCATCGCGCTGCTCGATGACCAGTGCGTGGTGCACTGGTCCAACGAGATGCTGGCCGCCTGGTCCGCCACCGACGGCGGCGCCGGCCGCGACTTCTTCGCCGTCCTCGGCGCCGCAACCGAGAGCGCGGACGATGTCGCCGCCTTCCGATCCGCGGTTGCCGCCGGCCGCCGCGGGCGGGCCACCGTGCGCACCGGTGCGGGCCGCTTCTTCGACGTGCAATGCTCGGGCTCGTTCCACGCCGGGTCCGACGCCGCCCGGGCCGTGGTCGCGGTCCGCGACGTGACGACGACGATCCTCGAACAACAGAAGCGGGCGGCGATCCACGCCGCCGGCCAGACGCTGGCCGACCTGTCACCGGCCGAACTGGCCGACATGACGGTCGACGAGCGCATCGAACTGCTGAAGAGCAACATCCTCCACCACTCCAAGGATCTGTTGCAGTTCGACGTGGTCGAGATCCGGCTGCTCGATCGGCAGACCGGCAGGCTCGAGCCGCTGCTCGCGGAGGGCATGCAGCCCGAGGCGGAGGCCCGCATCCTGTACGCCCGGCCCGAACACAACGGGGTGACCGGCTTCGTCGCGGCCACGGGCAGGAGTTACTTCTGCGACGACACGACGAAGGACCCGCTGTATCTCGAGGGCTGCAAGGGGGCCAAGAGCTCGCTGACGGTGCCCCTCATGCTCCACGACGAGGTGATCGGCACGTTCAACGTCGAGAGCCCGGAGCCGGGCGGATTCACCGCCACCGACCTGCAGTTCCTGGAGATCTTCTCCCGAGACGTGGCCGCGGCGCTCAACACGCTGGAACTGCTCGCCGCGGAGAAGGTGTCGAGCACTGCCGAGAGCATCGAGGCGATCCACGGCGCCGTCGCACTGCCCGTCGACGACATCCTCAACGATGCCGTCAACGTGATGGAGCGGTACATCGGCCACGAGCCCGACGTGGTCGAGCGGCTGCAGCGGATCCTCAGGAACGCCCGCGACATCAAGCAGGTGATTCAGCGGGTGGGCGAGCGGATGACGCCGAGCGTCGCTCACGCCCAGCGCCGCCACGGCGACCGGCGGCCGGCGCTCGCCGACCGTCGGATCCTGGTCGTCGACGCCGACGACCAGGTGCGGGCCGCCGCCCACGCGCTCCTCGAACGGTACGGATGCGTGGTGGAGACGGCCCGCGACGGGGCCGAGGCGGCGTCGCTCGTGCGGACCGGCGGCGGCGATGCCTACGACGTCATCATCACCGACATCCGCCTACCCGACATGAGCGGCTATCAACTGCTTCTCAAACTCCAGGAAATCCTCGACACGGTGCCGCTCGTGCTCATGACCGGGTTTGGATACGACCCGGGGCACTCGATCGTCAAAGCACGTCAGGCTGGGGTCGATCTCGTGCTGTTCAAGCCCTTCCGCGTCGATCAACTGCTCGACACGGTGGAAAAGGCCGTCGCCCGCCGCGTCGCACCGGCCACGTAGGCGACGCGTGGACGAACCGCCCCGCACGCACGGACACGCGGGGCGTCAAACCGGGCAATTCGCGATGTCTGCGGCGTGTCGCGAACTGCGGGCGACCGGGGGCGGCGTCGTCTCCGGTCGGCGCACGACTTGACCCGGCCCGGCGGACCCCGCTACTTCTCCCGCCGCGAACGTCTTTTGCCAGCCGAGGACCCGGCATCCCATGACATCCACCCTTCGTCTCGTCGCGGCGTGCGGACTGTTGCTGCCCGGCCTCGCCCTGACCGGCACCAGCCGCGGCGAGGACCTTCCCGCGCCCGCCGCGGCCGGCGATGCCGAGACGGCGCGGCGGATCATCCGGCAGGCCATCGACGCCGCGGCCGCGCCAGAGCCCTCCGCCACCGCCCCGACGACGTCCACGGAGCAGGGCGGTGCGACGGCCAACGCCGAAGCGGATCCGCTGACGCTCGCCCGCACCTCGGCCGAGTTGGCGGCCAAGCAACTCGAGGCCAAACGGCTCGCGCAGCGGTCGCCGGCTGAGGCGCTCGCGCTGCTCGACGCCGCCGCGCAGGGTCTCGACGGCCGCGGGCTTCCGCAGGCCGCGCGGGATCAGTTTCTGCGGCGGATCGAGCGGACCCGCCGCGAGATCGAGGAGATGACCGGCAAGCGGCGGGCGGAACTGGCCCTCGAGGCCCAGAACAGCCGCATCGAGGCCGAGATCGACCGTGATCGCTCCCGGCGGGTCGAGGTGGATCAGCGGATCGCCATGCTCGTCGAGGAATACAACACGCTCATCGACCAGCAGCGGTTTCCCGAGGCCGAGGCGATCGCCAAGAAGGCCGGCGAACTGGCCCCGGACAATCCGGTGGTCCGCCAACTCCTCGCCCAGAGCCGGGTGATCCGGCGACTCGACGCCCAGCAGTCGATCGCCACCGACAAGCAGGCTGGCTTCATGGACGTGGTCGAGGACGTGGAGCGATCGTCGGCGCCGTTCGCGGGACCGATCGAGTTCCCCGACACGAAGGACTGGCGCGACCTCACCAAGAGCCGCGGCGAGTTGCAGGCCGCCGCCCGGGCCCAAGCCTCTCCGGTCGAGCGAGAGATCCAGCGGCGGCTCAACACGAAGGTGAAACCCGCCTATCACGACGCGCCGCTCGCAAAGGTGCTCGAGGATCTCGGCGCCCAGGCCGACGTGGCGGTGCATCTCGACCTCGCGGGCCTCGACGAAGAGGCGGTCCGCAGCGACACGAGCGTGACGCTGGCCCTCGATCAGCCGATCTCGCTCAAGAGCGCCTTGAAGCTGATCCTGGAACCGTTGCACCTCGGCTACGCGATTCGCGACGAGGTGCTCAAGGTGACGAGCCCCCGGCTCGTCCGCGGCGACGTCTACGCGGTCACCTACCCGGTCGCCGACCTCGTCCTCCCCGTGCCGAACTTCTCGTCCGACGGCCTGGGCATCACCGGCGCGCTCCGCGACGGCTACTCGCAGGCGTCGCTCCGCAACGCCCTGGCGGTCGAGGTGGGGCCGCCGCCGGCCGGGATCGGCGGCGGACGGGCCGCCGCGGGAGACCTCGCGACCAGCGCGTTGGCCCAGATCCCCGGGGGCAGGTCCGGACCGCCGGGAACGGGCTCCACGCCGTCGATTCCCTTCGGACCACCATCCGCGGGGGGCGCGCAGGCCGACTTCCAGTCGCTCATCGGCCTCATCCAGAGCACGGTGGCCGCCGACACCTGGGACACCGTGGGCGGTCCGGGCGCGATCCAGCCCTTCGCCACGAACCTCAGTCTCGTCGTCAGCCAGACGCAGGAGGTGCATGAGGAGATCGCCGACCTCCTGGAACAACTCCGCCGCCTCCAGGATCTCCAGGTCACGATCGAGGTGCGGTTCATCAGCCTCAACGACACCTTCTTCGAACGGATCGGCGTCGACTTCGACTTCAACATCCAATCGGGCGTGAACCAACCGCTCAACATGACGGCCATTCCCACGCAGGGGAACAGCTCGACCAACCCGTTCCAGCAGGGCATCACCGCCGCACCGGGCGGCCCGACGCAGACGATCGGCCTCGACAGCACGGGGAATCCGGGCGTCGCGGTCAGCCCGTTCGCCAACCCGTTGGTCGGTCAGGGGCAGCAGACGCTGGGCCCCGCCGCGCAAAACTTCTTCTCGATCCCCTTCCGGCAAAACAGCTTCGGCGCGGCGACGGTGCCCCAGCTGCCGGGCCTTCCCGATCCGGCCACCTCGGCCGCGAACTTCGGCTTCGCGATCCTCTCCGACATCGAGGCCTACTTCCTCATCCAGGCCGCCCAGGGCAACACGCGGTCGAACGTCATGCAGTCGCCGAAGGTGACGCTCTTCAACGGGCAGAACGCCTTCGTGTCCGACACCCGCCAGCGGCCCTTCGTGACGGCCGTGATCCCGGTGGTCGGTGATTTCGCCGCGGCGCAGCAGCCGGTGATCACGGTGCTCAACGAGGGCACCGCCGTGAACGTGCAGGCCGTGGTGTCGAACGATCGCCGGTTCGTGCGGCTCACGCTGGTGCCGTTCTTCTCGCAGATCGGCCGCGTGGAATCGTTCCAGTTCGAGGGCCAGCGGTCGACGAAGGCGAAGAGCAGCGACTCGAAGTCGGGCGTCAGCGGTCGGTCGGGCGTGCTCGGCCAGCTCGCCGGCACGGGCACGAACGGACTCGTCGACCTGGCCACCGGAGACGAGTCGAGCGATGAACTGGAGGTGCAGTCGAACGGCACCACGATCCAGCTGCCGGAGTTCCTGTTCACCACCGTGACCACCACCGTGAGCGTGCCCGACGGCGGCACCGTGCTGCTCGGCGGCATCAAGCGGCTCCGCGAGGGTCGGAACGAATACGGCGTGCCGATCCTGTCGAAGATTCCCTACATCAACCGCCTGTTCAAGAACGTCGGCCTCGGCCGGACGACGGACAGCCTCATGCTGATGGTCACGCCGCGGATCATCATCCAGGAGGAGGAAGAGGAGAAGCTCATGGGAACCTCACGGCCGTGAGCGGGAGGCTGGCCGGCACCTGCATCGCCCTCGGCAGCCTGCTCGGCGCCGGCGCGGTGGCCGCGGGCGCCTTCGGGGCCCACGGGCTCAAGCCGCTCCTGGAGGCGAGCGGGCAGGCGGCCAACTGGGAGACCGCCTCCCGATACGCGCTCGCCCACGCCCTGGCCCTCGTGGCCTGCGGCCTGACTGCCGCACTGCCGACTGCGGGCCGCGCCGTGCGCAGCCTCGCGACCGCGGCATGGTGTTTCACGCTCGGCACGCTCGTGTTCAGCGGCTGCCTGTGGGTGTTGGCACTCACCGGCATGCGCGTGCTCGGCGCCGTCGTGCCCATCGGTGGCGTGTTGCTGATCGCCGGTTGGATGGCGCTGGCATGGGGCGGCCTGCGGCTCACCACGCCATCAGCAACGCGGCCGACTCACTGACGGCCGCCGCCGAACGGCAGTTCGGGCTCGGGCTCGGCGAACGGGCTCTCCGCCGGGGCCTCGACAGGGAGCTCGACCGTCGACGGCGCAGCGTCGGCGGCGGGCGGCTCGGCATCCGGCACCGGCGAGGGCTCCGGGGTTTCGCCGGTCGGTGTCGCCGGAGCGACGGGCTCGGGTCGTTCGATGAAGGGGTTCGACGCGTCGCCGGCCGGCGCCGGAAGCGCGGTGGGCCTGCGGCTGCGAAGCACGTTCGGCTGGGCATCCTCGATCCCGGAGTAGCGCTCGGCCGCGGCGGCGCGATCCAACTGCAGCGCGGCCACCCTGGCCCGCACCCGATGCCGCTCCAGTCGCAGCCGGTCGTGGCCCTGGATCCGCTCCAGCGATCGCGACACGGGCCAGCCGCCCAACGCACGGGCCTCCAGGTCGGCTCCCGCGGAGAAGTCGGCTTCGGCCTCGTCGAGCCGTCCCAGCCGCAGGGCCGCGAGCCCACGGAAGTAGCGGGCCCGGGGGTCCTCGGACCCGGCCTCGATGGCGGCGGTGAACTCGTCGTAGCTCCGCTCGAGGTCTCCCGAGAAGTAGGCGTGGACTCCCGCGCCGAATGTCCGCGTGAGCGAGAGGTCGTCCAGCCCCTGCCCCGGCGACACGTCGGCCATCGCCGCGATCGCCACCACCGGCGCGAGCCGCCGCACCCACGAGCCCGCGCGTCGCCACCTCATGCTCATCCGCTGTCTCCGCGTCTGCGGTCCGCAACCGTTCCCCGAACGGCACTCGACGGGCCCGGCGTCGGCGCGAGCCTACCGGGACGGCGCCGGGGAGTTCCGCGGACGGCCGACCCTGTCTCGTGATCCTATCGACCCATCGCGTTCCCTCGGCCCCGTGTGCCGCCCGCAGGCCGGATAACCGTCAGGGTCGACGGCGACGAGGCCGGGTCACGTTGCCGCTCCGGCGGATCCGCGGGCCCGCGCGTGCCCGCGAAACGTCTCCTCGGCGAGAAACACGGCCGGTCGGAGCAACTCGAACATCAGCCGCTGGTCGGGCCAGCCCAGGGCGACAAGCAGCCGATCGAGGTCGGCGGGGGGACACGAGCCCCGCAGATCGACGAGCAGCACGCGTCCAGCCCGCTCCGCGGCATTGCCGTCCACCTGCCACGACAGCCCCTCCCGCGGGCTCGTCCAGACGAACGAGCCGTCCGGCTCGGCATACATGCGTTCGAGATCCGCGAGCCTCGCGAGGAAGACGTCGAAGTCGACCGCCAGCGGTGTGGCGAGCGCCGCCCGCGGCACGTCGAGCGTCATCCACTCCCCCCAGGCATCACGGTAGGTGCCGGCCGACTCGGCCTCGGCCGGGCGGGCATGAATCGAGACGTCGAAGGTGTAGAGGGCGTCGTGCGTCATCGACTTCGTCGGCCACCACGCGGATGGTCAGGCGTCTCCCACGCTGTCCCGCACCCAGGCCGCATAGGCCGCCGATGACTCGACCCGCGCTTCCATCACCTCCGGCACCTCGTAGGGATGGCCCGCCGCGAGGGCCGTCCGACAGTCGGTGGCCCGACCGGGCGTGGTCTTGCAGACACACCGCCACTCCTCCGCCGTCTCGACGCTCCCCCGCCAGCGATAGGTGCTGACGATCGGCCCCTCGACCTGCACGCAGGCCGCGAGACGGTCGCGGACGAGCCGTGCCGCGCAGGCCTCGGCCGCCGCGCGGGCGCTGAAGGTGGTGCGGATCTCGACGATCGTGGACGAGGGCGTCGGCTGGGTCATGGGTCGGCTCACTGCTCGGATCGACGCGGGCCGTCAGGCGGCGTCGACGAACGCCGCGAGGCGCGACGCGGGGATGGCGTCGCGCCACTGGGCGCCTGCGATCTGCCGCCAGTCGGGGTGTTCGTCGCGGGGCTGGAATGCGATGGTCACCGGCACTTCGTCCGAGCCGGAGCCCTCGACGCAGGCCGCGGACGCGGCCCCGTCGGCACTCACCACGACGATCGGCCGCCATCGTGGCACGGCGGCTCGACCGAGGCAAATCACGCCCTCCTCTGCTCGGGATCCCGGCGCATGACCGAGCACGAGCGTGCGCGCCCCGCCGTGGCACCTCGGACTGCGGTCGAGCAGATGCGCGAGCGTCGGCGGCGGTCCGTCCGCCCCGACGAACCAGGCGGCGAGATCGGCGATCGGACTGGCGGCGTGGCCGACGTCGGGAGGCGCGCGGCGGGTTTCCCGCTCCCAGCCGTCCACCGCCCGCCGCCAGGCGGACTCGACGCCGCAACGCATCCGTTCCGCCGCCGCCGCGGCATCCGCGCGCAGCCACGCGGCCACGAGCGCCGACACCTCCGTCACGCCGGCGGCCGCCAGGGCCTCGAGCAACGACCCTCCGAGCGACCGCGGCACGCCGGCTGCCTCGAGTTCGACGGCGAACCGGCCGACGAGATCGACGGCCACGCTCTCGCCGAGCGTCGGCGGCCGATCGGCGACCGCCGCGACGGATTCGACGTGGCAGGCCGGGTCGAATTCATGGCCGTGCCTGACGAACACCACGCCGTCGCCCCATGCTGGGGCCACCGCCACCCCCCGCGTCACGACGTCCGCTGCAACCTCGGCGAGCGGGAGATCGCGGTCGCCGACGACGAGCACCGGCCGCACCGCCACCCGAACCACCGCGGACAGGTCCGGTCGACCACGGCGATCCGCGGCGGGCACCGTGAGCCCCCCCTTCGACAGCCGCAGCAGACCGTTCACGAGTGGCGCCGCCCGACGCGCGCAGTCGACCAACACCCGACGACGGGCCGCGGCGACCCGCGCGCCGGCGTGCCACGGTCGATCCCGGCCACACCACGCCGCGGACAGCAGGCAGTCGAACGTGTCGCCGGCGAGCACCAGGTCGACGGCGGCCGGCGGACGATATGCCCCGTCGCGAGCGAATCCCGACTGGATCGCGGCGCGGCCGACCCTGGACAGCCACTCCCGCGCGGCGCGGGCGGCCGCTGGCCTGCGCACGAGCGTGCCGTCCGTGAATCCCCAATTCGCCGCGACGACCAGCATGACGTCCCCCCGACTCTCATCGGCCCGGTCGCCGGCCGCGGCGCGAGGCGGGAGCGGCCATGCGGATCGCGGAGGCCGGGAAACATGTGCGGGCCGGGGCCGGCGCAGACTCGCCCGCCAGGCCAACTACGGCAGGAACTCGGTCTGGCACGACCGGTCGAGCCGGCCGTCCAGGTTCGCGCCCGACACGGACGCCGACGCCGTCGCGCGGCCCGACTCGGCGGCGCGGTAGGAGATTTCGAACGACTGCTGTCGGCCGGCGGGCACGTCGACGGCGTCGAAGTAGACACGACCGTCGTCAACCCGGGTGCGGGAGTCGCCCACGAGCCGCGCTCCGCGCGGCAGATCCAACGCGAGGCTCAACGGCCCGGATGCCGCCGTGCCGTCGTTGAACACCGTGCAGACGAGCGTGGTCGCGTCGCCGCTGCGCACCGGGTCGTCGAGATCCGCGAGCGCGAGCCGCAGTCCGGCCTCCGCCGGCGTCCGCAGCCGCGGCCGCGGCGTGGTGGAACGGATCCGCACGCACTCCTGGTCGCCGATGATCGCGCCGCCCAGGCCGGCCAACTCCGCCCGCACGCAGGCCCGCGTGGGCTCGGAATCCGCGTATGCGGAGGTCGGCGCCTGCGCCCGGAGATTGATCTGCCGCTTGGCCTGGCCGCCGGCCTCGATCGGGGGCAGGTTCCACGTCACGCGGGACGACGCCAGCGCGTAGCCGTCGGAGGCCTCGAGGGGCACGAAACCCTCGTCCCACGCCAGGGCCACCGTCGCCGGCCCCGAGGGCGCGTTGCCCGTGTTGCGGACCGTGGCCACGTATTCGGTGACGGCGCCCGACGTCGCCTCGATCGGTCCCGCGAGATCGAAGGAGATCGAGGGTGCCGCGGGGGCCGTCGGCGTGACGCTCGCCGTGGACGCGGGGGTCGGCGCGGCCGGCGGAGCGACGACCGGGGGCGGAATGAACGGCGGAGGGCTCGCGGCCGCTGCCGCGATGGCCGGCGCCACCTGCACGCATTCGGTCGCCCCGCCGATGAACCGGTTGGCCTGATCGAGGATCTCCACCCGGTGGCACTGGCGACCGGGCTCGTCGAGCAGAAAATCCAGCGTGATCCGCCGCGCCGTGCCCGCGGCCAGGTCGATGGTGCCCTTCTGCTCGATGGGGCTCTTCGACGCCTCGTGATGAAAGCCGGCGTCGAAGTAGTCGACGACCCGCAGCTTTTCCAGATTGCGTCCGGAGCGGTTCACCAGTTCGACGTCGAAGCTCACCCGGTCGCCCACGGTGCCCGCGAGCGGACCGGTGATGTTCACAAGGACGTCATCCTCGGCACGAGCGAGGCCCACGACCAGCGCGAGCGTCACCGCCCACCCCACCCCACCGCCTCGCCGCAGCGCCGCAGGCATCATGAATGGCACGCTCCGAAGGGCCCGCGTCGTGTCTCATCGCCGGGCGGCCGGAAGGCTACCACGGGGAAGCCGCGGATGTGAACCCCGGGACCCGGGTCAATCGGTGGCCCGGTGGCGGACGATGTCGCCCTCCACCATGTAGACCACGTCCTCGGCGATGTTCGTCGCCATGTCGGCGATCCGCTCGATGTGCTTGGAGACGGAATTGATCCGCAGCAGGCTCTCGACGTTGTCGGGGTCGTCCTTGATGCCCTGCATCACGCGACGCTGGATCTTCTGGCGGGCCGCGTCGACCGCGTCGTCCTCCTCGCGAACCTGACGGGCGAGCGTCGGGTCGCCGTTGACGACAGCGTCGAGGCACTGCTTGACCATGTCCTGCGCCTGCATCGCCATGACGCGGATCTCGGGGGGCAACTCGTAGGCCTTGCCGGCCGCGAGCTGGGCCACCCGCTTGGCGATGTTCTTGGCGAGATCGCCCATCCGCTCGAGGTCGTTGTTGATCTTGAGGACGGCCACGACGAGCCGCAGGTCCGCGGCCACCGGCTGATAGAGGGCGAGGATCTTCAGGCACTCCTCCTCGACCTCCACCTCCATGCGGTCGATCTCCTCATCGCTGGCCATCACCCGCTGCGCGAGCGCCACGTCGCGGTTGATGAGCGCGGTGATCGACTTGGAGATCGCCTCCTCGACGAGCGTGCCCACGCGGAGGATCCGCTCCTTGAGACTCGCGATCTGGCGTTCGATGTGCTTGGTCATCGCAGGCTACCCTCGGGCCGGGGCCGGTGGCGTCAGCCGAACCGGCCGGTGACGTAGGCCTCCGTCTCCTTGAGGATCGGCTTGGTGAAGATGTCGGTCGTGGGGCCGTATTCGATGAGCCGGCCCAGATACATGAAGGCCGTGTAGTCGCTCGTGCGGCTGGCCTGCTGCATGTTGTGGGTCACGATGAGCACGGAGTACCGGCCCCGGAGCTCCTGGATGAGATCCTCCACCTTGCCGGTGGCGATCGGATCGAGGGCCGAGCAGGGCTCGTCGAGGAGGAGCACCTCCGGCTCGGCGGCGATCGCCCGGGCGATGCAGAGCCGCTGCTGCTGGCCGCCGGACAGTCCCAGCGCGCTTTCGTGGAGCCGATCCTTCACCTCGTCCCACAGCGCCGCGCCCCGCAGGCTCGCCTCGCAGACCTCGTCGAGCACGGCCCGGCAGTTCTCCCCGTCGATCCGCAGCGAGTAGACCACGTTCTCGTAGATGCTCATCGGAAACGGATTGGGCTTTTGAAACACCATCCCCATCCGCTTCCGCAGTTCGATCACGTCCATCCGCGGGTCGTAGATCGAGTCGCCGTTGAGCCGCATGTCGCCGGTGATCCGCACGCTGGCGACGAGATCGTTGAGCCGGTTGACGCTCCGCAGGAGCGTCGACTTCCCGCAGCCGCTGGGGCCCACGAGGGCCGTCACCTTGCCGTGCGGGATCGGCATGGTGATCCGGTGGAGGGCCTGTTTCGTGCCGTACCAGAGATTGAAGCGGTCGATCTCGAGCACCGGCGTCTCGCCGAGCACGGCCCCGTGCACCTCCGCGGTCACCTCGCGGCCGGCAGCCACCTCCACCAGCCGGTCGGCCGGCGGGTCGACCGCGGGCCGCGGCGGCGTCGGGGACTGCTCGCTGATGCCGGACTTCTCGGGTCCGGCTTCGGTCTGTGCCTGCATGCCGCTGGTTCCTGCCCTCGGTGCGAACGCCTGGGAATCCTACCTGCCCCGTCTCAAAACTGCTGCGCGACGAACCGCCGCCGCAGCCGCGATCGGATGCGGATCGCGGCCACGTTGAGCAGGGCGATGATCGCCACGAGCAGGAAGGTGATCGTGAACACCATCGGCCGTGCCGCCTGGGCATTGGGGCTCTGGAAGCCCACGTCGTAGATCAGGTAGGCGAGATGCATGAACTCCCGTTCGGCGTGCACGAACGGAAACGTGCCGTCGATGGGCAGGTCGAGGGCGAGTTTTTTCACGCCCACGAGCATGAGCGGGGCCACTTCGCCGGCGCCGCGTGCCATCGCCAGGATGAGGCCCGTCATGATTCCCGGCAGGGCCCGCGGCAGCACGATCCGCCGGATCGTCTGCCACTTCCCGGCGCCGCACGCGTAGGAACCCTCGCGCATCGAGTTGGGCACGGCCGCGAGCGCCTCCTCGGTGGCCACGATCACCACCGGCAGCGTGAGCAACGCGAGCGTGAGCGACGCCCAGAGCAGGCCGCCGGTGCCGAACGTGGGCTGGCTGTCGGCCACGAGGCTGGCCTTGAAGAAGAGCTCGTCGATGCCGGCGCCGAGCCCGTAGCAGAAAAAGCCCAGGCCGAACGCGCCGTACACGATGCTCGGCACGCCCGCGAGATTGTTGATGGCCACGCGGACGGCGGTGGTCACCGGGCCGCGGCCGGCATACTCCCGGAGGTAGAGCGCGGCGAGCACGCCGAACGGAGCCACGAGCAGGGCCATGATGAGCGTCATGGCGATGGTGCCGAAGATCGCCGGAAAGACGCCCCCGGCGCTGTTCGCCTCGCGGGGGTCGTCGGTGAGAAACTCGGCCCAGCGTCCGAGGTAGACGCGGATCTTCGCTCCCAGCGAGAGCCGGTTCGGCTGCCACGCCCGCACGATCCCGTCGAGCGGAATCGGCACCGCGCGGCCGTCGGCGGTCTCGAACTCCACGGCCCAACCGGCGTTGTGATCGCGGAGGGCCGCGGCCCGCGCGTCGAGCGCGGCCTCCGCGGCATTGACGCGGGCGACCACCTCCGCGGCATCCCCCTCCGCCCGCGTCTCGGCCGCGCTGCCGGCACCATGGTCGAGCCGGGCCTGCACCACGGCGAGGCGGGCCGCCCGCAGTTCGCGCTGGAGTTCCCCCCGTTCGACCTTGTCGATCCGCAGGGCCTGCCGCCAGCGGCGCCGCGCCTCGGGATGCGCCGCCTCGTAGGCGATCCAGACCTCCGCCGGCCCCTCGGCCACGACCTCCGCGCCATGGAGCAACCGCGTCGGCAGTCCGTGGAATCGCCCCCCCTCGAGCCGCTCGACGGCGGTCGCCCACTCCGGCAGGCTCGTCCCGCCCACGGCGGCGTCGTCGACCCACTCGAAGTGGCTGCCGGTGAGCTCGAAGTTCGCGGTTCTCAGCAGTCGGCGGGCGACGCCGCTGCCGGGGTCGTCCTCGCGGCCCGAGATCTCGCCGAGCACCCGCCGGCCGTCGCGCAGCTCGACGAGTTCCAGCGGCACCGGCCAGAACGTCGCGGCGCCCCGGGCCGCGATGAAGGCGAGCAGACCCACGATCATGCCGATCGCCAGCGCCAACGCGCCGGCCGTGAGCCACACCCAGGGCTCGCCGTGGGCGGCCAGGCTCGCGTGGGCGCTGCGTTGCCGGCGGGGCCGCTGCGAATCAGAGCTCATGCGACCGCCTCCGAAAGCGCTGCCGCACGACCTCGGCCACCGTGTTGACCACGAACGTGAGTGCGAAGAGCACGAGAGCCGCCAGAAAGAGCACGCGGTAGTGGGCCGTGCCGCGGGCGGCCTCGGGCAACTCGGTCGCGATCGCGGCCGACAGCGTCTGAAACCCGTTGAACACGTTCCAATCCATGATCGGGGTGTTGCCGGCGGCCATGAGCACGATCATCGTCTCGCCGACCGCTCGGCCCAGGCCGATCATCACGGCCGAGAACAGCCCGCTGGCCGCGGCCGGCACGATCACGCGGACCGCCGTCTGCCACGGCGTGGCTCCGGCCCCCAGCGACGCGCTCCGCAGGTGCTCGGGCACGCTCGTCAGGGCGTCGTCGGCAATCGTGAAGATCAGGGGAATGATCGCGAAGCTCATCCCGATCCCGACGACCAGCGCGTTGCGTTGCACGTAGGTGCCGAACAAGCCGCCGCGGACGTCGAGCCGCAGGGCGTCGAGAAACACCGCGCCCGCCGCCGCGAGTGCGACCGCCGCGACCGCGACGCCGACGAACACGCCCAGCGAGGCCAGGGCCGCCCCGCGATCGGTCCAGCCCCGCCCTGCCCGCCGCAGCCACGGTCCGGCGACGCGGCCGGTCACGGCCGTCGCCGCCACGGCAGCGAGCGGCAGAAGCGCGAGCATCCAGCCGCCGAACCCGCTGCCCCCCCGACCGTCGAGCCAGGCCCGGAAATCCCCCTGGAACAGCCCGCGCTCCACCGCGGGCGCCGCGGCGCGGGCCGCGAGCACGCCGGCCGGCAGCGCGACCAGGGCCACGATCGCAAACCTCCAGCCAGCCAGCCGGCTCCGCCAGCCGGCTGGCACGAGCTGCCACAGGTGGGCGGCCACGGCGAGCGAGAGCGGCACCACGAACAAGGCGGTGATCACCGGCATCGCCGCGACCTCCAGCCACGGGGCGAAGACGAGCCCGGCCACGAAGCCGAGGACCACGCTCGGCAAACCGGCCATCAACTCGATCGTGGGCTTGATCCGCCCCTTCCAGGTCGGGTGCATGAACTGGCTGGCGTAGATCGCCGCCAGGATCGCCACCGGGGCGGCGAACAGCATCGCATACAGCGTGGCCTTGATCGTCCCGAACACCAGCGGCACGAGGCCGAACTTCGACTCGAACGCGTCGTGACCGGTGGTTTCCCAGGCATGGACGGGACCCGGGTAGTTCTCGTACCACACCGGCCGCACGAGCGTCCGCCACGACACTTCCGGATGACCGGCGTCGAAGGCGATCGCTGCCAGTCGTCCGCCGGCCGCCACGACCACGCGATCTTCCCGGGGTCCGACGCACGCGCGGGCGACGTCCGCCTGCGGCCCGTCGAACTCGGTGCGAATGACCGTCGCCCCGGTGGTCGCCTGCAGGAGCCTGACGCCGCCCGAGGCGTCGGTGACGGCGAACAGCCGGGACCGTGGGGATGCCGCGAGGCCGGTCACGGCGACGCCGGGCGACGCGAACTCCCGGGCCGGCAGCGTGGCCAGGCCGTCGGCCCCGGCCGACACGGCTCCGCGGATCGGGAAGTAGATCCGCACCGTGCCCGCAGCATCGGCGACGGCCAGAGACGTGCCGCCGAACAGCCGCTCGACGGCCACGACGCTGCCCCCCGGCGATACGGTGAACGCCTCCATCGCGACCGGTGCCTCGACGTCGCGGATCACATGGCGCCGCGCCCGGCCGTCCGCCGCGATCAGGAAGAGTTGATCTCCCAACTCCGACACCCGCACGAACCGGGGACGGAAGTCGCCCTCGGGCTCGATCGTGCCGCCGACCGAGGTCGTCACCACCTCGTCGGTCAGCAGGTTGCGTTTGGACGACACGGACTCCACCCGCGTCCGACCAGCGGCGTCGATGGCCGCGACGAGCAACCCGCCAGCCAGCGGCGTGACGTCGACGTCCACGACCGCGTCGTCGAGGCTCCGGGTGGGCGGGGCGAAATCGGCGACCATGCGGAGCCGCGCCAGCCGACCGTTCGCAGCGCGGATCAGCAGGCCGGCGTCGCCCGCGAGGGCCGTGCCGCGGTCCGGCAGGGCCGTGCCCACGGGCACGTCCGACTCCTCGACGAACGACGACTCCAGTCCCAGCCGACCGCTGCGCACGGAGCCGTCGGCGAATCCGGCGGCGGCGTGGAGCGTTCCAGGAACGACCCGCAGCGCCGTCAGGCCCTCGAGCCCGGCGGCGTCACCGGGAATCGACCCGAGCGGCCGACCATCGGCCACCGCGACGAGCCGCAGGTCGCCGTCACGATCGACGGCCCACGCCACGGCTCCCGACTCGTCGACTCCGAGGGCCATGGGCACGGGAATGTCGGCTTCGAGCGACGCGGTCGCCTCCACCCGGGCCGTCGCGGCGCGGAACAGCGGCAGCGCCACGGCCAGCAGGAACACGCCCACCAGCAACACGGCCACGATCGTGCCGATCCCACCGAGCGTGATGAGCGTACGGGCGATGCGGTCGCCGGTCCGCACCCACGGTCGTGTCGTCCGCCGCCGCGACCGGCCGGTGAAAGTTGGGATGTCGTCCATGAAGGAGCCCGCGATGGTTGCCCGGCATCGGCGACCGGAGCGGTCCCGCCGGTCAGGGGGCGTCGATGCCCACCGCGGCGAGTGACCGCCTCGCGACGGCGGCGGTGACGGGCAGGTAGCCGTCCTTTTTCACGTCGGCTTGGCCGGTGGCGCTGAGCACGTAGCGGAGAAACTCCCGGCGCAGTGGGTCGAGCGCGGCGCCCGGCTTGTGATTCACGCTCAGCGACAGGAAGCGGGCCAGCGGATAGTCGCCCGAATAGGCGTTCGCCGCCTCCGCTTCGACCGCCGTCGCCCCGGTCTTGGCGGCGATGGCGACGGCCCGCACGTCGGCGGTGCGGTACCCGATGCCGCTGTAGCCGATGGCGTAACGGTCGCTGGCCACCGCCTGCACCACGGCCGAACTCCCCGGCTGCTCCTTCACGGTCGGCTTGAAGTCGCCCTTGAAGAGCGCGAATTCCTTGAAGTAGCCGTAGGTTCCGCTCGATGCGTTGCGGCCGTACAGGCTGATCGGCTTGTCCTTCCACTCGCCCCCGAGGCCGAGATCGCCCCACGTGCGGATCTCGGCCTTGGCCCCGCCGGTGCGATTTTTCGAGAAGATCGCGTCGACCTCCTGCAGCGACAGCCCCGCCAGCGGGTTGTCCTTGTGAACGAAGACCGCCAGCATGTCGATCGCGACGGGAACCGCGGCCGGAGGGTAGCCGTGCTTCGACGTGAAGGCGTCGATCTCCGACGGCTTCCAGTCACGGCTCATCGGGCCGAACGTCGCCGTGCCCTCGGTGAGGGCCGGCGGAGCGGAGGCCGACCCCTTGCCCTCGATGGCCTCGCGGACGCCTG
Organism: uncultured Planctomycetaceae bacterium; assembly: GCA_903919035.1. Lineage (GTDB taxonomy): Bacteria > Planctomycetota > Planctomycetia > Pirellulales > UBA1268 > QWPN01. Next base: position 7,007 of record CAIXGY010000221.1, on the reverse strand, counting down.
GATAAAATTTCTTGAACCCCTCGGCCCACAGGGCCACGAGGTTGTTCATCGTGTCGGAGCCGACGAACTTGAGCGATCCCGCGACTTCGCCCGACACCTTCGCGTAGGGCCGCAGCGCGGGGTCGAGATCCTGGCCCCACGTGACCCCAATCAGCGCTGTCACGACACAGACCCATACCGCCCGCACCGCGGGCGAGGCTCGCCAATTCGCCACGACACGTCTCCGGAGGGACCCTGGGGCACACCCGCGTGCGAACGACGGCCGCGAACCGTGCTCCTGCACACCGGAAAGGTGTAGCCCCAAAGTGTGAGGTTTTCGTGAGCGAGCCCCTGCGGAAAACCGTCGCGCAAGGCCACGAATGACGAACGGAAGTCGAATCCCTGGAAAGACTTGCGTCTCTGTCATCTCCGTCCATGGCGGGCCGTGCGGGCCCCGAACGTTCGGGCGTCATGCTACACTCTCCCTCGTCGTCGCCGGCACGGCAGCCCCCGACGCCACCCCGCCTACACCTTCGTGAATTCAGCGGCAGGACACGCCTTCGATCGGGTAACGGCCAGGCTGGAAACCCACGGCCCTGTGGTTCTCCCCGCCCTCCTGCTGTGTGACTTCGGCCACCTGGCCCGAGAGGTCGAGCACCTGGAGTCGGCCGGGGCTGCAGCCCTCCACCTCGACGTCATGGACGGCCGCTTCGTTCCGCAGTTGACCTACGGCCAGGTCGTGGTCGACGCCGTCCGTCGCGCGGCCCGGGTGCCGATCGAGGTTCACCTGATGGTCGAGGAGCCGGAACGCTCGCTTGCGGAATACGCGAGGCTCGGGGCCGACATCATCACCGTTCACGTCGAGGGGCTTTCGGATCCTCGGGCAACCCTGGAGGCGATCTCGTCGCTTGGCCCGCGGGCCCACGTCGCCATCAGCCCCGGCACGTCCGTCGAGCGGCTGGAGCCGTGCCTCGACGTCTGTGACGGCGTGCTGGTGATGAGCGTCGAGCCTGGGTACGGCGGCCAACGATTCAACCCCGTCGCGCTCGAAAAACTCGCCTGCCTCGCGGACCTACGGGCCCGGCGCGGCGCGTCGTTCCTGCTCGGTGTCGATGGCGGCATCGCCACCGACACGATCGCTGCGGTGGCCGCGGCGGGTGCCCAGCTCATCGTGGCCGGCAGCGCCGTGATCCGTTCCGACGATTACGCGCGGGCCATCGACGAGTTGGAATCGCTCGCCCGGAACGCCCCCTGACGCACACTCCAGCGGAAACCACTCCAGCCGATGCCCGACCATCTGATCATCGTCCGTGCGGGGGCCAGCGACTACGAGCGGCACGGCCGCATCCGCGGCACGCTGCGGATGCCGCTGTCCGCGGACGGTCTCACCGACGCCCGACTGGCCGCGGATCTGGTGGCCTCCACGCCCCCCGACAGGCTCTACACGTCCGGCGACGCCTGCGCCACGGAGACGGCCCGCATCGTCGGGCGGGCCTGCGGGCTGCGGCCGCAGCGGCTGAACGACCTCGAGAACCTCGACCAGGGTCTCTGGCAGGGCATGTTGGTCGACGAGATCCGCGTCAAACAGCCGCGTCTGTATCGTCAGTGGCAGGACAACCCCTGGGCGGTCGCGCCGCCGGAAGGCGAGCTGCTCGAGGATGCCTGCATGCGGATCGAGGGGGTGCTCGAGACGCTCGTCCGTCGGCATCGCGGCGGACGCGTGGCCGTGGTCGTGCCGCCGCCGCTCGACCAGATCCTGCGCTGGATCGTGTCGGGACAGTCGATGGGCGATCTGTGGGGAGGTGAGCCCGAGCGGCCGCCCGTCGCGGAGTTTCCGCTCGCGGCCCAATGGCACCCGGTGCGGCGGCGTGCCCGGGTGTGAGGCCGGCGATTTTCGCGGATGATTCGGCGCAGCCCGGCGGCGGCCGGCGGGGCTAGACTGTGCGGAGTTTCTGTTCCGCCCCCTTGCCTCCGGGCCCGACGCCCATGGAACGCCGTAGCCCATCGACCGTCCCGCGAGCCGAGTCGGTCATCGACACCGCGCCGCCTCGCGCGGCCGACACCCAGCGGGCGGACGCCCCACCGGGCGGCCGCCCCGAGGGGAAGGCCGCGGACCGCGGGCCGCGGGCCAAGCGGGGCGTGCCCGAAGGGCTCTGGCTCAAGTGCGATGGCTGCGGCGCCACGATCTACCGCAAGGAGGCCGAGGAACTGCTCAACGTCTGCCCGCAGTGCGGCTACCACTGGTACGTCTCGGCGGCGGCGCGGATGGGTCAGCTCCTCGATGCGGGAACCTTCGAGGAATGGGACGCCAACCTCCGGCCCACCGACCCGCTCGGGTTTCGCGACAAGAAGCCCTACGCCGAACGGATCGTCTCCGAGCAGAAGCGAACCGGCCTCCGCGATGCCGCCCTCACCGGCACCGGCATGATCCGCGCCCGGCGGGTCGCCTGCGGGGTGACTGATTCATCGTTCATCATGGGCAGCATGGGAAGCGTGGTCGGCGAACGGCTCACGCGACTCGTGGAGCGCGCCACAACCGATCGGCTGCCGCTGATCATCATCAGCGCGTCGGGAGGCGGCGCCCGCATGCATGAGGGCATCCTCTCGCTCATGCAGATGGCCAAGGTGTCGGCGGCCCTCGCCCGCTACTCGCAGGCCGGCGGGCTGTTCATCTCCGTGCTCACGAACCCCACCATGGGAGGTGTGGCGGCGAGTTTCGCCTCGCTCGGCGACCTCTGTTTCGCGGAACCGCGGGCCCTCATTGGCTTTGCCGGGCCGCGGACGATCAAGGCGACGATCCGCGTGGAACTGCCGCAGGGCTTCCAGACGAGCGAGTTTCTCCTGCAGCACGGCTTCATCGACCGGATCGTGGCCCGCAAGGATCTCAAGAGCGAGATCGCCCGGGCCATCGACTACTGCGGCGGCTGACCGACCACCCTGAGCCGCACCGATCACCGTCAGCCCGGACCGCCGGTCATCACTTCGCCATGGCGAGATCCTGCTTCTTCCGCTCCTCGATGATCTCCTTCTGGATGTTGCCCGGAGTCGCCCGATACTTGGCGAACTCCATCGTGAACACCCCCTGCCCCTGCGTCATGCTCCGCAGGTCGGTCGAGTAGCCGAAGGTCTCGGCGAGCGGCACCTCGGCGATGATCGTCGACGTGTTGCCCACCGTCTCCGTCGAGATGATCAGGCCGCGACGCTTGTTGAGCTCGCCCGTCACCGCCCCCTGGAAGTCGGCCGGCACCTCGACCTCCATCTTCATGATCGGCTCGAGCAGCACCGGCTTCGTGTTGAGGAAGGCCTCGCGGAAGCCGGCCCGGGCGCAGACCTGGAAGGCCATGTCGCTCGAGTCCACGTCGTGGTAGGACCCGTCCTCGAGCGTGGCCTTCACGCCCACGATCGGGAACCCGGCGATGGGGCCTTTGCCGAGCACCGCCAGGAAGCCCTTCTCGACCGACGGGATGTATTCCCGGGGCACGCGACCGCCCACGACCGCATCCTCGAACACGAAGTTCTCGGTCGAGTCCTCGGGCAGCGGCTCCAGGTGGCCGATGATGTGGGCATACTGGCCCGAGCCACCCGTCTGCTTCTTGTGCTTGTAGTCGTAGGCCGTCGCCTTCGTGGGGGCCTCGCGGTAGCTCACCTTGGGCGCGCCCACGGTGACGTCCACCTTGTATTCCCGCTTGATGCGCTCCACGTAGATGTCGAGGTGCAGCTCGCCCATGCCGGCGATGAGCGTCTCGCCCGTCTCCTCGTCGGTGGCCACGCGGAAGGTGGGATCCTCGCGCGTGAACCGCTGGAGCGCCTTGCTGAGCTTGTCGAGGCCGTCGCGCTGGGTCGGCGTGATGGCCATCTTGATGACCGGCTCCGGCACGAACATGCTCTCGAGCGTGCAATACTTCGCGTCGGAGGCGTAGGTGTCGCCACTGGCGGCGTCGACACCCATCACGGCGACGATGTCGCCCGCCTCGGCGGCGTCGATCTCCTCCCGCTTGTCGGCATGCATCCGCACGATGCGGCTGAACCGCTGCTTCTGGCTCGTCCGTTGATTGATGTAGGCGTCGCCCTTCTTCATCGTGCCCTGATAGATCCGCATGAACGTCAGCTGGCCGAACGGATCGTCCACGATCTTGAAGGCCATGGCCACGAGCGGCTTCTTCGGATCGGCCTCGAGGTCGAACTTCTCGTCGGCGTTCGACCAGTTCTTGGCGATCACCTTCCGCTCGAGCGGATTGGGCAGGTATCGCACGACGGCATCGAGCAACGGCTGCACGCCCTTGTTCTTGTAGGCGCTGCCGCAAAACACCGGCGTGATGCTCTGCGCATGAACCGCCGCCTTCGTGACCGCATGGATCTCATCCTCGGTCGGCACCTCCTCGGAGAGGAGCTTCTCCATGAGGGAATCGGAATACATGGCGAGATCTTCGAGCAGTTTGTGCCGGGCCTCGGCCGCCTTGTCGGCGTAGTCGGCCGGAATCTCCTCGACCCGCACGTGCTCCCCGTTGTCGCCGTCGAAGTACAGCGCCTTCATCCGCACGAGGTCGATCACGCCCTGGAGTTTGTCCTCCTTGCCGATCGGGATCTGGAAGGGGATGGCGTGGCAGCCGAGCTTGTCCTTGAGTTGTCCCACGACCCGCTCGAAGTTCGCGCCGGTGCGGTCCATCTTGTTGACGAACGCCAACCGCGGCACCTTGTACCGCTTCATCTGCCGGTCGACGGTCATCGACTGGCTCTGCACTCCACCCACGCTGCACAACACGAGGATGGCGCCGTCGAGCACGCGGAGACTCCGCTCGACCTCGACCGTGAAGTCGACGTGGCCGGGGGTGTCGATCAGGTTGATCCCACAGTCGCCCCACTGCACGCTCGTGGCGGCGGACGTGATCGTGATCCCGCGCTCCCGCTCGAGATCCATGTAGTCCATCGTCGCCCCGTCGCCGCCACCCTTCACCTCCTGAATGCGGTGAATGCGCCCCGCGTAGTAGAGGATCCGCTCGGAGAGCGTCGTCTTGCCGGAGTCGATGTGGGCGCTGATGCCCATGTTGCGAAGCTTGGTCAGATCCATGGAGACACGTTCACCTGGGAAAAACGGACGGGAAACCGAGCCCCGTGGCGGGAAGGGAAACTGGGGTCGGAGTCGGGAATATACTCGGCCGTCCCCGATCGCGACAGACGGCGTTTCGGGACTCGCGAAGCCTCCGGGAACCCACGCATGACGCCAGCATCCGTCGCCCCCGATCAGGCCGCCGCGACCGACCACGGGCCGGCCCGGCCGTGGCACGTGTGCGTGGTGCCCTACGCGGTGTTTCTCGCTGCCGGCGCCGCGGAACCGGTCGCGTCAGGCGGCGGTTTGGCGGGCGCTCTCGGCCTGTCCTACTCGGCCTATCCCGTCTGCTACGCCCTGCGGTTGGCGGCCACGCTCGCCGTGCTCGCGTGGTGCTGGCGGCCGCTGGCCGCCTGGGTGGGGAGGCCGACCTGGTGGCCGCCGCTGCTCGGGCTGGCCCTGGTCGTGCCGTGGGTGACGCTGGCGAGCCTCCAGCGGCAGACCGGCTGGGGCGCGATCCTCGGCGAACGGTCGGCCTTCGACCCCTTCACCGAATTCGGCGCCGGTTCGACGCTGGCCTGGGCATTCCTGGCCCTGCGTTTCTTCGGGCTCGTCGTGGTGGTGTCGATCGTCGAGGAACTCTTTTTGCGGGGGTTTCTCATGCGGTACGTCGTCGATGAGGAGTTTTGGCGGGTTCCGTTCGGTCGGCTCGTGCCGGCCGCCCTCATCGCGTGCGTCGGCTACGCCGCGCTCACGCACCCGGCGGAGGCAGTGGCCGCGGTCGGCTGGTTCGCGGCGGTCAGCGGCATCACCGCGGCCACGCGCAAGCCGATCGACGCAATTCTCGCCCATGCCGCCACGAACCTCGCGCTCGGTCTTTACGTGGTGCAGACGGGCACCTGGTGGCTCTGGTGAGCGGCCTCCGCGGCCGCCTCGCGCCGACGCCCACGGGCTTCCTCCACGTGGGCCACGCGCGGACGTTCGCCGTGGCCGCCGAGCGGGCCGGAACCGCCGGCCTGGTGCTGCGGATCGAGGATCTCGACCGGGCCCGGTGTCGCCCGGAATTCACGGCCGCAGCCCTGGAAGATCTCGCCTGGCTCGGCCTCGACTGGACCGAGGGCCCCGACCGCGGCGGGCCGCACGGGCCATATCGACAGAGCGAGCGGACGGCGTGGTATCTCGATATCTGGCGGCGGCTCGAGGCGGCGGGCGTCATCTACCCGAGCCCTCATTCCCGCCGCGACGTCGAGGAGGCCGCCACCGCGCCGCATGAGACCGACGCGGAACCCGTCTTTCCGCCGAGCCTGCGGCCGGCGCGGTGGGATCGGGCGCCGGCCCCCGGCGGCGTGGCCTGGCGATTTCGCGTGCCCGACGGCCGCGTGATCGAGTTTCACGATGCCCTCGAGGGCCGCGTGCGGCGCACCGCCGGCGTCGATTTCGGCGACTTCGTGGTCTGGCGACGCGACGATCTCGCCGCCTACGAACTGGCCGTCGTGGCCGACGATCACGCGATGGAGGTCGCGGAGGTCGTGCGCGGTGCCGACCTGCTCACGAGCACCGCCCGGCAGATCCTGCTGTACGAATCGCTAGGCTGGCTGCCGCCGGCGTGGTGCCACGCGCCGCTCGTGTGCGATGCCGCTGGAAACCGACTCGCCAAACGCACCGCCGGCCTCGCGATCCGCGACCTTCGCGATGCCGGCCTGTCGCCGGCGGCGGTACGGGACTGGCGAAACGCCTCGGGTGCTTCGCGTTCTACGGCCCCCACGTGATCCTCGCGCGTCACCGCGCCTGTCCCGGCGTCTGGGGATGCCCGTGCCGTCTCGCTCGGACGTTCGCGACGGGCGTCGTGCCCGTCGCTCACTCGATGCTGGCCAACCGCAGCACGCATTGCGGAGCGCGGGCAGCAACGCCGGCTCGACGGCACGGGCATCCCCCACGCCTCGCCCCACGGAATCGAGGAAGGATCGGGTCTGCCCATCCC
>CAIXGY010000220.1 GCA_903919035.1 uncultured Planctomycetaceae bacterium | reverse complement strand
GCAGGCGAGGGTGCCGTCGCGGTCCACCGTGCGATACCAGCTGTCGAGGACATTCAGGCCGGCGCCGCTGCCGAAGAAGTCGCCCGCCGGGCACCACACCGTCTCGCCGCCGTCGAACGCGATCCGCACCACGAGGCTGCGAAGCGCCTGCTCGATCGCGGCCGGATCCTGACCACGGGCCGCCTCGCCGTCGATGGACGGATCGAGCGACAGTTCGAGCCGCCGGATCGCGGCTGGACCGGCCGGCAGGTCGAGGCTGCCGGCTCCGCCGGCGGGCAGCGTCTCGGCGAGCGTGGCCGCCGCACCCGCGGCCGCCCGCGGGGGCCTCGCGAGCGTTTCGTTCGTGGCCGCGATGAGCGGCCGGGCCGCCTCGATCTGACTGCGGTCCAGCGAACGCACCGGCGTGCCGGGCGCGTAGGTGCGGTAGTTGATGACGTAATACCGGGCTCCCTTGGCGGCCTTCTCCTCCCAGGTGACGGTACACCGCCGGGCGTAGGGGATCGGGAGATGGAGCGTGTTGCCGCCGAAGGCGGGCTCGTAGCCCGGATGGGGCTGGGCCAGCGGCGGCTCGATGGCGAGGTCGCCGGCGAGGAGATCGTAGGCGGGAAACTCGAGCGTCGGCTCGTCTGCACCGTCGAGATAGATCCGCAGCACGCCATCCTTCTTGCCACCGGCCGTCAGCCAGAATCGCACGAGCGCGCCAGGGCCTTCCGCATCGAGCATCACCCGCTCGGAGCGGCCGTGCCGCTCCTCGGTGCGGATGAACTGCGTGTGGTCGGTGTTGGCGAACCAGCCCGGCCGGTCGGGCGCCACCTGCGCCCGGTCGTGGCTGCTCGCCTGATGGCAGGTGAACTCGGGCTCCGGCCAGCGGGCGATCCGCTCGACGTCCACGAGTTCCCGAAGCAGCGAGTCGAGGCTCACCTGATCTGCGGCGTCGTGCGACTGCGACGTCCCCGGAAACTCCTTCCCGTCGCGGCGGGCCTCGGCGGGGGCCTCACCACGCGCCGTGCCGGTCAAGGCGGGAATCACGGCGGTGCCGAGCAGCACGCACAGATTCACGAGCAGTCGTCGCACATGTCGTTTCATGGAGTCATCCCGTGGAAAGCGGATCAAACAGCCGGTGGTCGCAATGCATGCTGGGCCAGGGCGATCGCCCCACAGACGCCCGCGTCGTCGCCGAGGTCGGGCGGCACGATGAACTCCGCGATGCCGGCCGCGCTCAAGGCGGGCGAGGCGACGTAGCCCGCGAGCACGTCGCGGACGTGGTCGCGCAGGCGGTGGAAGAATGCCTCTTCACCGAGCCGCCCCCCCTTCCGCACGCTCCCGCCGAGCACGATCCGCCGTGGCGAGAGCACGCAGGTCAGCGTGGCCAGGGCGTGGGCCAGGTAGCGGATCGTGATCGCCCAGGCGGGATGGTCGGGTTCGAGCGTCTCGGCCGGCCGGCCGGCGCGGCGGGCGATCGCAGGCCCAGAGCAGAGGCCCTCCCAGCAGCGGCCGTGGTAGGGACACACGCCCGGGAACGGATCGCCGTCGAGGACCGGCATCGGGATGTGGCCCATTTCGGGATGGACGAGGCCATGGAGCAGGCGACCGCGGGCCATGCCCCCGCCGCCGATGCCCGTGCCCGCGGTCACGTAGACGAAGTCCTCGAGGCCACGGGCGGCACCCCAGACCCGTTCGCCGAGGGCCGCGCCGTTGACGTCGGTGTCAAACCCGATCGGCAGCCCCGGAAAAGCACGGCGCAGGGGACCGAGGATGTCGGCATCGGCCCAGCCGGGCTTCGGCGTGGTGGTGATGAAGCCGTATGTGGAAGACGTTGGGTCGAGGTCGACCGGCCCGAACGAGGCCACGCCGAGGGCCGCGAGCGGCCCGTGCTTTTCCCCCGCCGCGGCGAGCCACTCGATCACTCGGCGCAGCAAGGCCGCCGGATCGTCGCCCGTGGCAAACTGCTCGCGGGCGAGCAACCGGCCACCCGGCCCGCTCCCCACGGCGACGACGAACTTCGTGCCGCCGGCCTCGATCGCCCCGACGACGGTGCCGGTGTCGCCTCCCGCTCCGCTCATGCGGCCAGCCCGGTTCGCGACCGGCTCCCGAAGTTCACCCGATGCCCAGCCGCCGCTGCATCTCCTCCAGCGGCACGCCTTTCGTCTCCGGCACCGCCAGGAGCACCCACAGCAGCTGCAGGGCCATCATGCCGGCGAAGAAGGCGAACACCCACCCCGGGGCGAGCGATGCGACCATCTGAGGAAAGAAGGAGGTGAGCAGCGCCGCGAACACCCAATGGGTCGTGCTGCCGAGGGCCTGCCCGGCGGCGCGGGAATGGTCGGGAAAGATCTCGGATATGAACACCCAGATCACCGCCCCCTGGCCGATCGCGTGCGCCGCGATGAAGGCGAAGATGCAGGCCGGGACGATCGCGACGGTGCCGGTGAAGAAGGCCCACGACGTCAGTCCCAGCGACGCGATGTATCCGAGCGAGCCGATCACCAACAGCGTCCGGCGGCCGAGCCGGTCGATGAGCCACAGGCCCACGAACGTGAACACGAGATTCGTGATCCCGATACCGATCGACTGGAGGAGCGCCGACTGCGCGCCGAGTCCCGTCATCTCGAAGATCCGCGGGGCGAAGTAGAGGACGGCGTTGATGCCCGAGAGCTGGTTGAAAAACGCGATCAGAAAGGCCAGCAGCACGGGCCGACGGAGCTGCGGACTCGCGAGGCTCGTGGCCGCGCCGACGGAAGACCTTTCGGCCGACCGGATCCGCTCGGCGAAGCGGTCGATCTCCACCGCGTCGGCCCCGGGCATCGCGGAGCGGAGCACGTCCTTGGCGGCGGCCTCCCGGCCGTGGTCGAGCAGCCAGCGGGGGCTCTCGGGGATCGCGAGGCAGGCGAGCGTGTAGGCGAAGGCCGGAAAGCCCTCCGCGCCCATCATCCAGCGCCAGGCATTGTCGCCGATGTCGCGGAGGAGCCAGTTCGAGAGGAAAGCGACGAGGATGCCGAGCACGATGTTGAACTGGAACATGCCGGCCAGCCGCCCGCGGGCGCCGGCGGGCGAAATCTCCGCGATGTAGAGCGGCGCCGCGACCGTCGAGATGCCCACACCCACGCCGCCGATGAACCGGGCGACGATGAACGACCAGGCGTCGGTGGCCAGTCCGGACCACACAGCCGAGACGAAGTACAGGATTCCGATCCAGAAGAGCGTCGGCTTGCGGCCCCAGCGGTCCGTGGGCCAGGCCCCCACCGCCGCCCCGAGCACGGTGCCGTAGAGCGCGCTGCCCATGACGATGCCGTGCATGGCCGGCGAGAGGCTCCAGAGCGATTGGATGGTCTGCTCGGCGCCCGAGATCACGACGGTGTCGAAGCCGAACAGGAAGCCGGCCAGGGCGGCGACGATCGACCAGATGACGATGCGGGCGTTCATGCCATGCTGTTCTCGGATGGGGCGGGCGGTGACGGTCGGTCAACGGTCAGGCCAGGCAGATCTCAGTTCGTGCACGTCGAGCGAGTTGATCCGGGCCGCGCCGCCGCGGGCCTCCAAGCCGAGCCCGCGGTCGTCGGGCTGCGGCTGGAAGGGAAACGGCACGTAGCACAGGCCGTCGGCGGCGAAGACCTCGAGGCCCGTGCGGTCGCAGAACACGGCGACCCGCAGCCGGCCGTCGCGGAGCGGCGCCGGGGCGCGGTGGCCGTTGACCACGAGTTCCTGCGCCTTGACGTCGTAGGCGATCGTGCCGCCACGAACGGTGAGCACGATTTCGTCGGCCGCCGCCGGCTCGATGTCGGCGCGGAGTTCGACGAGTTCCGCGGTGACGCCGGCGAGCGGGTCGGCGCCCCCCGGGGCGAGCGTGGAGCCGCCGAGCCGGTGCGACCGCGCCCGCAGGGCTTCCGTCTCCCGGGCCGGCGCGAAGGTCAGCCGCGGGCCGTCCGCGGTCTCGGTGAGCCCGAGTTCCAGCGGCAGCGACATGCTCTGGTTGAAGGGCATGCCCTTCGTCTCGGTCTGCCACCAGCCGATGAACAGCCGGCGGCCGTCGGGAACGTCGTTGAACGACTGCGGGGCATAAAAGCCCTTGCCGCGGTGGCCGGGCAGGGCGACCGCGTCGGCCGTGAACGTCGTGCCGTCGAACGAGCCGACCGCGTATTCCGTGTTCGCCCCCAGCAGCACCCACTTCGAGCGGGCGGGATCACCGTCGACGGGCAACTCGAAGCAATCGGGGCATTCGTGGAGATAGTTCGTGCCCGGTGTGCCCGTGACGACGCTCGTCGGCGTCCAGTCGCGCAGGTTCGCCGAGGTGAAGAACTGCATCGTGCGGGTCTTCCCCGGCTGCTCCACGTAGAGCACCATCACCCAGCGCTTCGTCGGACCGTGCCAGAACACCTTCGGGTCGCGGTTGCCCCAGGTGATCTGCCCGATGATCGGGTTGCCCTCGTACTTCGTGAACGTGCGACCGTCGGTGCTCCAGGCGAGGCACTGCACGGTCGGATTGCCGGCCGCCGTGTAGAAGAGGACGAGCGGCGGGTTGTCGGCCGTGCCGAAGCCGCTCGTGTTGGCGTGATCCACCACGGCGCTGCCGCTGTACATCGGGCCCAGATCGTCCGGCAGGAGGGCGTCGCCCAGTTCCTCCCAGTGCACGAGATCCTTGCTGACGGCGTGCCCCCAGTGCATGTTGCCCCACGCCCAGCCATACGGATTGTGCTGGAAGAAGAGGTGGTATTCGCCCTTGTAGAACACGCAGCCGTTGGGATCGTTGTTCCAGCCGCGGCGGGGCGAGAAGTGAAACTGCCCGCGGAGCGGCTCGCGGTACAGGTTCTCGCCCTCGGGGATCGTGTCGGTCGGTTCGATCTGAACCAGGGCCCGTGAGTCGGCGCGGAGGCGATCCACCACGAGCCGCACGGTCTTGCCACGCCACGCGCCCACATCCATCACGGCCCACCAGTCTGGCTCGCCGTCGGCCAGTTCGATCGTGTTGCGCACGACCGGGTGGCCGTCGATGACGGCGGTCACGAGCCGCTTCGGCGCGCCGTTCTTGATCGGGATCGCGAGATATCGCTTCGAGATCTCGAAGTCGCGGCCCGCATCGTGCTGCGGGGCGGCCGGCCTGCGGTCCGACTGCACGATCCGATCGATCGTGACATGCCCCCAGCCTCCGGTCGCCTCGTCGACGATCCGGATCACGGCCTTGCGACCGACGAACTCGGCGACGTCCCACGCGTCGAGGTCGAGCGCCTCACTGCCACCGGGCCGGTCGTTCGGGCCGGTCGCCCGACGCACCACGGCGCCGTCCACGAGCAGGTGCATGGCGGTCTTCTCGGCATCCTTGCCGCCGCCGACGAGAAAGCTGATGAACGGCCGCTCGATCGTGAACTCCGGCGACGTGAGCGTGCCCGTCGCCCGATCCCCGGTGGCATCGGCGAAGGAGTTGACCAGCCGCTGCCCGTCGAAGCCGGTCACTGGCTGCTGCCCGCGCCGCGTGCCCTTGGCGGTGCCCGGGCCGAAGGCGTCACCGATCGACTTCCAACCGCCGTAGTCCGGCCCCTCGAAATCGGAGATCACGAGGTCGTCGGCCGCCGCCGCAATCGCAGCGACGAGGATCAGGGCCGAGGCCGCATGCACATGCCGAAGACGCACGAAGGGGGCTCCTGTTTCGATGAGGATGCACTCGCGGGCGTCAAACATAGCAAAACACACACCCCATACAAACGAGCACGCCCCGGGCTGCCAGGCCCGGGGCGTGCTTCATTGTGCAGACTCAGGAATGCCATCCCCGACATTCCAGAGTGCTGGAGTCGCGAGTGTTATCCGCCCGCTCCCATCCCCGAGAGCGAGCAGACCGTCGCGACTCTGATCCCCTCAACCGACCTCCAGAAGGTCGAGGGGCGTCGACGCTGCGGGCAGCCATGAGGCGCCGAGCGATCGACCGTGCGAGACCCGGCGGCGTCGCCGCCGAATGGTGTGCCAGATGATGGCCGCTCCGCCCACGGCCGCGAGACCAAGCGTGCCCGGCTCGGGCACGGCCTGGACGGCCGAGCCGCCCAGATCCCGGAATCCCTTGCCGTCACCGGCGAGAGTCGTGAACGTACCAGAGTTCGTCAGGACCGGAGCCAGCGCTCCCGACGTCGTGTCGATGGTGTACCACGTGCCGTCATCGTAGTTGTGACCGTACAGCACCGAGTAGTCAGAATTGAATGCGATCTGCAGCCCCGTGCCGCTGGTGGTGTTGATGAGTTGGTAGCCACCCACCGTGCCGGCCACGATCGCATTCAGGTCGAGCGAGTAGAAGTTGCCAGGGAAACTGTAGGTGTAGGCATAGAGCGTCCCGGCGTTCGGCCCGGATGCCACGATCGCGATGTCGCCAAAGGCGTTGCTGCCGGAAATCGCCGGGACGGTGTAGGTCTCGTACGACGCGACCGTCGGCTGCTGTCCGCTGCTGTAGTCGAGGAACACCCGCCGCAGCTGATTCGTGCCGGCCAGGCCGTTTCCGAGGAAGAACCAGTAGGAATTGTTGTAATACGCGGCGCTCCACGGCTGCTCCTGATCGCTCGTCGCGATACCCAGCGCCGCCGCCGACGCGATGGCCGCGTACTGCGGATTGTCCTGGTTCCACCACCACAGGTTGTTCTGCCCATCCACGGCAAACAGGTCGCTGCGTGCGGTGTCATACGCGAGACCGTTGGACACGCCCGCCAGGGCCGTCTGCTCCACCGTGCCCGACGTCAGGCCGATGAGATCCATCTGCCACAAGATGTTCGTGTCGTCGATTCCGTAAATGAAACTCGGTGCCACCTGACCTCCGAAGGCGACGGTCGAGACCGCAAGGAGGGTCATCGCGACCGCCCATACGATCGAACCTATGGCCTTCGGTAGCCGCCGCGGCATGGGGTGGGGCGAGTCGCTCGACTCGCGCCCTGACTCGGCTCCGCTTACGGAATGTGGTCGGTGACGCCGCCCACCCTGGGCAGGCGAACGAAGGAATGCAGTGGTCATCGCTGACTCCGGACTGGTGCCGTCTCGCGGGGATGGATTCGGGTCGCGTCGGCGGCCATCGCCGCTGACGTCCCGACGAGCAATGCACCTGGCGTGCCAAAAGACGAGCCGGCCGTCCGACAATCCGGGGTGGCTATCCGCAGAAGAGCCGTTTTTCCCGATTTTTGATCGGTTTTGGCCCCGTCTGCGACCTGCTCAAAAAACCGCAACGGCCCTTCCAGCCCCTCGGCAACGGTGTCCTCGCCCGAACCCCCAATCACCAAAATGCGTGCGCCCTCACCAACCTGGTGAGGCCGCACCGCCGCCCGCCCCACGACCTCGAGAGGATGAGGGCTCTGGAGTTCCCGCGCACCGTGCGCGCAGAAACCTTCACGAAACGCGGGTTTTCCGGTGTTTTTTGGCGGCCTCCGGGGAGTTGGTGGCCGTCGGCCACCCAGCGGTGGCGCAACGTCCGTGGACAAGAGGGTGCAACTCGTGTGCCACACGAAAAAAGCGCTGCCCTTCATGGAAAAAACGGGGGCTAACGGAGCCGACAGGCTGTTTCGGTCGTTGGAAAACAGTGTTTCGTCGCCTCGGAGTGGCTGACAGAATCCCGTCCCAATCCGGCCTCTGACGGCCGCCGCGCGGAGTTCGTCGAACTCGTGTTTCAGGCACCGGCCACAGTCCGTCTCGACGCTCCCCGCGGGCGACTACCCCCCGGCGGCCGTCTGGCTGACTTCCGCGATCGCTGGATGCGGTACCGATGCCTCATCGTCGACCACCTCGCGCAGCTGCGACGGGAGATGCCCGTGCGGGTTCTGGTCGCGATGCCGGGCAACGTCGGTGACCAACTCATCTGGGCCGGCACGAACGATCTGTTGGCGGCGGCCGGCGTGAGCCCCAGGCCGCTCCCGGCGGGGGAGGTCCACGCCACCGTGGCCCGCGATGAGTGTCTCGTGATTCCCGGGAGCGGCGCGTTGACGGCCATCTGGCACGAGTGGCTCCCGCGACTCGTGGCCGATGCGGCGGATCGCTTCGCCCGCGTCGTCATTCTGCCGTCGCAGTTCGATGCGACGGTGCCGGTGGTCGCCGCGGCCCTCTCCAGGCCCAACGTGTTCGCCTTCGCGCGCGAACCAAGGTCGTTCAATCGAATTCGCCGTTTCGGCCGTGCCGCGCTGGCCTTCGACCCCGCGCTGTTCGCGGAGCGGTTGCCTGGGACCAGGCCGGCTCCGCCGGCCAGAGCCGCGTCGGCACGACTCATCGCCTTCCGGGAGGATCCCGCGAGTCTGCTCGCCGCGCACGGCTGTCGCCCGAACCCCCGGGTCAATCACGACATCGGTCGCCTGGCTCCGGATCTCGACGGCTTTCTCGCCGCCGTGCAGACCGTCGACGAGGTGGTCACGGATCGGCTCCATGTGACGGTCGCGGCCGCCATGTCGGGACGCCGGGTGCGCTACATCGACCCGCACGACCACAAGATCTCGACCTACGTGGCCTTCGTCTTTCGGAACGAATTGGGAGATCGCATTCGCCCCTGCAGCGTCGACTGGCTGCTCGAACACGGCCTTGTGGACCGGGAGGCTCGACCATGCGGATCCCGCTGATCCACGGCCTCGTGATGGCCCGCAACGAGTGGCCCCTGCTCGAGGTGGCCGTGACCCACGCCCTCGTGCACCACGTCGACATGGTCCACGTGCTCGACCACGCGAGCACGGACGGCACGCCTGCGGGCCTCGCCCGGCTGCGCCGCGAGTGGGGCGATCGCCTCGAGGTCGTCCACCTCGGCGAGTGTCCCTATCTGCAGGAGGCGGCGATGAGCCTCCTGCGGACGATCGTGGCGGCCGCTCCCGACGACTGGCTCTACGTCTTCGACGCCGATGAATTCGGGATCACCGGTTCCGAGGCGACGCTCCGCGACCTTCTCGCCGACGTCGACCCCAGGCACGACGCCGTCCGCTACGACGTGCACAACTGGGTCGCGCCCACCGAGTTCAGCACGGCGGACATGGCAGGCTACGAAACGCTGCGGCACCGCGCTGCTCCGGCGGTCTTCCTGCCGGTTTCACCGCAGTTGCTCGCGGACGAGATCGTGGCCGGCGCGATGAACTACTTCGACGTGCCCTTCGACTCCAAGGTGATCGTCCGGGGATCGGCCACGGGCTGGATCGCGGCGGGCGCGCACCGCGTCGCGGGTGATGCCGCCCTCGTGGAAGCACGCCTTCCCGCCGACGCATTCCGCGTCGCGCATCTTCCGCTGCTGGGACGAGACCGGCTCGACCTGCGGGCCGACCAGGGACTCGCGTACATCGCCAATGATTTTCCGCCAGGGCACGGCTGGCAGAGTCAGATGGTGGCCGACGTGGCGGCCGGCGACGGTCTCGACGCATTCTGGGAGCGACATTCGCTGGGCCGCCGCCCGCTACCGCCGGAGCAGGGGGGGCCGGTCGTCGTCCGGGATGACAGCCTGGCTCCACTGCTGACCCGGACGCTCGAAGCCGTGCGGGCGACCCGCGTTGCAACCGCGTGTCACGAAGACACCGTCGCGGAGGGGCCGCAGCCGGCCGACGGTGACGTCGTCGCCGCGGCCCTGCGGAGCATCCGGTCGCTCCAGGATCTCGCCTGCCGACTCGATCGCGACCTGTCAGCCCGGACGGAGGCGGAGGCTGCACGTCTCGCGCCTCCCGCGCACCGCGCGCGGCGTTCCTGGCGCCGGCGCGTGGCGCGGCTGTTCACTCGACCGCTCGACCGTTTCCGGCGGGGTTCTGCCGATCCGTCGACGTCTGCCGACCCCGCCGGGGAGCCCGACGTGATCGCCCTGCCGTCCGCAACCGCTCCGCCCCGACGCGCGATCCGATCCGCCGCCTGATACGGCTCCCACGTGATCCTCGCGCGTCACCGCGTCTGTCCCGGCGGCGGGGATGCCCGTGCCGTCTCGCTCGGACGTTCGCGACGGGCGTCGTGCCCGTCGCTCACTCGATGCTGG
>CAIXGY010000219.1 GCA_903919035.1 uncultured Planctomycetaceae bacterium | reverse complement strand
CGGGTGGGAAGGCATCTCGTTGGCAGCGGGTCAACGCGCCCAACCGGCTCGGGCCTGCCCACCCCCCCACGCCGGACGCTCGCGGCGCTCATCCAGAGCGGCCCTCCCTCGAACACGGCAGCGCGTCGGCATCCGGCCTGCGCTCGCCGTCCACGCCGGCTCGAGGGGCTGGTCAGCCCCGATCCTTCCTCGATCGGGTGGGGTTGGGTGTGGCGTTGCCCGCGATGGGCGTCAGTGACAAGGCCAGGGATGGCTTGTCACGCGACAAGTTTCACCGCCGGCTGCTCCCCCGTGATGCCGATGACGAACTCCTCGAAGATTTTCACGTCGAGGGCCGAGGCAGTCTCCGCCTCCGGATGAAACTGCACACCGATGGCCGTCCAGTTCTCGACCGCGCTTTCGATCGCCTCGACCACGCCGTCCGGCGCGCGGGCCGTCACCTTGAAACTCGGGGCCACGTCATCGATCGCCATGTGGTGCATGCTGTTCACACGGATCTCGCCATCGCCGTACACCCGCTCCATCGCGGAACCCGGCTCCACGAGAAGAGCGTGGCGATGGGCCAAATCCGTCGGATCCTTGTGGGGGATCGACTTGGGCATGTCTTCCGGAAGGTGGAGGAACAGCGTGCCCCCCTCGGTGAGGTTGAGCAACTGCATTCCGGCACCGATGGCAAGCACGGGCATGTGCCTGGCGCAGATGTGCTTGGCGAGGAGCCGGTCGAAGTCCTCGCGACGAGACTCCATCGGACGGACGGCCGGATGCGGCATGTATCCGTCACGGCGGGGGTCAAGGTCGGCCCCGCCCACGAGCACGACGCCATCGAGCAAGTCGAGGAGGCGGACCACGTCATCCTCGTCCGCCAGGGGCGGCAGGATCACGGGAATGCCGCCGGAGGCGGTGATGCCGTCGTAGTAGCCGGCGGCCACGAACGACAGGGCGGCGTGCTCCTTGCGGGTGGCGCGATAGTCCGTGTTGATGCCGATGAGGGGCTTGGCGGCCATGGGTCCTCCTGACGCTGCGTGTCGAACCGGCCTTCCGTCCCTGGAAGGCCACGTGTGTCACATCCTCGACGTCGTGTCGTGAATGCGACGGGGCGGAAGATGCGGCCGCCACAAGCCCGAAACAAGCGTCGCGCCGATTTTGTGGTGATTCGAGCGGGGGACCACAACATCCGGTGCTAGCACCGGGCGTGCTAGCACCGGGCTCCGCTCCGTCCCCCCGCACCGGAGCCCGGCGGTGCATGGCATGCCATGGTCGGCTACGCCGTGATCCATCGCGCGTGCCGAAAGCTTCGCAACCAGGTGAGCTGGCGCTTCGCGAGTTGCCGCGTGCGGACTTGTGTGCGGTGGATCGCCGTTGCCAGGTCGATGCGGCCCTCGAGCAGGTCGATCGTCTCGGCATAGCCAGCAGCCTGCCTGGCGGTGGGGCCGATCCCGCCGGGAGCGGCGAGCGCGGCTGCGGTCTCGTCGATCAGCCCCTCCGCGAACATCCGCTCGACGCGGCGGTCGATGCGGTCGCGAAGCACCTCGCGCGGCACGTCGAGGACGAGGAAGTTCGTTGCGAAGACGGGATGGGGTCGCGGTGCGAATGCGGCCGACAGCGGACGGCCCGTGGATTGGGCAACCTCGAGCGCGCGAATGACGCGTTTCACGTCATGGGGATGAATCCGCGCGGCGCTCTCCGGGTCGAGTGCCACGAGCCGGGCGTGGAACGCGTGTGCGCCAAGCCGCTCGGCGTCGGCGGCCAGCGTCGCCCGAACCACGGGGTCGGCCGCAGGCAGTGCCGCGAGGCCGTCGCGAAGCGCCCGCAGGTAGAGGGGGGTGCCACCCACGAACAGGATGCGTCGGCCCCTGTGGCGGCAGTCGGCGACGGCGGCGGCTGCGTCGGCGAGCCAGCGGGCCACGCTGTAGGTCTCCGCCGGCTCCGCCACGTCGACCAGATGGTGCGGCACGTGGCGCCGCTGCTCGGCCGTGGGCTTTGCGGTACCCACGTCGAGACCCCGATAGACGGCCATCGAGTCGACGCTGACGATCTCGGCCCCCAGTTCCCGGGCCATCGCCAGCGCACGGGCCGTCTTGCCCGAGGCCGTAGGGCCCGACAGAAACCAGCAGTCGTCGCCGAGGGTGGGGCCGGCGGCGATCGCACGGTCACCGTCCGCGGTCGCGGGCGCGGCCGGCATGTCCTGCTCACGTGCTAGAGTTGAGGACTTCCCAGCGGCGAGCCGGAGGGGTTCCGGGTCGGCGTCGGGAGACCCCGGCCGAGCCTGCCGTGTCCGTTCCTGATCCGACTGCCGGTTCATCGTCGCGTCGTCCAGGCGACGTGCTCGAGGCGCTGGAGGCCGTGATCGCCTCCCGCCGAGGAGGCTCGCCCGAACGATCCTACACCAGCCGGCTGCTGGCTGGTGGCGTCGTCGCCAGCGGAGCCAAGGTGACCGAGGAAGCCGGCGAACTCGTGCAGGCGTCGGTTTCGGAGTCCGACGAGCGGGTCGTGGCCGAGGCGGCAGATCTTGTTTATCACATGCTCGTCCTGCTCGCGGCCCGCGACGTGCCGCTGTCACGGGTGGCAGACGAACTGGCCCGCCGGTTTGGCACGTCGGGCCTCGCCGAAAAAGCTGCACGCACACGGGGCGACGGATCATGACGGGCGAATCGAAGGCTCTCCTGCGGATCGGCGTGCCGAGCAAGGGCCGGCTCGCGGAGATCGCCGCGCAACTCCTCGCCGACGCGGGGCTCTCGTTCCGCCGCAGCGAGCGGAGCCTCTTTGCGCGCTGCAAGGACATGCCAGTGGAGGTCACGTTCCTCCGGACCGATGACATACCGGTGCTCGCCGCCGAGGGCGCGATCGACCTCGGCATCACCGGCGCCGACCTCGTGGCCGAGAGCGGTGCGGATGTCGTCCACCGCCTGGATCTCGGCATGGGATCCTGCAGGCTCGCCCTGTGCGTGCCCGACGACTCCCCCATCGACGGCCCGCGACGCCTCGCCGGCAAGCGGATCGCCACGAGTTTTCCCCGGATCACCCGCGGTTGGCTCGCGGAGCACGGCGTCGAGGCCCGGTTCGTCGAGCTCACGGGCAGCGTCGAGGTCATGATCGCCCTGGGCGTGGCAGACGCGATCGTCGATCTCGTGGAGACCGGGAGCACGCTGGCCGCCAACCGGCTCCGGATTCTCGCCGAGATCGGCCGCTACGAGACGGTTCTGGTGCAGAGCCGCCGAATCGCCGATCCCGCGCTCGCCGATCGGATCGTCCGCCGGCTGGAGGGCATCGTCATCGCCCGCGGCTGGTCGCTGCTCGAATACAACGTCCCGCGGGCCCGGCTGGCCGATGCCGAGGGGATCACGCCGGGGTTCAACTCGCCGACGGTGATGCAGCTCGAGGATCCTGCATGGTGTGCAGTCCGAGCCATGGTGAAGCGGGGCGAGGTCCACGCGGTCATGGAGCGGCTCGACGCGATCGGCGCGTCCGCGATCATTGAAACGCGGATCGCGAACTGCCGCCTGTGATGCAGGGAGCGTCGCCCGCGCTCGTGGGAGGGTGGGCGACAGGAAGTCATGGCCACGAGCCATGGATGATCCGACCCGAGCGGACGACCGCGACGACTTCGGTCGAGGGATCGAGTGCCGCCTCGTGAGGATCGGCCCAGGCCTGGGTGGGGCGGAGCACGAGCAGGTCGGCGGCGCGGCCGGGCATGAGCCTCCCCGTCCGACGCTCGAAGCCGAGGGCCCAGGCGCCGTGCCGCGTGGCCATCGCGAGGGCCTCGGCGGGACTCGCGAGCCCCGCATCCACGAGCGTGCGGCATTCGGCGAGGATCGAGAGGTCGGGGTTGGAGCCGCGGCCGTCGGTGCCCAGGCAGACGCGGATGCCCGCCGCACGGAGCAGCGCGACCGGGGGCAAAACACCCGATAGGGCGAGCGTCGTCCGCGGGCATACGGCAACACACAGACGGTCGCGATGGCGGGCCAGCCGAGCGAGGGCGTCGGGATCACGGCCGATGTGCGTGGCATGGACGACCACTCCGCGCCGTGCCCGTGCGAGAAGTGTGATCCACTCGGCGGCGGGCAGGAGTCGCGGCGGGCGGGATGCGTCCCAAACGCCCAGCGAGTCGAGAAGGTCGCGAAAGGCTCCCGTGCCGCGGGCGAGCAATTCCGCCTCGGCCTCGCTTTCCAACAGATGCATCTCGACGGGAAGGCGACGTGCGCGCGCGACGGCGAGGATGGCTCGGCCCAGGGGCGCGGCCACCGAGTAGGGCGCGTGGGGCGAGACGCCGCCCGAGATGCCCGCAGCACGCAGACGGTTCAGGTCGCGGGTGACGCCACCACTCGCGACGGACATGGTGGTCGAGCCGAGCCCGAGGCCCTCGCGAAAGACACGGAGCCGCGGACTGCCGGCGGTCACGACCGTGGGTGGCCATGCGGTGGCGATGTCGCCGACCGACGTGACGCCCGCCGCCGCGGACTCCGCCAAGCCGGCGATGATCGCTGCCGCGACAGTCGCCGTCTCCCCAGCCGCGGCGGATCGTGCCCGTCTCCAGGCCACCACGCGGCCGATCCAGCCGGGCAGGCCACCGGACGCATCGAAGGACCCCTCCAGTGCCGAAAATTCGAGGTGCGTGTGGGCGTTCACGAGTCCGGGCAGGATGATGCACCCGTCGGCATCCACGGCGTCGGCAGGACGGTCGCGGTGGCCGACTGCCGTGATCCTTCCGCCTGCGAAGCGAACCCAACCCCTCTCCCGGACGGGCTCATCCGGCGTCAGCACGTGCCGGCCGCTGACGGCCATGGTCCGTGGATGCCGGCTCACGACGCGGAGGCCAGCGGCAGCGGAACCCGCCGCACCCGCGCCCGTTCGTGATCGGACGGCGTCGGCGGGGGGTCATCCTCGAAGAGCTCGTAGAACACGTTCCGCCGACGGGGCATCCACCCGAGTTCCGAAATGGCCGAGCGCAGTTGTTCGAGCGTGAGATGATGGACCGTGCCGGCGGCACTGACCACGTTCTCCTCGAGCATGAGGCTGCCCATGTCGTTGGCACCGAAGAGCAACGCGAGTTGGCCGATCTCGCGGCCCTGTGTCACCCAACTCGACTGGATGTTGGCGAAGTTGTCGAGATACAGCCGCGCGACGGCCTGGGTCTTGAGATACTCGAACGCTCCGGCCGGCGGGATGTCGTCCATCTGGGTGTTGTCGGGCTGGAACGACCAGCAGATGAACGCCGTGAAGCCGCCGGTCTCGTCCTGAAGGCTCCGGAGACGCTCGAGGTGTTCGACCCGCTCGGGTAAGGTTTCGATGTGGCCGTACATCATCGTGGCGGTGCTCCTACCCCCGAGCAGGTGCCACTGCCGGTGCACCTCCAGCCAGTCGTCGGTCATCACCTTGCCGCGGGTCATCGCGCCGCGAACACGATCGACGAGAATTTCACCACCCCCGCCGGGCAGCGACCCCAGGCCCGCCCACCCCAGACGCTCCAGCACTTCGCGGAGCGACCGCTTCGAAACCTTCGTGAGGTGATGGATCTCAGGGGGCGAGAAGCCGTGGACATTGACCTGCGGGAACCGGGACTTGATGTCCCGGAGGAGGTCCTCGTACCACTCCAGTGTCAACGACGGATGAAGGCCGCCCTGGAGCAGAATCTGGTCGCCCCCCACGGCAACCATCTCGGCGATCTTGGCCATCAGGACGTCACGGTCGAGAACGTAGCCCTCGGGATGTTTCGGGCCACGGTAGAAGGCGCAAAAATCGCAGACCGCCGTACACACGTTCGTGTAGTTGATGTTGCGGTCGATGTTGTAGGTCCGCCACGGTTCGGGATGAAGCCGGCGCGTGATCTCGTCGGCCGCGCGACCGATCGCAGCCAACTCACGTGACTCGAGGAGACTCACGGCGTCGGCCGCCGAGAGCCGTCTCCCGGCGATCACGCCGTCGAGAATGGACCGCACGCTCATGCGGCTCCCCCCGATACGACGATGGGCCTGGGCCCGGATCGTTGCGGCCGGCAGGCTAATCCGAGCGCGTCGGCCTTGTCGCGAAACAACCGCAAGGCCTCGTGCTCCATCGGGCCGAGATGAAAGTGAAGGTTGTCGCGAAGGTAGCCGAGGCACTGGGGTAGCGTCAGCCCATGTGCGGATGCTTCGGCCGCCGCGATGGAGGCGAGGTTCGCCACTCCAGAGTCGCGGGCCCGCGAAAGCAGCGGAGCCACGGCGGCGACGTCGACCCGAGCGGGAGCCGCCCAGACTGCGAACACGAACGGCAGTCCGGTCCACCGACACCACTCGTCTCCGAGGTCCCAGACGAGTTGAAAGGAGCCGCCGCCCTGCGGGCCGCCGGCCGGGCCGATCGCCCGATCGCCGATCAGAAGCACCGCGTCGGCGGCCGTGTCCGCCAAGCCAGCCCCGATAGGCAGCGTCTCGATCCGCGGATGCGTCCCGTGGCGTTCGGCGAGCAGGATCCTGGCCAGCGTGGCGCTCGTTCGGGAGCCCTCGTCAACCGCCAACGTGGCGACCCGCTCGGGCGCTGTTCGGAAGAAGAGCTTCACGCTCATCACCGGGCCGCGACAACCAATGCAGGCATCGGAGACGATCCGGTAGTCGGCGGCGCGAAACACCTCGACTGCGGGGATCAAGGCCACATCGAGGCCACCGTCCGCCAGCCGGTCGGCGAGCCGGCTCGGGAGGTCATACCTGACGTCGAGCCCCACGGCCGACAAGCCATGCACGAGGGGACGGGAATTCAGATATTGCACGGCCCCCACGCGCAGGCCGCCGGGACGGCGGCTTGCGGTCACGGGAATGGCGGGATGGCGAAACATGACGGGGGGCGGAATTCTCCACGAACGCCTCCTCCAGGTAAACCGCAGGCGCGCCGTCGGCATAACCGCCCCCGCGTCATGGCTCCAGCCGGCGAAAAGCCAGCAGTCCGAGCCGCAGCGGCAGAAAGGTGGCTACGAGCCCGGCGGCGATGACGAGGGCGACGCTCGCGGCAGTGCCCTGGGGCCCGGCCGTCCAGGCCAGCAGTCGCCGCGCCGGATCTCCGCCCTGGCCGATCGCCCGTGCCAGCAGGCCGAGGTGGGTGGGAACCGCGGCCACGAGCACCACGACCATGATGAACAGCGAACTGATCACGAGGCACAGCGTGCCTCCGAAGCCGGACGAGATCTTTGCCGGCGAGGGCTCGCGGAGGTCCGGCATCCTGGCCCCCAGCCCGACTGCGATCCCGGCCAGCCCGGCGCACAGCACCACGCAGCAGATCTCGTGCTGGATGACCAGCGGCCAGCGGAGCCCGAGCATCGAGTCGCTCAAGGCCACGAGGATCGTGCAGGGGACGAGTCCGCTGACGAAGGCAAACACGAACTTCGACCAGACGATCTGGTCGCGGTGCACCGGCAGCAGCCCCAGAATCCAGAAGCGCCGCCCCTCCAGGCTGATCATCGGGTAGACGAATCGCGTGGTGAACGTCGACAAGATCAGACCCACCACGGCGACGTTCAGGAAGCCGATCATCGACGCGTAGGCCGCGTTGTAGTGAAAGGAGCGGAGGTTGAGGAAATAGAACCCCAGCAGCCCGAAAAAGATGACGAATTGCGACCACTGCGACGCGTCGCGCCGGAAGATCTGCAGGTCCTTGGCGAGCAGCAGCCGCAACGGCCGACCGAGTCCGGGCCCGGTTCCGGCCAGGGCCCGGTCGAACCGCGCCATCCGCCGCCGCCGTCGCGCCGGCACCTCGGCGCACAACTCGCTGTAGCCGCGGCGGTAGGCGCGGCGGGCCAGCCAGCCGGCGAGCAGTTGGAGGAACATCGCGTTGGCCAGCAGGAGGGCGAGGAACCTGATCGCCTCGGCGATGGCGGTGCCGGACTCATCCCCTTCGCCGCCGGCGAGAGCCGCTTCGATGAGCCCGCTCGACAGCCACCAACTCGGCAGCAGTTTCTGCTCCGTGATCGCCAGGCGGGCGAACGTTCGCTCGAACCACGCCGGTGACAGCGGGTCGGCCGGTGAGCGGCCGACGAACGACCAGCCCAGCCACAGGCCGCCCAGGCAGACCGCCGCAACGGCGGCGGAGAAGGCGTGAATCCTGAGCCTGGGCATCCACGCGACCAGCGCCAGGCAGCAGATCGCGCCGATCGTCGCCGGAATCACGGCGAACGACACCATGAACGGCACGACGAGCACGAAGTAGAGCCAGCCCGCGTCTCGAATCGCGCCGTAGGCCACGAGCATCGGGCTGCCCAGCAGCACGAATCCCCAGCAGGAAAACCAGAGGGCCTCCTGGAACTTGTGCGCGAAGACTGCCTCGGCACGCGCGGGGAGCGTGAGCAGCAGTCGTGACTCCGGCGAACAAAACAGCCCGCTGTAAACCAGAATCCCCGCCGAGAACACGAGCATGACCATCAGCGACGAGAAAAAGGTGTTGAACAGCAGTGGCACCACCTCGGCGTGGAGGGATTCCAGGAAGACGAATGCCTCGCCGAACAGGCCGTAGAGCGACACCCAGAACATCGCGCTCAACACCGCGACCAGCCCGAGCCGCAGCCGGGCTCCGGCGAGCATGCCGCGGAGCGTGTGCCAGGCGACCGTCGTCCGCAGTCGCAAGAAGAGCCGCGACTCGGCCTCGACCGTGAGAAGCGTCGCGGTCGGCGCGGCGCGTTCGCGGGGTGATCGACCACCGGCGACCGGCGTCATGGAGCATCCCCGGAAGCGCGACGGCGGGGCGACGTGAGCTCGAGATAGAGCTGCTCCAGGCTCGTGGCTTCGAGCGACATCTGCTCGCGAAGCTCCGGCACCGTTCCCAGGAATCGGAGTTGACCGCGGACCATGATGCCCACCCGATCGGCCAGTTCCTCGGCCATGGCGAGCGTGTGGGTCGACATGAAGACCGTCATGCCCTCGCGGGTTCGTTCCGTGAGCAGATCCTTCACGATCTTCACGCTCCGGGGGTCGAGGCCGACCATCGGCTCGTCGAGCACGAGCACGTCGGGGTCGTGGAGGAGCGAGGCGGCGAAGACCAGCCGCTGTCTCATGCCCAGCGAGCAACTCTCGCACAGGTCGTCGGCGAAATCAGCGAGTTCGAAGTGTTCGATCTCGCGGTCGATCCGCGACCCCGCGAGCCGCCGCGGCATGCCGAACATGTCGGCAATGAACCAGAGGAACTCGCGGCCCGTGAGTTTGTCGTAGAGGCAGGGCTCGTCTGGTACGTACCCCACGTGCAGGTGCGCCGCCCGCGGATCGCGGACGACGTCGTTGTCACACACGCGGATCGTTCCCCGGCTGGGCTGGAGCAGTCCCACGAGCATGCGGATGGTCGTCGTCTTGCCGGCCCCGTTGGGGCCGAGCAGGGCGAACAGTTCGCCGCGCGGGATGGCGAGCGTCAGGTCGGAGACGGCCACCTTTGGGCCGTAGGTGCGGGTCACGTGGGCGAACTCGATCACGGTCTCACCTCCGGTCGTTCCTCGGTCGCCGGCCCGGCCGCGTCCAGGAGGGCGGCGACGCCCGCGAGCCGCTCCGCTTCGGTGTCGGTGCGGCGAATGAACTCCATGGTCGCTCCCAGCAGCGACGACTCGTGCCGCAACACGCGACCCGAGCGGTCGACCCACAGCCGGCAGCGGACGCCGCGGGCGCTGCCGGGATCCTCCCGATAGGTCACGACCCGGGCATTCACCAGCCGGTTGCCCCAGAAAATCGTCTCCTCGCCGCCGACCTCCGCATGGAGGATCTGGAGCGGGGCGTGGCCCGGTCGGAGCGGACTGTACACGGGCACGGTCCACCGCCGTCCCTCGTAGAGGCCCGGGAGCGTGGCCTGCGGCGACAGTTCATCGCCCATCATCACCTGCTCGGGGATCTTTCGCGTGGTCTCGTACCGGAGTTCCCCGGCCCGAAAGGTGACCCGGACATCGCCCTCGTCCTCCACGATGCCGTCGAGCACCACCTGCTCGGAACTGCCCGGCAGCGTCACTGTCGATGCGAACGACCGCAGTTTGCCGGAGGCATCGATGATCACGCGGCCGACCGCGTCGAGGGACGTTGATTGGCCGCGCGGAAGCGAGCGGCGGACGAGCTTTCCCGCCCAGCCCGTGAGAATCTCGTCGAGCGGGAGTCGATCGCAGTGCAGTCGGTTGTCGACGGTGATGCCCCCGTCGTCGGAGCGACGGGACTGTGTCAGTGACCAGCCGATAGGGTTGCCGTTCCAATGCACGGTCCAGCCGACGGGTAGGAGGCGGCTCCCGACGCCGACGACCGCCGCGGGCCGGGGCGCCACGCCGGCGTGGAACGTCGGCAGAATCTTCGAGCCCACCAGCCAGCCGCCGGTGACGCACCAGAAGACGATGACCAGCGGGGCGACCCAGGGCCTGTGCAGCATGATCGTGACCGTGATCTGCTCCGACGAGCGGCGTTGCGCTGAACACACCCCGCCACCGATGCCCCGATTCTAGCCGAGTCTGCCGGGGGCGTGGCCTGCGGCGGCCGGCGGCCGCGCCAGGGCCGACGAACTCGCCTCGGCGGCCGATCTTGCGACGGTGATTTGCCGCCGCCGGCCGACACCCGTACACTTCGACCGTTCGTGACGATGGGTTGGAGCCCGTGACGTATCCCGGGCTTCCGGAGCACATCGATGTCAGAGCCGATATTCAACGCCGACGTCTTCTTCAATCAGGTCTGCCCGGTCTGCGGCCGACCGGTGAGAATACGCGTGAATCTGCTGGGCCGGAGGGTGTATTGCCAGCACTGCGGCGGGGGGTTCACGGCCCGGGATCCGGCGGTTGGAAGCGGACCTTCGACCGAGGACCGCGCGGACGAATTGCTGGCCCGTGCGAACGACCGTCTCGAACGGGCCACCTGCGGTGACGCGGGGCCCCGATTCACCTGACGATGTCGCCGCGACCGATGGCTCCGCCCAACGCCTGCCAGTAGCCGGGGAACGTCTTCGCCACGCATCCCGGGTCGCGGATCCGCACCCCCGGCACGGCCAGTCCCGCCAGCGCGAGACTCATGGCCATGCGATGGTCGTCATACGTGTCCAGATCCGCGCCCCGCAGGAGTGCCGGCCGGATCGTGAGCCCGTCCGCTCGCTCGTCGACGTCACCGCCCAACCGCCGCAGTTCGCGCACCAGGTCACCGATGCGGTCGGTTTCCTTGTCGCGGATGTGGGCCACATTGCGGATCGTCGTCGGCCCGGCTGCGAACAGGGCTACGACCGCGAGCGTCGGGACGGTGTCGCTGATCGCATTCATGTCGACGTCGATGCCACGGCTCGCGCGGCCAGAGACGGTCACCGACCCGCCGTCGGGGACGTCCCGCCAGGTCACCGTGCAGCCCATGCGTTCGAGGGCGTCGCACAGTGCCACGTCGCCCTGGAGGCTGCCGCGGGACAGCCCGTCGATGCGCATCTCGCCACCGGTGATGGCGGCCGCGGCGGCGAAGTAACTCGCGGCCGAGGCGTCGGGTTCGACGGCGTAGTCGCGTCCCGCGTAGCCACCGGCCGAGATCGTCCATCCCCGGTCACAGTCATCCTCGAAACGGGCGCCGAATGACTCCATCACCCGGCGGGTCATCGCCAGGTAGGGCACCGACACGAGCGTACCCTCGAAGTCGATCTTCAGGCCGCAGGGCGTGCAGGGCGCGGTCATCGCGAGACCACTGGCGAACTGGCTCGACGTGCCGCCCCGGATCCGCACATGCCCACCCACGAGGCCCGCCGAGCGAATCTCGACCGGCGGGCAGCCTCCGGGGCTCTCTGCGATCGCGTCGATGCCGAGATCGCGGAGTGCGTCGATCAGGTCGCCGATGGGCCGCTGCCGCATGCGCGCCGTCCCGTCGAGTCGGTAGACGCCCCGGCCGAGCGCGCAGACGGCGGACAGAAACCGCATCGTCGTGCCACTGGCCGCGCAGTCGAGCGTCGCGGTCGACGCGGGGATCGATCCGCCGGATCCGGTCACCCGGATCTCCCCGGCCGACCAGTTCGGAGTCAGGCCGATCCCGAGGGCGGACAGTCCGGCGACCATCACGCGGGTGTCGTCGCTGTCGAGGACTCCCGTCAGCCGGCTCTCGCCACGGGCGAGGGCCGCGATCACGAGCGCCCGGTTGGTGATGCTCTTCGATCCCGGGGGACGAATCGCGCCGCTGACCGGCGTCGGGCAGACCGGGATGGCGAGCGGGTCGGGCAGTCGCGGCACGGCGGGCATCGCGGGGTGTGGTGGGCAGGATATCCTTGCGACGTCGAAGCGTAGCAGACGACAGGCGCGGGGAGTCAGCCGTGTTCACCAGTATCGGATCAGACGCCGATCGCAGTGCCGGCACTCCGGCCACCGAGTGCTGGGACTTCGTGACCCCCAGGCGGATTCTCTTTGGCCCGGACCGCCTCGCCGAGGCTGGCTCGGTGGCGGCGACACTCGGCGCCGAGGCCTGGCTCGTGGTGGGAGGCCGTAGCATCGCGGCGGACGGCCGGCTCGGGACGCTCGAGGCCGCGCTCGACACCGCCGGCTTGGCGGTGCGGGTCGTCGCCCGATCCAACGGTGAGCCGACCGTGGACGACGTGGCTGCGGGCCTGGCCGGCCTGCCCACCGCCGGGCGGCAGCGTGCGGTGATCGTGGCCCTGGGCGGCGGATCGACGCTCGACCTCGCGAAGGCGATCGCCGCACTGGCGACGAACACCATCGGCGACGATCCGGAGGCCGCCGTGCTCGATCATCTCGAGGGCGTCGGCCGCTGCCTGCCGATCGACCGTCCACCCCTGCCGCTCGTGGCCATCCCCACGACCGCCGGCACCGGCGCGGAGGCGACCCGGAACGCCGTCATCTCGTGTCCGCGCCGAAGATTCAAGAAGAGCATCCGCAGCCCGCTCATGGTGCCCAGCGCCGCGATCGTGGATCCCGCGCTCACGGCAACCTGCGACCACGCCACGACCGCGGCCTCCGGACTCGACTGCATCACGCAACTTGTCGAGTCGTTCATCTGCCGGTTTCGTCGCCCGTGGCCCCGGGCCCTGGTACTCGAGGCCCTGCCGCGGGCGCTCGCCGCCCTGCCGCGGGCGCTCGCCGTGCCGGTCGACGCCGACGCCCGCATCGCCATGAGCCATGCGGCGCTCGTCTCGGGCGTCGCGTTGACCAACGCCGGGCTCGGCATGGCCCACGGCGTGGCGGCAGCCCTGGGCATCGAATGCGGGACGTCGCACGGCGTGGCCTGCGCCCTCATGTTGCCGATCGCGTTGCACGTCAACCGCCCGGCCGTCGGGCCGGATCTCGCCGCGCTCGAGCGGGCCGTCGATCCAGCGGCGTCGAACCGCGACGATGACGCCGCCGACGCCTTCATCGCGCGAGTGGCGGCGTTGTGCGACGTCGCGGGAACGCCGCGGCGGCTCCGCGACGTCGGTCTGTCCGCCGCCCGCGTCGGCTGGCTGGCCGCCAACTCCGGGGGAGCGAGCATGCGCGGCAACCCGGTGACGCTCACGGAGCCGGAACTTCGCGCCGTGCTCGACGCGGCCTGGTGAACCCGGGCGGCGGCGTGTCAGCCGTCGCCGCGGCGCCAGACGGTCATCTCGGCGATCGTGTGCTGGTGCTTGCGGGCCGTCTCGCGGATCACGAACGGGACGTCCTGCACGTGCACGAGCGCGAAGGTGTCGGCGAGGGCCCGCGCGAGACCGGCGCGGGTCGACAGCGGCTCGCCGTGCTCCCGGCGGCCGCCGATCCATTTCGCCGGCGGCGTGTACTCCTCGAGCCAGGTGTAGGGCGACGTGATCACGAGCAGGCCGCCGGGCAGGATCCGGCGGTGGATCTCCGCCAGGAACAGCCCGGGATCGTAGAGCCGGTCGATCAGGTTGCCGGCGAAGACGAGGTCGTAGTCGGTGAAAATCGCCTTCAGGTTGCAGGCGTCGCCCTGCATGAACAGCACCTTGGCCCCGTCGGCTGCCAGGCCGATGCGGTCGAGTGCCACGCCCCTGGAGACGGTGAGTTCACCCTCGACGGGGATTTCGTAGAGGACCTCGTCGCCCTGCTGCAGGCGGACGCCCGACTGGATGAAGCGGGCCGAGAAGTCGATCGCATCGACATGCTCGAAGTGTCGCGCGAACTCGAACGCCGACCGGCCCACCGCACAGCCGACGTCCAGGCAGCGCCGACGGCGGTCCGCCGGCACCCACGGCATGGTCGCCTCGACGCAGGCGCGGGGGAAGTTCGGCACGCCGAGCGGCGCCGCCATCCCCGAGCCGGAGGCGGCGTCCCAGTAGTGGAAATCGAGGTATTGTGTGACGAGCTGGTCGGTCTCGTAGAGGCGGGCACCGGCCGTCGCGGCCTCGTTGCCCGGCTCCTCGATGATCGTGCGAAACCCCGCGTGTTGGAAGAAGTGGCGGCGGAAGGCATAGCGGGCGCTGGCCAGCGCCTCGTTGCCCGTCGAGATCCACGAGCCTCCCTTCATGAGGTTGTGGCGGCCGTCGAACGTGGGCACCGAGAAGTCGTCGTAGAGCGGATGCACCTCGAAGCCCTTGAAGGGCATGATGGGCGTCCGCGTCCACTGCCAGACATTGCCGACGATGTCGCAGAACTCTCCCTGCGGAAAGGCGTCGACCGGGCAGCTTGACGCGAAGTGCTCGAGGTTGATGTTGCCGGGCGCCCGCGGCCAGGTCGGCTGGTCGCCGGGCACGAGTTCCCGCAGGGCCTGCCAGTGGGCCTCGGTGGGCAGCAGCACGTTCTCGCCGGTGCGATCCGCGAGCCACGCGCAATAGGCTTGAGCCTCCAGGCAGTTGACCTCCACCGGCCAGTCGAGCGGCAGCTCGGTCTCGTCGAGCAGGTTCCGCTGGCGATACCCGGCCCCCTGCCGCAGCCAGAACCTCGGGTGCTCGGCCCGCGTGTAGTGGAGCCAGCCGCGGCCCTCCTCGGTCCACCAGCGCTCCTCGCGATAGCCGCCGTCGGCGACGAACTCGAGGTACTCGGCGTTCGAGACGAGTCGCCTCCCGGCCCGGAATCCCGGCAGGGTCGCCTCCTCGACGCCGTATTCGTTGTCCCAGCCGTAGGTGTGGTCGTCGCCGCGCTTGCCGAGGTGGATGGTCCGGGGACCGACGGCCACCCAGTCGTTGGCGGGCGGCCGGCCGCGATCCGGGCAGGTGCCCCACAGACGGCGCTCCTCGGCCGATAGCTCGGCGCCGCGCCGCAGATCGTCGAGCGGCATCTGCCGCATGATCACGCTCGACGTCTCCAGGTGGATCCGCTCGTGCTCGATCCCCATGAGGATCACCCACGCCGGCGAGTTCCAGCCGATCGGCAGTTCCAGTGGCATCGACTGGATGAATCCATCGACGAGCTGCCGCACCGCGGCGCGGTAGCGGCGGACCGTGGTCACCGAGGGCCAGTCGTAGTGGGCCGTGTTGAGGTCGTCCCACGACATCTCGTCGACGCCCACGGCCATCATGGCCTCGAGCACCGGATCGATCCGCGCCGGGATGAGGCGGCCGGCCGTGAGCTTGTTGACGTAGAAGACCGCGGGGTGCGCGAAGTAGAAGATCAGCGGGTGCCGCAGCGGTTCGTGGCGTTCGTAATAGGAGGCATCGTCGCGGATCAGCGCGAAGAGCCGGTCGTAGAGTTCGCTGGTCTGATGAAAGTAATGGCGCAGCTCGGCCCGCTTCGCGGTGACCGGGTCGGCCGCCGTCGGGTCGGCGGTCAGGAGCGTGGTCCGCGTGGGGACGAGCGGCTGCGCGAACTCGGCGAACGGGGCGGTTGCCGACTCGGCCGCGGTCGAGAGGGGGTGCATGGGTGGCCTTGGATGCCCGGGGGCGAAACCTGGAATCTTCGATCCTACCCGCCCTCGCCCGGGACTCCAGCACCGGGAGTGTCGGGCCCGCCACCGCGAACGAGACGGCCGATTCAGCCGTCAGGCTTCGCCACGAGCGATGAGATGCATCGCGCGAAGCCCTGCCGACAACGGCGGCGGCATCGGCGAGGTCGCCCCGAGCAGGGCCCCGACGACGGCCCCCCGGTGACAGTTGTCGCCGCCGCATCGAGCGTTGGCGAGCACACCGGCCGCGACGTCGCCCGCGTGCCGCCACGCCAGATACAGCGCCGCGGGAAATGCGTCGGGGATGTAACAGGCCGGGCTCAGGATCGTGCCGACAACGGCCCGGTCGGGGCAGGCCGCAGGACCCGCGTCGGCGGCACGGCCCCAGGCGCGCACCTTGGCCTCGGAGATCCAGTCGCGGCCCTCCTCGAGGATCACGGCCCGCACGTCTTCGGGCCGTCGATCCTCGCGGGTGAGCCGCACGAGCATCCGCACGAAGGCGTCGGCCGCCGCGAGCACCTCGTCGTCCTTGTGGGTGAGACCGACGTGAACGCGGACGATGCGTCGCAGGTCGGGATGCCGAGGGCCGAGGGCGGCCACCAGCGCCGCAACCGGCACGAGCCCGCCGATGTGGACGTCGCGGACGCCGGAGTTGATCGGCTTCCGGCCCGCGCCGAGGTTCGTGAAGAAGTGGCGATGGTACTCCTCCACGTAGGTGTCGCGATGTCGGCCGGGCTCGAGCATGAAGGCGACGTAGTGGTCGAGCCACCGTTCGGGATCGTGGTCCCGGTCGCGGGCGAGCAGCCGATGCAACTCGACCGCGAGCCGGAAGTTCAGGGTGTTTTCCCCCGCCTCGAGAAACTGGTGGTAGTGGACGCCGCGACGCCCCCAGAAGACGGCCTGCTCCCGGAGAATGTCGAACTCGGGGCCCGGAGGCGTCCACTGCGACCGCCAGAGGATGCTGTCGGCATGGGGATTCCGTGGGACGACGAAGCGGTCGGCCGTGAGGTCTGGGTAGTCGCGGTCGAGCGCGGCCGTGTCGTAATACCAGTGCACGGGCATCGCGAGAGCGTCGGCGGCCAGCGCGCCGATGAAGGCCGCCATGGCGGGTGTCGTGGCAGGGTCAGGCATGGTGCTGCGATGTCTCCAGGAAGCGGCGAACCCGCGGGTCGGCTTGATCGTCGAAGAAGGTCGCAGTCGCGCCGTGGGCCAGGATACGGCCGTCGGCCACGAAGGCGATCTCGTCGGCCACGCGGCGGGCGAATGCCATCTCGTGCGTCACCAGGACGAATTGCGTGCCCGCCACCCGCAGTTCGGCGATCATCTCGAGCACCTCGCCGGTCATCTCGGGGTCGAGAGCCGAGGTCGGCTCGTCGAGAAATAGCCGGCGCGGCCGCACGACGAGCGCCCTCAGGATGGCGATCCGCTGCTTCTGTCCGCCGGAGAGTTCCGCGGGCCGCTTGTGGGCGTGGGCCGTCAGTCCGAAGCGGTCGAGCGGTCCGCGAACCCGCTCCAGGGCGGCCGTCCGGTCGAGGCCGTGCACGTGCACGAGCGGCAGCAGCAGGTTCTCCAGCGCGGTGAGGTGGGGAAACAGGTTGAACGCCTGGAAGACCGTGCCCACGGTCCGGCGATATGCCCGCAGTCCGGCCGCATCCCGCGGCAGGGTCGCGCCGTCGAAGGCCACGCTGCCCGCCTCGGGCACGTCGAGTCCAGCGAGCACCCGCAGGAGTGTCGACTTGCCTCCGCCGGACGGTCCCACGAGCACGAGTGCGGCGATGTCGCCCGTCGTGAGTTCGAGGCCGTCGAGCACCGTCGTCGCGGGGCGACCGTCACGGCCGGCGAAGCGGCGGGCGAGCGCGTGAATGACGAGCCTCATGCGGCCTCGTAGCGGAAGCGGCGCTCGAGCCACCGCGACAGGGTCGCCAGCGGCAGCGTCAGGAGCAGGTAGCCGGCGGCCAGAGGGAGGTAGCTTTCCAGCGTCGAGAACGTGAACGCATTCACTTCCTGGGCAGCCAGCGTGAACTCCGAGATCGCGATCACCGAGAGCAGCGACGAGTCTTTGATGAGCGACACGAGTTGCCCGGCTATGGAGGGCAGCACGATCCGCACGGCTTGTGGCAGGACCACGAGGCGGAACGCCTGGGCTGGTGTGAGCCCGATCGCCCGGGCGCTGTCGAGTTGTGCGGCGGGAATCGCGTCGAGGCCGCCACGGAAGATCTCGGCCATGTAGGCTCCGGCGAAGAGCGCCAGCACGAGCACGCCGACGACATAGCGGTTTTCAAGTCCGACGGCGCTGGCGACCACGTAGAACCCGATGAGCAATTGCACGAGCAGCGGGGTTCCGCGGATCGCTTCGACGTAGACCCGGCCGACGGCTTCGACGAGGGCCATCCGCGACCGCAGCATGACCGCGACCACGAGGCCCACGAGCATCGCGAAGACGAGGGCCGCCAGGCTGATGCCCACGGTCGTGACCCAGCCCTGCACGAACTTCTGTCGGTAGTCCCAGATGCCCGACCAGTTCCAGTCGGGATGGACTCGCGTGCAGGCCGCCGCGATGCCCGCGACGAAGAGCGTGATGACGACGAGATGGGCGAGCCAGCGAGCCATGGCGGGATTGTACCGGCGGGCCATCTCGACACACGGCCCGCCCGGAGCATGGGCGGGCTGCCAGTCGTGGAGCACGATCGCGTCGCCGGAGGCTTGGCCGGTTCGCAGCTCGTCTTCGTGCCCAACCGGCTCGGGGCTGCCCACACCCTCTCACCGGACGCTCGCTGCGCTCATCCTGAGCTTTGCTCGCTCGGAGACGGCAGCGCTCCGGCTTCGTGCCTGCGCTCGCCGTCTACGCCGTCTCGAGGGGCTGGTCAGCCCCGATCCTTCCTTCATCGTGCGGGGCGATGTACGGGCATTTCCCGCGCCGGATGGCCGGCAAGGCTGCCGGGGGCATGGATGCCCGTGGCGGCGATGCGGCGGCGGTGCGCCGTTTGATCGCGACGCTGGAGGCGTCGCTCACCTCCGGCCGGATGGCCGGCAAGGCTGCCGGGGGCATGGATGCCCCGGCAGCCGTACAGTCAGAACACGAACGGCACGCCCTGCGCGCGGAACGCCGCCTTTTCGGAGGCGAGAAACTCGTCGCCCAAGCGGTCGAAGCCGCCGTCTGCGCGGAACGCCGCGAGGAACTCGTTCACGCGCCGCCGCAAATCGTCGTCCCCGCGCCGCAGTCCCACCGCCCAGGTTTCCTCGCGGAACGGCTCGAGAATCGCCCGCGTCGAATCGGGGTGGCGGGCGTGGTGACGGTAGACGGAGAGCGCGTCGTAGATGAACGCGTCGGCCTTGCCCTGCGAGACCTCGAGCACCGCCGCCGCTTCCCTGTCGAGCACGAGGATCCTGGCCCGCGAGAGGTTTGCCACCGCCCACTGATGTCCCGTCGTGCCCTTCTTGACGGCCACCACCCGACCGGCGGCATCGAGGTCGGCCGCCGAGCGGACCGGTGATCGGGCCGCCGTGAGCAGTGACAGGCCGGTGCGCAGATACGGTTCGGAGAATGCAATCGACTTCGCACGCTCGGGAGTCGCCGTCATCGACGAGATGATGCAATCGACCCGGCCCGTCTTGAGCGCAGGGATGAGTCCGTCGAAGGCGACGTTCTCGATCACGACGGGGCGGCCGAGATGGCGGCCCAGGGCCTCGGCGAGCCGCACGCTCACGCCGGTGGGTCGGCCCTGCGTGTCGGTCATTTCGAACGGGGGATACGACAGCTCCATGCCGACCCGCAGCGGACCCTCGGCCGCCGCCCCGCGGGCGGCGAGCACCGCCACCGCAGCCACTGCACACCAGATTCGCAGGCGCACATCCATGTTCCGCATGGTACCCGGTCGACGCCTGCCTTGCCGCAGGCTGCGGGCCTTGGGCAAGCCCTGCCGCCGCGCGGGCACGTGGACGCCTCCCGCCGGCCCCGATGCCGACGTTTTCCCTGCCCGATCGGTGCGTCGTCGCCCGCAGGATCACCCTCGATGAAATCCCATTCGAACGTCTCCAGGCCGCGGCCCGCGGTGCTGCGTGCCCTCGGCCGGCGCGATCCGCCGCAGACGGTCGAGATCGACGGCGAGCGGTTCGAGCGGCAGGAGATCTTCAAGCATGACTCGTGGGCGGCCACGGCCATCTATGCGTCCCCGACGCGACGGGCCATCTGCAAGTTCAACCGCGAGGCTGCCGCGCTAGTCGTGCCGCTGGGGTGGTTGGGTCGCGCGCTCGCCGCCCGAGAGCACTGGTTCATGGAGCGGCTGCGGGGCGTGGCCGGTGTGCCGCCGGGGCTGGGGGCGGTTCGCGCCGCAGGCCGCGTGCTGCCCAACGCCGTCGCGCGGACCTTCATCGCCGGCCACGCGCTTGCTGCCGACGAGCGGGTCGACGCCGACTTTTTTCCGCGGCTGGCAGCCATCCTCGCCGACGTGCACCGCCGCGGCATCGCGCATGTGGATCTCCACAAGCGGGAAAACATCCTCGTGGACGACGCGGGCAGACCCCACCTCATCGATTTCCAGATTTCGTGGGGACCGCCGCCTCGGACGCTCGCGGCAGCCCTGTGGCGTCCCCTGCTGCGCTTGCTGCAGCGGTGCGACGAATACCACCTGCTCAAACACCGGATCCGTCTGCGGCCCGACCAGGTGCCCCAGGCGGCGGCCGACCTGGACCGCGTGCGTCCGGTTTGGATCCGCCTGCATCGGCTCGTGGCCGTGCCGTTTCGTTCCCTGCGTCGCGGCCTGCTTTCCTGGACGGGGATCCGCTCCCCGTCCGGCCACGCCCACAGCGAGGCGTTTCCGGAGATCGCCCATCGGCTGGCGGTCGAGCGGTAGGCCGGCCGCCCGGCCCGGGCGATCCGACCGGGCAGCACGGGGCATCGAAGGTGTTTGGCGGCGAGCGTGACGGCGGGAGGCATCCGGCTGGGCCGTACCCGACGCCGATTGGTATCATCCGACGTCGCCCGGGGAGCAGAACAACATGGCTGAAAAGCCCACCGCCGTCGTGGCACCCTCCGCCCCGATCTACACAGGCCCGCTGCCCTTCGTCACCACGGTCGAGCGGCTGCCGGTCACGGTCTACGACCAGCCCGTCGACGCGAGTCGGGCCGTGGCCCGCGAGATCGCCGATCTCGTGACGTCGCGGGCCCTGGCCGGCAAGCAGACCGTGCTCGGGCTGGCGACGGGGAGCACGCCCGTGGGCGTGTACGACGAACTCGTCCGGCTCCACCGCGAGGAGGGCGTGTCGTTCAAGACGGTCGTCACGTTCAATCTCGACGAATACTGGCCCATGCAGCCCGACGCGTTGCAGAGCTACCACCGCTTCATGCGGGAGCACCTCTTCGATCACGTCGACATCCCGACCGCGGCGATCCACATTCCCGATGGCACGCTGCCGCGGGCGCGGGTACTCGAGGCCTGCGTCGCCTACGAGGAGGCGATTCGCGCCGCCGGCGGGATCGATCTACAGGTCCTCGGCATCGGCCGCACGGGCCATATCGGATTCAACGAGCCCGGCAGCACGTCGGAAAGCCGGACACGTCTCATCACGCTCGACAGCGTGACGCGAGCCGACGCCGCAGCCGACTTTTTCGGCGAATGGAACGTGCCCCGGCAGGCGATCACGATGGGCGTGGGGTCGATTCTCGACGCGCGAAAGGTCGTGCTGCTCGCGTTCGGTGAGCACAAGGCGCCGATCGTCCGCAAGGCGGTCGAGGAGGCCATGTGCAGCCAGGTGTCGGCCAGCGCGCTGCAGCATCATGCCGACGCCCGGTTCGTGCTCGATCAGGCCGCGGCGGCCCGACTCACGCGCTTCGAGGCGCCGTGGCTCGTGGGACCGCTGGAGGCGCTGGGGCTCGAATGGTCCGATGCACTCACCCGCAAGGCGGTGATCTGGCTGGCCTTCACGGTGGGCAAGCCGATCCTCAAGCTCACCGACGAGGACTACAACGAACACGGTCTCCAGGATCTCCTGTCGGCGCGGGGTCGGGCCTATGACCTCAACATCGAGGTCTTCAAGGCCATGCAGGACACCATCACCGGCTGGCCGGCCGGCAAGCCCGGCACGCCCCGGAAGATCCGGAGCCTGGCTGCGGCGGGAAAGGGGGCCACGCCGCGGTCGCAGGAACATCCCAAGCGGATCGTCGTCTTCAGCCCGCATCCCGATGACGACGTGATCAGCATGGGCGGGACGTTCATCCGTCTCTGCGAGCAGGGGCACGACGTGCACGTGGCCTACCAGACGAGCGGCAGTATCGCCGTCTGGGACGAGTCGGCCGACCGTCACGTGGATTTCGTCGAGGAGTTCTGCAGGGTCTTCGACGTCGGCACGATCCTGTCGCCCGGGGAGCATTCCGCAGGCGAGATCGCCGACAAGATCCGCGGGTTCCTGCGGACGAAGTCCGGTGGAGCGGTGGATATCCCCGAACTGCAGGCCGTGAAGGGCCTCATCCGGCGGACCGAAGCCCGCGCGGCCGCCCGCTATTCCGGCGTGAAGCCCGAACGCATCCACTTCCTCGATCTGCCGTTCTACGAGACTGGCCGCGTGCGGAAGAAGCCGCTCGGGCCCGACGACGTCGCCATCACCGCCCGGCTTCTCGAGCAGGTGAGACCTCACCAGATCTACGCGGCGGGCGATCTCTCGGATCCGCACGGAACCCACCGGGTCTGCCTGGCCGTGATCTTGGCGGCCCTCGAGCAGCTCGCCGACCGCGACTGGGCCCGCGACTGCGAGCTCTGGCTCTACCGCGGCGCGTGGCAGGAGTGGGAGCCCCACGAGATCGAGATGGCCGTGCCACTCTCGCCTCATGAGGTGGAGCGGAAGCGGCTGGCCATCTTCAA
Organism: uncultured Planctomycetaceae bacterium; assembly: GCA_903919035.1. Lineage (GTDB taxonomy): Bacteria > Planctomycetota > Planctomycetia > Pirellulales > UBA1268 > QWPN01. Next base: position 4,711 of record CAIXGY010000219.1, on the reverse strand, counting down.
GCACGAGAGCCAGAAGGACAGTGCGGTCTTCCCCGGATCGACCGATCCGCGGGAGTTCTGGCAGCGGGCCGAGGATCGCAATCGTGACACCGCCCGGCTCTACGACAAACTCGGGCTGCCCGAGTACGAGGCGATCGAGGGATTCGTCCTGCACCGCGGGTGAGCGCCGGCGGATCGTGGCGACGGGAGGGGGCCATGCGGCGGATCGTGGTCGGGTTCGTTGCGGCATGCGTCGCGTCGGGGCCCTTGCAGGCCGAGTCGCCGCCGCCGGGTTTCGTGTCGCTGTTCAACGGCACGGATCTGTCGGGCTGGCGGGGCCGCCCGCACATCGACCCGCGTCTGGAGGCGGCCGGTTCGGAGTCCGAACGGGCCACGCGGCAGCGGATGTGGAACGCCGATCTGGCGGAGCACTGGACGGCCAAGGACGGCGTGATCGTGAACGACGGACGCGGCGTGTTTCTCTCGACGTCACGTGACTATGGCGATTTCGAGCTGCTCGTCGACTGGAAACTCGTCGATCCCTGTGGCGACAGCGGCATCTACCTGCGGGGGAACCCGCAGGTGCAGATCTGGGATCCGGCGTGCGAGCGTGACTTCAAGCACGGCTGTCAGAAGGGTTCCGGCGGCTTATGGAACAACCCGAACGACTCTCCCGGCCGCTTTCCGGCCGTGAAGGCCGACAAGCCGATCGGTGAGTGGAACACCTCGCGGATCACGATGCAGGGTGACCGCGTGACGGTCGAATTGAATGGCGACGTGGTCGTCGAGGACTGCCCGCTGGCGAACTATTTCGAGAAGGGCCGGCCGCTCCCGGAGCGCGGCCCCATCCAGATCCAGACGCACGGCGGCCGGATGCACGTGAGGAACGTGTTCATTCGGGAGTTGCCGTAGCAGACGGTGGATCACGTCTGCCGTCGCCAGTCCGGTGGCGTCACGCCCGGCGGAGCGCCTCGTCGAGGACGGCGAGCAGGAAGTCGGCGTCGGCTTCGGTGAGGCACATCGGCGGTTTGATCCGCAGGACATTGCCCCACAAGCCGCCCTTGCCGATGAGCAAGCCGAGGTCGCGGCAGGTCTCGAAGACCCTGGCGCATTCCTCGCGGGCGGGTTCCTTGGTGCCGCGATCCTTGACGAGTTCCACCCCGAGCATGAGGCCGATCCCACGGACATCACCGATGAGTGCGTGTACGTCCGCCAATCGCTCGAGGCCGGCCTTGATGCGGCCGCCCACCCGTGCGGCATTGGCCTGGATTCCATCGGCGTCGATCGCCTCCAGCACGGCGCGGCCCTGCGTGCAGGCGACCGGATTGCCGCCGAAGGTGTTGAAGTGGATCCGCTGGGCGAGCGCCTGCGCGATCTGCGGCGTGGTGACCACGGCGCCGAGCGCCACCCCGTTGCCGATGCCCTTGGCCATGGTGACGATGTCGGGGATCACGCCCTGGGTCTCGAAGCCCCACCAGTGCGAACCGGTGCGAGTGAAGCCCGATTGCACCTCGTCGGCGATGCACAGGCCTCCCGCCCCGCGGACGTGCTCGTAGGCCGCCTGCAGGTAGCCGTCGGGCAACACGACCGCGCCGCCCACGCCCTGGATGCTCTCGGCGATGAATGCCGCCACCTTGCCCGGGGTGCCGAACTGGATGAGGTTCTGCACGTCGCCGGCGTACTTCGCGCCCGCAGCGGGATCGTCGTAGCCCCAGGGGCCGCGGTAGCGATCCGGACACAGTGCATGGTGGACGCCGAACGAGTGGGGGACGTTGAACTTCCAGGTGTGATGGCTCGTGAGCCCCATGGTCTGCATGCTGCCGCCGTGGTAGCCGTTGCGGAGCGCGAGCACGTCGAAGTTGCCCGTGAACGCCCGGGCCATGAGGATCGCCAGGTCGTTCGCCTCGGAGCCCGAGTTCGTGAAGTAGCAGACCTTCAGGTTGCCCGGCATCCGCGCGGCGAGATCGCGGGCGTATTCGGCGATGCAGGGATTCAGGTAGATGGTCGTCGTGTGCTGCAGGATTTCGTTCTGTCTGTTCACGGCCGCCACGATCCGCGGGTGGCAGTGCCCGACGCTCACCGTGACGATGCCGCCGAACCCGTCGAGGTAGCGGCGTCCGGTCTCGTCGAAGAGATACTGCATGTGCCCCTCGACGATCATGAGGGGCGTCTTGTAGTAGGTGAAGATTGCAGGGTTGACGAACTGCCGGCGGAGCGCGAGGACATCGTCCTTCGTCGGGCCGGAGTAGGGCCGCGGCCGGTGGTCGCAGGGGGGCAGGGCGGGGGTCGACTGCGTGGCCGTGCTCATGGGCACCTCACCGGTTCGGGAACGGAGGACGGAGCACCGAGTAGAGCAGGAATCCGAGGGCGAAGCCCACGAACCAGGCGTAGTCGTACCCCGCGACGAGCCAGGCGGGGAAGGCCGATGCGTCGGCCGCGCCGATCCGCACGAGAAAGCCCGGGAGATTGGGCAGGACGGCGAGCGTCAGGGCCGCGAAGCCGACGATGCTGAAGCCGCCGGTGTAGCGGTAGCGGCCGTCGCGCCGGTAGAGGTCGTCGACGTCGAGCCTGGTCCGCCGCCAGAGGAAATAGTCGGCGATCATGATGCCCGCGATCGGCCCCAGCAGGGCGCTGTAGCCGATGAGCCAGGTGAAGACGTAACCGGTCGGATCCCGGTAGAGTTTCCAGGGCATCATCAGCACGCCGATCACGGCCGTGATGAGGCCGCCGGTGCGGAAGGAGACCAGGCGGGGTGCGAGGTTGGCGAAGTCGTTGGCCGGGGAGACGACGTTGGCCGCGATGTTGGTGGAAAGCGTGGCCACGGCCAGGGTGACGAGCGCGAGCGCCGAGAGCCAGGGCAGCCCGAACCGCGCGATCACCTGCACCGGATCCCAGATCGCCTCCCCGAAGATCACGGCCGTCGCGCTCGTCACCACGATGCCGATGAACGAATAGAAGGTCATCGTCGTGGGCAGGCCCAGGGCTTGGCCGACCATCTGGTCGCGCTGCGAGCGGGCGAACCGGGAGAAGTCGGGAATGTTGAGGGAGAGCGTGGCCCAGTAGCCGATCATCGCCGTGAGGCCGGCACCGAAGACGGGCCAGAATTCGGCGGCCGACGTCAAGGCGGAGGGCTGTGCGAAGATCGGCCCGAACCCCCGCGCCGCCTGCCAGGCCCAGGCCACCAGCGCGACCCCCACCACGAGCAGGAACGGGGCCGAGAGGGCCTCGAGCCACTTGATCGAGTCCATGCCGCGGACGATGAACCACACGTTCATGGCCCAGAAGATCATGAAGCAGAGAAACTCGCCGGCCGAGATGCCGAGCACGGGCAGCGGCCGTGCCGCGGCGGGATCGAAGCCGAGCATGACCGCCGCCGTCGCGTGGATCGCCGCACCTCCGACCCAGGTTTGGATGCCGAACCACCCGCAGGCCACGAGGCCCCGCATGAGGGCCGGGATGTTGGAGCCGAACACGCCGAAGGGCGCCCGCAGAAGCACGGGAAACGGGATCCCGTAGGCCGTGCCGGGATGGGCGTTGAGCGTCATCGGCACGAGCACGATCAGGTTGCCGAGCAGGATCGTGAGCGTGGCCTGCCACCAGTTCATGCCCTGGCGGATGAGGCTGGCCGCGAGGGTGTAGGTGGTGATGCACACCGCCATGCCGACCCAGAGGGCGGCGATGTGCCCCCACGACCACGTCCGCCGCTCGGCCGGCACGGGGGCCAGGTCTTCGTTCCAGAGCCGTGGGTCGGCGTCGGCCGGCGAGGGGTTCATGCGTGGCCCGTGGCGGCGTGCCCCAAGAACAATCCGGTCAGTGTACCCGCCCGCGGACGATGCGCTCCACGTCGCGGGACCCGCTCCGAGAGGAATCGCCCGGCTGCTACCGCCCGTCGGCGGCCCGATCCCGGATCCGCTCGCGGACATGTCGGGGCTGGACGACGTGCGAAGCCAACCCGATCCGCTCGAAGAGCCGGATGATCGCGAAGTTGATGTCGAACTCCCACCACCGCACCTGCACGGAGGCGCTGGCCGGGTCGGCATGGTGGTTGTTGTGCCAGCCCTCGCCGGACGTGATCAACGCCACCAGCCAGTTGTTGCGGCTGTTGTCGGGCGTGTCGAAGTTACGGTAGCCGAAGAGGTGGGTGAGCGAGTTCACCGACCACGTGATGTGCCAGACGCACACCGTGCGGAGGATCACGCCCCATACGAGCAGCGACAGCGTGAGCCGCAGGGCCTCGGTCGTCGGGCCGTAGGCCATGATGAACGCGGCGCCACCGACGAGGCCGATGAGCAGCGCGTGGCCCACGAACGCCACGGCGGACGCCAGCGGGATCCGCTCAATCCAGAGGTAGTAGGGATCGCGGAGGATGTCACGCGCGTAGCGGTCGAAGAGGGCGAAGGTCCGCAGGTTGCCTCGATTCTCATAGACCAGCCAGTTCACGTGCGACCAGAGAAAGCTCACGAAGGGCGTGTGGGGGTCCTCACGGTGATCCGAGTGAAGATGGTGGACGCGGTGCCAGGCGACCCACCGCGCGGGCGTCTCCTGGCCGGCGCACATCGCGAGCGTCGCCAGGGTGCGTTCGAACCACTTCGGCGTGCGGAAGCTCCGGTGGGCGAGCAGCCGGTGGTAGCCGATCGTGATCGCGAGCGTTCCAAACAGGAAGATGCCGGCGAACAGCGCGGCCACGCCAACCCAGCTGAACAGCCAGGGGATCAAGGCCAGCCCCGCGAGG
>CAIXGY010000218.1 GCA_903919035.1 uncultured Planctomycetaceae bacterium | reverse complement strand
CGTGCCGTCGAGCCGGCGTTGCTGGCCGAGCGCAGCACGGATTGCGAAGCGAGGGCAGCATCGAGTGAGCGACGGGCACGACGCCCTTCGCGAACGTCCAAGCGAGACGGCACGGGCATCACCGACGCCGGGACAGGCGCGTGGACAATCTCCACTCACATCCGAGCAGTGTCAGCGTCGTGGCGCAGCCTCGGCGGTGCCGGCCGCGGCATCGAGGGCCGCGAGTCTCGCCGTCGCCTCGGGCGGGGCGGCGCCGGTCGCGATGGCCCGTCGCCAGGCGTCGGCGGCCTCGCTCGTGCGGCCGAGCGACTCGTGCGCCCGGGCCTCGAGCACCACGAGATCCGCCGGCGGCCCGGCGGCCCCGGCCTGCTCGGCGAGGATCGCCAGCGTCGCCAGCGCCCGCCGCGGGCGGCCGAGCGCGACGTAGGCCCGGGCCGTGTCGGCCAGCAAGTCGGGGTCGTCACCGGCGATCGCCAGGCCGCGGTGGAAGTCGGCCACGGCGTCGGCGAACTGGCCGCGGGCCATCGCCACCTGCCCCGCAGCCGCCACGAGTCGGCCGACCGCGGGGCCAGCCGCACCGCCTCGCTCCCCAAGCGCTCGGCGTCGTTCAAGAGTCCGAGCGCCAGATACATCCGCCCGGCCTCGACGCACAGCCCGGGATCGGCCGGCGAAAGGTCGAGCGCGGCGGCGACCTGGCCAACCGCCGCCGTGCGTTCGCCGCGCTTCCACAAGACGTCGGCGTAGTGACGCCGGGCATCGATGTCGGTGGGGCAGCTCTTGACGGCCCGCGCCAGCAGCGATTCGGCGCGGGCGAGGTCATCCCGATCGGCGGCCACGAGCCCCTCGTTGCAGAGCCGCCGCGCGTCGGCCAGGTCCGACGGCACCGGGCCGCGCCGCGAGACGAGGCGGCAGCCGGCGTTCGCGACCAACAGCGCGGCGCAGAACATCGCGACGTGGCGGCCGGCGGGCTCTGCGAACGGGAGCACGGTGCGGGCTTCCTGCGACGGGAGAGCCTGAACCGTAGGTGGCTCCGGCCCTCCGGGACAGGCGAACTTCGCGGAGCGGATTCGACCGCGCTTGCCCAGGGCCCCGGGCCGGGTGGTGTCGGCGTGGGTGGCGGTGAATCCGGGCAACCGGGGTTGCCTCGCGGGTGCGTCCGCCAATACCAAAGCCCACCGAAAACCGCGAGGCGACCGCGTGGATGAAGGCCGGCAATCATCGGGGCGATCAGGGCTCCGTCGCCTCGCGACGTGGGCGACTCTCTGCCTGGCGTGCGGCTGGATCCCAGGCTGCGACGTGCGGGACGAGCCGGTGCGAGACGCCGGCGGCGGCATGTGGTCGGTCGCGACCCCGCGACCCGACGCCATCAGCCCGGACCGCAGCGGTCCGTCCGCGACCGAACCGGAATACGTCGAGGGCTACGATGCGGCGGCCCGACTCGCCGCCGCGGAACGCCGGCCGCTGTTCGTGGTCTTCGGGGCCTCGTGGTGCCACTGGAGCGGCGCCCTCGCCCGGGGGCCGCTCGCCGATCGGGACATCGTGGCCCGTTCGCGGCGCTTCGTGTGCGTGTTCGTCGATGCCGATCGCGACGCGGCGACCTGCCGCGAGTTCGGCGTGACCGCCTTCCCCACGCTGCTCGTCATCGATGCCGAGGGGCAGGAACGCTTCCGGGCCACCGGGGCGACGGGCGCGACGGGCCTGGCGGCGGCGCTCGACGCGGTCAGGCCTCCGGGTCCGGCGCAGCGGCGGTTCGCGGACGACGGACGACGGGCCGAGGCGGCGACTGACGTCACCCGCTGACGGCAGATTCGCTACGATCCTGCGGTCGGCCGCCGGCACCCGCGGACGACGGACCGTTCGGGAACCAGCCCTCGTGTCGCAGACGACGCCATCCTCCCCGCCCGGCGAACGCCGGTTCCACTCCTATCCCTGGTGGAGCCCGCGATTCTGGCACGGCATGCCGCTCCGCGTCTGGCTCCCGCTCGTCAACGAGCATCACTGGACGATCGCGCCGCACAAGTGGGGCCAGGTTGCGACCGTCACCATCGCGTCGGCCTTCAACTCGCTCGGCGAAAGGCTGTGCGAGGCCCGCTTCCGCCGCCAGCTGCAGTCGCCGCCGCGCACACAGCCGCCGCTGTTCATCATCGGCCACTGGCGGAGCGGAACGACGCTCCTCCACGAGCTGCTCATGCTCGACGATTCGTTCTGCTGCCCCAACACCTGGCAGTGCTGCGTGCCCGGCCACTTCCTGCTCACGGAAGGCGTCGTCTCCTCGGCGGTGGCCTGGATGGTTCCGGCCAAGCGGCCGATGGATGACGTGATCGCCGGGTGGGATCGACCGCAGGAGGACGAGTTCGCGCTGGTGAACATGGGCGCCCCGTCGCCCTATCGACGCATGGCGTTTCCCCAGACGAGCCCCGCCGAGCCGGTCGCACTCGACCTGGCCACGCTGTCCGCGGCGGATCTCGACCGGTGGAAGCGGGCACTGCGGCAGTTCCTCGCGCGGCTCGCCGTCGGCGACCCGCGCCGGCCCGTGCTCAAGAGCCCCCCACACACCGCCCGCACGGCGGTGCTCGCCGAGATGTTCCCCGGCGCGAGGTTCCTCCACGTCGTCCGCGATCCGTTCGTCGTCTTCCCGTCGACGATGCGGCTCTGGAAGTCGCTCCACGAGGTGCAGGCCATGCAGGTTGACGACGGCTCGAAGGCCGAGGCCTACGTGTTCGCGGCCTTCGAACAGATGTACGCCGCCTTCGAGCGCGACCGGGGGAACCTGCCCGCGGGATCGCTCCACGAGGTTCGCTATGAGGATCTCGTGGCCGATCCGGTGAGCCGACTCCGCGAGGCCTACGACCGACTCGACCTCGGCGACTTCGCCCGTGTGCGTCCGGCAATCGAGCAGCACGCCCGGTCGATGAAGGCGTATCGCACCAACGATTACCGTCACGATCCGCGGATCGTGGCCGAGATCGCCCGCCGCTGGCGGCCGTTCATCGATCGCTACGGCTACCGGATTCCGGCCGTGGACGGGCTTCCGTCCGGCTGACGGTCGCCCCCGCGCGACGCTGCTGCAGAAGCCGCACCTGCGGATCGGCCTGCATGCCCCGCGACTCGTCGGCGAACTCCTGCGGCGTCATGCGGATCGATGCCTCGAACCGGCGGCGGGCCCACGCCCACTGCACGACGGCCACCGCGGCCGCGGCGCCCACGAGCCAGATCAGCGGCCGCCATGCGGCCGTGGCCAGGATTCCGGGATCCGCGAGCGCCGCTCCGCTCGCCGCGACGCCGACGAGCGGCGTGGCCGCCCACACGCCGACGGTCACGAGGGTCGCGACGCCGACGGCATTGCCGAGGCACGCTGCGAGCGTCCGCATCGAAAACACCCGGGCGAGTCCGGCGACCGGATCGATGCGGCGGAGGTCGGGGGCCGCGCGGCCGGGCTGCCAGTCAAAGCCGTCGAGCGCGAGTCGCACCGCGAGCGCGGCCGCACCGGCGGCCAGCACGAGCCCCAGTGTCGGCATGACGAGCGCGGCGGGCACGAGTGCCGCGAGTTCCGGCGGCTGTGATCCGGCAAGTGTCGACCGGAGCACGTCGGCCGCGGCCGGCACCGTGGCCCGCAGCCACGCCGGCCCGAGCGCCACGACCGTGGCCGCGGCCGCGACCCAAGCGGGGGCG
>CAIXGY010000217.1 GCA_903919035.1 uncultured Planctomycetaceae bacterium | reverse complement strand
CCGTCACCGCCGCGGTGTCGACCAGCCGATTCGCCGCCCCGAGGGCCAGCGTGCCGCTGTTGACGTTCACGGTCGCCGCCGCGGAGGAGCCGGTCAGCGTCGTCGCGCCAGTGCTCGCCGTGAGCGTGCCCGCACCGAGATTCGCCACCACGTTGCCACCCTGCAACGCATAGGTCGACGCCGTCAGCGTGCCCGAGCCGAACACCGAGCCGCTCGTGATCGTGAGGCTCGACACCGTGTCGGCGAACGTGGACATGTCCAGTCCGCCGCCGGCGACCGTCACCGCCGTCGAGTTCGACAGCCGATCGCTCGCCCCCAGGGCCAGGATGCCCGCGTTCACCGTCGTGGCACCCGCGTAGGTGTTCGCACCCGAAAACGTCACCGTGCCGAGGCCAGTCTTGGTGATGCCGCCTGCGTTCCCGGCCGAGAGGCCCGAGCCGAGCTGCGCCGAGACCGAGAGTGCATCGCCGACGAGCGGCGTGGCGAGCGTCACCGTGCCATTGATGCCTACCCGGCCGTTGCCACTGATCACGTTGCCTGCGCCGTTGGCCGTGATCGTCCTGCCGTCGACGTAGAACGCCCCGAAATTGGACGGGGCGCCGCCCGTGCTGTCGATCGTGCCGCTGGTGAGCGCGACGTTGGCGACCAGCGTGTTGGCCTGGGCGGTCGTCGCCCGCAGCGTGCCGGCGATCGACCACGTGCCCGACTGCGTGGTGGCCCCGAAGGCGTTGGCCGCGTTCTGCGAGAAGTTCACCGTCGCGCCGTCGGCCACACTCAGCAGCGAACTGGAGCTCAAGGAGCCGCCGGTACCGATCGTGAGCACTCCATTCGAGACCGTCGTAGCACCCGTGTAGGTGCTCGCACCAGTCAGCGTCACCGTGCCGGAACCCAACTTTGTGAGCCCGAATCCAGACCCCCGGATGGGATTGGCAAACGTGATGTTGCCCGAGCCGCCGATGTCGGAGTTGCCCGTGAGCGTCGTGCCGTTGGTGGGCGTGAACGTCACGCCGGTGGCGGAGTTGTTGTTGATCGCACCGTTCGTGCCCTCCGCACCTGCGAGCGTGAGCGTGCCCGTCGTGACGTTGAAGCCGTTGAGCTGGAAGGAATCATTGGCGCCAACCCGGAGCGCCGCAGTAGACGGCATCGCATTGGCACTACCGATCCGCACGTCGCCGGTGTCGACGTTGAGCTCACCCGTAAACGAGTTCGAACCGGACAAAATCACCGTGCCGGCGCCGCCGTCATAGATGTCGATGGCATGGGCCCCGGAAATGTTGCCCGACAAGGTCAGCGTCAGCCCGGCGGCAGCGCCGAAATCCATGTTGCTCGACGCGAGAACGATGTCCTGCGTGAAATCACGGTTCGTCCCGGAGATCCGCACGCCGGTGCTGCCACCATTGTTCATGGTGACTGTACCCGACCCCGTGATGCTGCCGCCCGACCAGGTGATTCCGCCGATCGCCTGGTTGGCATTGAAGTTCAACGTGCCTCCCGTCACCGAAATGTCGCCGTTGTTCGGCAAAACGTTTGCGTTGACAGCCACGAGTTGGCCCCCCGCAACGACCGTCGGGCCGGTATACGTGGCCGCCGTGTTGAGCCGCATGTTGTTGCTCGCACCCGCAAAGCCCCACGTCACCGTGCCAGACCCCGCGATCACGGAGTTGATGCGGAACCACGACCCGCCGCCATTGTTGTTCCAGCCGATCGTGCCGCCATTCGCGAGCGTGATCGTGCCCGTGTTGAGCGTGAAGTCCCGGTTGTCGGTGTAGATGGTGATGCTGCCGGCGTTGACCGCACCACCGCCAATGGCGATGGCGCCAGTACTCGAAGAACCAGACTGCAGCCTGATTGCCGACGTACCAAAATTGATCGAGTCAGACGTCGTCGTAGTCGAGTTCGCCGTGGTGGCCGTGCCCGCCGAACTCGTGCTCCAGAACGCGCTCGAGCCCCACGTGCCGTTGAGCAGGCTCACGTTCGTGCCAGTGGCCGTTTGGCCGAACCCGGCGGTGGAGCCGTTCACGTCCCAGTAGTACGTCGCCGCATGCGCCGGCACGGCGGCCATTGCCGCCATCGCAACCAGCACCCTCGCGAACGTCGCGACTGAACAGCCACGCGCGGCCACACAGGGCAAGCCCACGGTCTTCCTCATGACCATCTCCTCAATGCCTCGACCAAATCGCCTCGAACCAAAAAGTGGTGGCACCCGCCGCCGGGGCGGACCCTTCCCGCTCAATGTCTCAAGTGAAATATTGCCACACCAGCCCCCGGGAACGCAAGCCTTGGCCGAAAAATTCCCTGCAAAACCGAGGTCATCACAGCGGCGACGGACGCATCCTGCCGGACACACCCTGGGGAGACGCAAGCCCACCCCGCCGTACCAGTGGCTAAATGTCGAGGGGCGGCGATTTCATAGCAGCCGCCCGATACAAGAGCCGAATGTCCGCGAATTCCGTGGGTTTTGGCCAGGCCCGGGATGGCTGCGGGGCGGCACGGCTCGTGTCCAGACGGGCGCATCCGCCTACGGCGTGCCCCCGGCCGTGCGGCCCGACACCCGCACCGCCGCGAAGTCGTTCATGTCGTCGAACGACCCGATGCCCACGCGGCCGCTCGTGAAGGTGGTATCCACGGCCTCCATGAACGGGGTGTCGAGGTCGTCGAAGTAGACCGCGATCCGGCCCGTGGTCACGTCGCGGACGAGTTTCACGGCGTGCCACCGGTCGTCCCAGGGCACGGCCTTGGTATTTTTCGTGAGCGGCCGGCGGGGGGCCCCGTCCACGATCATGATCTGGCCGCTGGCATGGTCGGGCTTGGCCCCGAGATGCACGTAATAAAAATGCGCCGGGTCGCGCCAGTTGAAAAACACGCAGCAATCCCGGTGGCCGCCGGTGTCGAGCGTGCTCTTCACCTCGAAGGTGATCTCGGTGTCGGCGAGCTCGAGGTCCTTCACGAGCGCCACATTGTGGGGGCTGCGGACCGCGGGCTCGTAGTCGCTCTTGCGTCGGTTGAGCCCCCACACGGCCCGGTCGCCGTCCCGGCCGAGCGTCCAGGCCGTCGGATCGGTCGGCTCCCAGCGGCCGGCGCCGTGCGCGAAATCCTCGGTGAAGACGAGCGGCAGGGGCTCGTCGGCGACCGCGGAGGCCGCCAGGGCCACGGGCACGAGGAGCATCACCGCGAGCGGCACGATCGCGAACACGCGACTTGTCATGGTTGTCTCCGAAGGATCACCGGCTCCGAGTCGAATTGGTTTCCAGGCTCAACGCAAGGGCGATCCACGCGTCCTGCGAGATGACAGGCCCGCCCGAGCCGGCAGACGTGATGCCGGACGGCGCGGTGGCCGGCGACGCAGACGTGGGCGTCACCGGCAGGTAAGAGCCCTGGCCGAAGAGACCCGCATTGTTGAGCAGCGTGACATCGGTGAGCGTGACGCCGTTCGAGTAGTTGAAGTCGCCCTGCCCCCAGACCGCGCCACTCGACACGCCCGCCCCGTACTTGAGGCCGTTGTTGACGAGGGTGATATCGGTCAGGCTCACCTGCCCGTCGAGGTTCGCGTCGCCGTAGGCCGCCCAGGCCACGACCGCCGCACCGGACGACAGCATGCGGTAGCCCACCGCCGGATTGGCCATGCCAGCCGACGCCTTGCCGCCGGTAGTCATGATGCCGGAAGTGCCGTTGAAGGCGCCGCCGTTTCGACCGGCCACCAGGTCGGCCCGCAACTCGGCCTCGTTCGTGCCGCCCGTGGCGATGTCGATCCGCCCCTTGCCGATGTCGAGCCGGCCGCCGCCGGCCTGGTCAATCGACAGCGCCGTCACCGCCACGACCTGCCGCCGATCGGTCGGCAGCGTCACGACGCCATTGCCGCTGACGGTCAACCGCGGCGAGCCCATGACGCTTCCCGAGGCGATCGCGAGCGTGCCGATGCCAGACGCGGCATTCACCAGCAGCGTGGCCCCCGTGCCGTCGAGCGTGCCGCCGGCGACCGTGACGACCGGAGACCGCATCGTGACACCGGCATTCACCTTGAGCGTGCCCCCCGACTGCACCGTCACCGCGCTCGCGGCGAGCGCGTCGCCGGCGGCGACGACGACCGTGCCCGCCTCGACCGTCGTCGTGCCGGCGTGGCCGCCGGCCGCCGTCAGCGTCAGCGTGCCGAGGCCCCGCTTCACGATCTTGATCGCGCCCGAGCGACCGCCGGCGTCGGTCACGGTGGTGCCGGTGGCGACGTCGAACACCAGCGTGTCGGTGACCGTGCTCGAGGGCAGCGCCACGTTGACGCTCGTCGCCCCCGTGGAGGCGAGGACCACGTTGCCCGAATAGGTTCCCACCGCCGTGGCGGCCGCCAGCCGCACCGAGAGCGTGCCCGACACGGCGCCGGCGGTCGGCGAAAACTGCGCCGTCGCGGCGAAGGTCGTGCCGTCGCTCGACACCTCGAAGCCGGCCGGGGCCGTGGCCACGATCGCCGCCGCGAGGTTCGCACCGGTCACCGCCACCGTCGTCGCCGAGGACGCCGTGCCGAGCAGCGCCGACAGCGCCGCCGCCGTGCCCGTCGCCTCGATCACGGGGGTGGCGACCGCCCCAGCCGTGAACACGAGGTTCAGGTCGTTGCCGCTCTGCGCCACGCTGAACGTGCCGCCCGAGAGCGTGTTGGAGAACCCGCCCGTGCCGTTGGCCGCCGTCGTCACGACCTGGAACCTGTCGGCCGCGAAGCCCGTGATCCCACCCGTCGCCCGCGCGATCCGCCACGTCTGGTTCTGCGTGGCATCGAAACCCGCGGCGCCGCCGCTGGTCGCAGGAGTCGTCCCCGAGAGGCTCCAGGCATTGATCGTGAACGGGTTCGCCGCCGTCGCCGTGATCGCAAGCGCCCCGCCCACGGCGACCGTGTCCCAGCCCGTGCCGGCCGTGCCGCCCGCGTTCGTGACCTGCCAGTTGTAGTTGCCGCCACCGGCCAGCGTCAGGCCCCGGGTGAAGGAGAGCGTGCCGACGGTCGCCCCGGGAGCGAGCGTCGCCCCCGACTGGAGCGTCGTCGCGCCGCCCACCGTCCCGATGCCGGCGAGCGCCGCCCCCGACGCCACCGTCACCGTCCCCGAGGCCGCCGACTGGTTGCCGTCCACCTGCAGGGTGCCCGCCGAGACGGTCGTCACGCCCGTGTAGGTGTTGGAGCCGGCCAGCCGCAGGGTTCCCGCGGCGGCCTTCGTGAGCGCCAGCACGCGGGAGTTCGTGCCGTCCCGCAGGACTCCGGCAAAGTCGCCCGATCGCACGCTGATCGTGCGGGTGCCCGACGTCGCCCCGGCGACCGGATCGACGAAGCCACCGCCCGAGAGGGCGTTGATGGTGGCCGTGCCGCCGACGAACACCTCGCCGATGCTGAACGTGGCGTTGGCCACCACGTTCGGCACGCCGTCGTCGGCCGTCGCCGAGGTGATCCCCGTCTTGGCGTCGGCCACGATGGTGCCGCTGAAGGAGTTCGTGCCCGACAGGTAGAGTTCCCCGGTCCCGTCGTTGGCGAGCGTGCCCGCGCCGGCGATGGCGTTGGCGAGCGTGACGGTGGTGCCGCGGTTGTGGCTCAACGTCGCCCCGGCCGCGATCGTGACGCCGCTGCCCGAGGCGATCCCCCCGCTCGTGCCATCGCCGACCGCGAGCGTGCCGGCGTTCACCGTCGTGACCCCCGTGTAGGTGTTCGCCCCGGTGAGCAGGAGCGTGGCCGCACCGGCCTTCGTGAGGCCGCCGTTGACGATCGGGCCGCTGATGGTTGAGGAGACGTCCACGGTCAGCGTCCGCGTGGCGTTGCCAAGATCGACCGTGCCCGCGAGGGTCGGAGCGGCCCGGGTGGCGCCAAGGGTGAGGTTGCCACGGACGTTGACGGTGTTGGAAACCGTCCGCACGGTGCTGGAGGCGTTGGCCAGCGTGCCACCGGTGATCGTGAATGTGCCCGTGCCCAGGCCGTTGTTGTCGCCCACCCGCAGCAGGCCCGAGTTGAGCGTGACCCCGCCGGCGAACGTGTTCGCCGAGGAGAGAAACACGTTGCCGGTGCCGGTCGAGTTGATCGCGAGGCCGTAGCCCGCGGCGCCCGTGATCGGCGACCCGAAGCCGAAGGCGCCGCTGCCGGCGTGGTTGATCACCGTCGGGTTGGCCAGTTCCACCGCGCCCACGTCGGCGAAGCCGATCTGGATGTCGCCCGTCGCCCCGGCGGCCACCGTGTGGGTGACGGTCTTGCCGCTGCCCGACCCGAGCCGCAGCGTCCGGCCGGCGCCGTTGGCCGTCGTGTCGGCGAGGTAGATGGCCACCGCCGCGTCGGTGTCGGCGTTGAACGTCAGCGCGCGGACGTTGCGATCGGCGCTCAGGGCGTTCGTGAGGTTGCCCGCGCCGGCCGCGGAGAACGTCACGTCGAGCGTGTTGTCGAACACCGGCGTCGCGCCCACCCAGTTGTTCCCGGCGCCCCAGGTGTTGCTTCCGGTCAAACCCTCCCAGGTCGCGGTCGTCGTCACGTCGGCACTGGTGGGATTGAAGAAGGTGTCGACGTTCCAGCCGTTGAGCAGCCAGTTGAGGTCGAACGTGGCCACGCGGACGCTGGAGGCGGAGCCGCTCGGCCCCCCCTCGTAGTCGAGGAAAATCTTGCCGGCGCTCGGTGTGCCGGCCCTGCCGACGGCGAGGTTGGAGTAGCCGCTCGGGCCGGCGTACACCAGCCGCTTCACCGGCCAGGTCTGGCCGCCGTCGAAGCTCGCCCAGACCGTCATCTTCTCGCGGCCGACGGTATTGCTGCCGCCCGGCTCCGAGGGCATCTGGCCGGCGTCGGTATCGATGTTGCTGTAGAGCAGGATGTCGGCCCCGGGCACCGGCATCCGGACGAGGCCGCCCATGAGTCCGTAGGACGAGCCCCGCGGACCATCCGGCAGGACGGGGCTGACGAACGAGCCGGTGTAGGTCGCGCCGCTGTCGTAGCTCCAGGCAAAGTGACGGAAGTCCTTTGTCATGTGCTCGCGGGAGCTGTAGAGGATGTTGCCGTTGGAGAGTTCCGCGAGTGCCGCCTCGCCGGTGCCGTTGTCGGGAAACGGTTCGCTCGTCTGCCAGGTCCAGCCCTGATCGTCGCTGTAGATCGCACAGCTGTAGGCCCGCGGTCGGTCGGCGATCGCATCGGAAAGGACCCACCGGGCCGGGATGAGCAGCCGGCCGGCGTTCGGCCCCCTCATGATCGTGATCCCAGGCTGGTTTGCGTTGATGCCGGTCGGCACGTGGCCCAACGAGTTGGGCAGGACATTGAATCCGTCGGTGACCCCGTCGAATTTCCACGTCAAGCCGTTGTCCGTCGATCGATACCGCTGAGTGTCCATCGGGCAGACGAACAGGATCTGGCCGTTGGTCTCGTTGACGATCAGCTTGCCCTCGGCGCCGAACGCGATCGGGTGCATGACCGCATCGGCCGACCAGGTGACGCCGCCGTCCGTGCTGCGGCGCACCACCTTCGCGGAGGCCGTGTCCCGAACCATGACCAGCGACCCGTCCTTTGCGGTGACGATGTCGCGCCCGCCGCTGCCGCTCCAAATCGTCTGCGTGGCGATCGTTCCGGCGCCCAGGAAGTCCTGGATGGCAGCATTGGTCGAGACCTTGAAATAGGTCTCCTGCAGGTAGGCCTCGACGGCCTGCCGGTCGGCTGCGGACAGGCAGGCGTTGTAGACGAGCACCGCGGCGATCTCACCGGTGAAGCCCAGGCTGCCGTCCCCGTTGGCGCCGATCGTCGTGCTGACGTGGGTGCCCGGGACGCCATTGGCCCCCGCGGCCGAGCCAGTTCCGAGGCTGGAGCCATCGATCCAGGCCGCGACCGTGGCCGCCGCAGTGCCGTTGACGGCAGATCCGGTGCCGTTCCACACCGTGCTCGAGATGTGCCAGTTGTTGCGCTCGACGAACGCTCCCGACGGACCGGCGATCGTGCCAGAGGAGTTGCGGCTTTGCGACACGAGCGAGCCGGCGTTGTTGTAGGTGCCCCAGTATTTCGAATTCGCCGACGTTTCGGTCCGCAAGAGCGCGCCGGGGGTCGTGTTGCCCTGCTTGAAGACGACGAACCACGTCAGCGTCTGCGCCCCGTTGAGCGCCGCTGTCGCGCCGAGCTTCAAGGAATTCGTTCCGCTGAATGCGAGCGACGGCCGGCCGGCGGGCGTGCCCGCCGTGATCAACTTCGGACCGTTCACCGTCGCCGCGTTGTCGGCCGTGCCAGCCTGGTCGTTCCAGGTGGTCACGGCCCCGGACGTCAGCGCATACGGCGACGTGCCCACCGTCTCGTACCGCAGGAGCAGACCGGTGGTCGGCAGGGCTGCCGAGGATGCCGCCAACGCCATCCCGCCGGCGAGGTTCAGCGTGGGTTCGACCGCCACGGCGGTCGTGGACGGCGCCACATCGGCCTGCGGCCACGACAGATCCCCCGATCCGTCGAGCAGGGTGGCGAGGACCGCTCGGCTCTCGAGCCTTTCGTGGCAGAGGAGGGTCGTGCGGGCGCCGGGGGGCACGATGCGACGGTGTTTCGGCATGCTGGGATCCTGATTTCGTTTCGGGAATGCGCCCCCCAATGAAATATCTCTGAGGAGACTACGCGTCGCGCGGCGAACGTGCAAGTTCTTGGTTGATCGATCGACCAGAATCGCCACCAGCAGGCCGGTCGCGACGCGGAACCGCTCCTCTTTGGGATGCGGCCGCTGAACGATCGCCGTGATCTTTATCCTGACCGCGAATCGGCCCGCCTGTCCCGCGGCCGGCGATCGCGGCATAGTAATGCCACTCTCCGCCAGGGCCACGAGCACGCGACACTCCCGAGACCATGCCCCGATCCCACGACAGCACGACGGGCGGCCGCATCCTTCGCTGGAGTCGCCTGCCCGACCTTCCGGACCCGCTTGGCGTGGCCGGGCCGTATGTGGGCAGCCATCGGGGCGCGGTCGTGGTTGCCGGTGGCGCCAACTTCCCGACGGAACCCGGCGGCGACCGTTGGGTGGCGCCGAAGGTCTGGCTCGACAGGGTGTGGGTGCTTGCCCCTGATGACGCGGGCGGCCGCGCGTGGCATGCCGAGCATCCACTGCCGCGGCCGATGGGCTACGGAGCCACGGTGAGCACACCGCAGGGAGTGGTGTGCATCGGGGGCGAGGACGGCAGGCGGATCTTCGCCGACGTCGTGCTGTTGGCGTGGGAACCGCTGGCCCGCCGACTCGACCGCCATCACCTGCCGCCGCTGCCGATGCCGTTGGCGTTCGGCGCGGCCGCGACCATCGGCTCAGCAATCTATGTGGTTGGCGGCCAGCACGACCTCGGCCGACCCCCGTCCGAGGCGGTCGGCTATCGACTCGACCTGACCGGGTTCGAGCCCGGGGATCAGCCTCGCGACTGGGAACGGTTGCCGGACGTGCCCGGCGGTCCGCGGCTGGTGCCGGTGGCCGTCGTCCGCCCCGACGAGGCGGGCCCGCGGCTGTGCGTGATGAGCGGCCGGCGCACGGCGACGACCGGCGTCGCCGAGACCATGGAAATGCTCCGCGACGTCCATGAGTTCGACCCGGCGGCCGGCTGCTGGCGGCGACTCGCCGACATGCCCGCGGCGCGGATGGCGGGCGCGGCGGTCGCGGTCTCGCCCACCTGGGTCGCCGTGCTCGCCGGTGACGACGGGCGACTCGCCGCCCAGACGGCGAGCCTCAAGGACGATCATCCCGGTTTTTCACGGACCTGCCTCGTGTACGACGCCGACGACGACGCCTGGACCACCGCGGATGAAACGCCCACCTGCCAACTCGCGACGACACTCGCGCCGTGGGAGGGCGGCTGCGTGATGGTGAGCGGGGAGATCCGGCCGCGCGCCCGCACGCCGGCCGCGTGGCTGATCGAGACGGCGTAGCCGGGCGTCAGGCGTCGGCAGCGAACGTCCGCGGTCGGATGCAGAGCACCACCCCGACCGAGAGCAGCGCCACCGCGGCGAATCCGCCGAAGATGAGGTTCAGCGGCACGTCGGAGTCGCGAAGGGCGCCGAAGCCCCAGTCGGCGACGCCTCCGCACGAGATGCTCGCGAGGTTCATGAGCCCGAAGGCCGTCGCCCGCAGCCGGGGCGACACCACCTGGCACAGAATCGGCATGTTGTTGCAGTCGAAGAATCCCCAGCCGAGGCCGTAGAGCATCAGGCAGCCGATGGCGAACGCCAGCGTGCCGGCGTTGCCCACGCCGAACAGGGCCGGCAGGAAGAACGTCATACCCAGCGCGCTGGTCAGGATCCGTCCCCGGTCGGTTCGCCTCATGAGCGTGTCGGCCAGCCAGCCCCCGACGAGGACGCCCACGATCGAGGCGATCTGCACGTAGAGCACCGCCGTGACGCCGGCCCTGCCCTGACCGAGGCCGAACTTCTCCTTCAGGATGTCGGGCATCCAGTCCTTCACGACCCAGCCCGCGATCGCCGGCAGCGTGAAATACAGCATCATGAGCAGGAAGCCCGGGTTGGTGAGGAGTTCGCGGAGGGCCGACCCAATCGACGGCCGCTCACCGTGCGCCGCCACCCGGGGCGGATTCCGCAGCAGAAGAAACAGCGGCACGGCGTAGACGATGCCGACGAGGCCGCACCAGGCGAAGGCGTTCCGCCAGCCGATGGCGGGATTGTCGGCCGCGTAGCCCGAGAACCCGCCGACGATGATGCCGGCGTAGATGCCCATCTGGTGAAGTCCCACGGCACGCGAACGGGTGCCACCCCGGTGGAAATCGGTGATCATGGCCAGCGCCGCCGGGATGTAGACCGCCTCGCTGACGCCCATGACGGCGCGGGCCGCGAGCAGTTGGCCGTAGGATTCGACGTGGCCCGTCCACCAGGTGACGGCCGACCAGACGAGCAGGCTCGCCGCGATCACGTGCCGGCGGCTGAGGCGGTCAGCGACGTAGCCCCCGAACGGGCTGCACAGGGCGTAGACCCACTTGAACGAGCCGAGCACGATGCCCCAGTTGGCCCGCGTGCCGATGTCCGGGATGTCGGTCATCATCGAGGTCTTCATCGCGGCCAGCATCTGCCGGTCGAGATAATTGAGCAGCGCCACCGGCACGAGCAGCGCGACCACGAGCCAGGCAGTCCGCAGCGTGCGA
Organism: uncultured Planctomycetaceae bacterium; assembly: GCA_903919035.1. Classification (GTDB taxonomy): domain Bacteria; phylum Planctomycetota; class Planctomycetia; order Pirellulales; family UBA1268; genus QWPN01. The sequence goes on along the minus strand of CAIXGY010000217.1, from coordinate 4,109 downwards.
TCGGAAGCGTTGTCGTCCATCGGCCTCACCGCACGGCCAGGTGGGGTTCGGCACTCGCCGCCGGTCGGGCCCACTCGAAGAAGCCGATCTGCCGGAGCTCCTCCTCGAGCGCCCGCGTGTCGGCGGCGGAGAGCTTCGGCAGCGGAAGCCGGCAGTCGCCACAGGGCGTGCCGAGCATTCCCAGCACGGCCTTCATCGCGGGATGGAAGGGTCGCTTCATGAGCACCCGGATCATCTGCACCGACCGCAGTTGCTCCGCGCGGGCCTCGTCGATCCGCCCGGCGGCGAAGGCCTCCATGATCCGCCGGTAGAGCGGCGCGGCGATATTGAAAGTGGAGCCGACGGCCCCGCGGGCGCCCACGGCGAGCGCGGGGAGCAGCAGTTCGTCGTAGCCGAAAAGCATGTCGAACCGGCCGCCGTCGAACGCCACGCACTCGAGGTATTCGTGGATGGTGTTGGCCGTGTACTTCACGCCGGCAAAGTTCGGGATGCGGCGGCCCGCCTCCGCGAGCAGCGCGGGCACGTCGATGGCCACGCCCGACATCACGGGGATGTGGTAGTAGTAAAAGGGCAGGTCAGCCGCGGCGGCGGCCATCTCCACGCAGCAGTCGGCCACCACCCGCGCATCGCCGATCCGGAAGTAGGTGGGAGGCATGGCCGACGTGGCGGCGGCCCCGGCCCCGGCTGCATGCTCCGCCAGCCGGCAGGCCTCGGCGAGCGAGTTGTGGCCCACGTGCACGATCACCGGCACCCTGCCGGCCGCGGCGGCGATGAAGGCCTCGGTGACGGCGATCCGCTCGTCCAAGCGAAGCGACACGCCTTCCCCCGTGCTGCCGCACACATAGAGGCCGTCCACCCCGTCGGCGATCAGTCGCTCCGTGAGCGGCCGGACGGCCTCGAGGTCGATGTCCCCGCAGGCGGAGAGCGGCGTGTAGGTGGCGGGAATCAGTCCTGTGAGGCGATGTTTCATGCGTAACGCTGCAACGCGGGGAGATGGGCGACACCGACCCGGGAATTCGGGCCACGTGCAGGGCAACGCCCCACCCGCCGGCTCGCCCGAGTGGCTCGGGCTCAGTAAGATATCACGACATCAAGGCTGCGGGAATTAGATGCCGATGCATTGACCGGATTCCGTTGCTGTGATATTTTGCGTGGGGTGAGCGGTCCGCGGGGGTTCTGTACCGGACGCATCGGGATCCGTCGTCATGACCGTGAACCGCACGCGCATCCGTTTCGGGCATCCAACCCGGCCTGCGTTTACGCTCGTCGAATTGCTCGTCGTGATCGCGATCATCGCCGTGCTGCTCGCGCTCTTGCTGCCGGCGGTTCAGGCGGCACGCGAAGCGGCCCGACGGATCAGCTGCCAAACCAATCTCAAGCAATTGGGGCTCGGCATCCACGCCTACGCCTCGGCGAAGGGCAAGCTCCCCCCGGGAGCCCACTGGAACAACGAGTTGAGCTACCGGGTCTTCATCCTGCCCTACATCGAGCAAGACTCGCTGTACCAGCAGTTTCACTTTCTGGACGGAGCCCACAATTCGGGGTCGGCGCTGGACGGCTTCAATGCGAACGCGCCCGGAAAATTCAAGAGCCGCATCGCGCTCAATCGTGTGATCACATTTCACTGCGCTTCGGCCGCAGGCCTGATCACCGCCACCCATGGCTCCAGCCGGCTGAATCCGGACCAAAACACGTTCAACGCCCACTACGTCGGGGTGGCCGGGCCGGACGACCGGGCCCGAACCGACATGTCTCCGCAGTCCAAGATGACCATCTCCTCGGGCAACAACGGAGACTACGCCCAACAGGGCATGCTCGGAACTTTCGCCGCCAAGAAATTCAGCGCGATCGCCGACGGACTCTCCAAGACGCTCATGATCGGGGAACTGGTCTCCCCGACCAACAATACCGGCGCCATGGTGCCGACGGCCGACGGTTCCAACTGGGTGCGAGGAGTCGGGACGACCGCCAAGGGCTCGGCATCCTGCAAGAACGTCCGCTTCGGCCTCAACGCCCAGCGACCTCTCGACACGTTCTACAACTCGTTCCCGTTCGCGAGCCTGCACCTCAATGGCGTCAGCTTCGCGTATGGCGACGGAGCCGTCCGGTTCCTCAATGACATGATCGACCTGCCGACGCTGTGGGCCCTGAGCAGCGGCGACGGCGGCGAATCGGCGGCGGCGAACTGACCACCGAGTCGCACGGCGGAGGCGTCGCCGCCATGAACTTCGGGAGAAGAACGGGGGTGGTCAGCCCGGGGGGCCCCCAGGTGCTCGACATCGACGTCCCTGCGGCCGCCGCCCGCTGAGCCGAGCCCGAATGCGGCGGGCCGGATCGAAGCGGCACGCTGCGGTCATGCTGCCGCCTGCGAGCGAAGCCGGACGCCGGCGAGTCGCTATCGCGGCCCGCCGATTTCACCGGGGGCCCGTAGGCTTGGCACGTCGCCAGGGTGACCGGTGAGCCGTGGTTGAACGTGTTCGGCCGGATGGTGATTGTCTCGCGGGCCCACGTCCGCCCGTGGTCACGGCTCTTCCACAGGTAGCCCTCGTGATATATTTCTTCCTCGGCCGAGCCCTGGCGGGTCAACCGCCCTCGAGTCATCCACATCCGGAGCCCGAGCGTGAAACCTTCCGCCCATGTCGCCACGGCCGTGCTGGCCACCATGACCCTGACGATCTCCGCCGTGGCTGCGGCCGAACCCTGGGCCACCGAGGCTGCGGAGCGGCAGTCGATCTTCATCAGCGGCGGCACCGCGGCAGTCGATCGTGCGGACTCGGCGCACACCTTCCGGATTCCCGCGCTTTCGGTCACGACGCGCGGCACGCTGCTCGCCTTCGCCGAGGCCCGCCGCGGCGGGGGCGGCGACACTGGCGCCATCGACACGGTCGTCCGCCGCAGCACCGACGGTGGCACGACCTTCGGCCCGATGCAGGTGGTGGCCGCCGGTGACGGCGACGTCATGGGCAATCCCGCGCCGGTCTCGCTCCCCTCGGGGCGGATCGTGCTCGTCTCCACCTGGAACTCCGCGAAGGTGCCCGAGAAAAAGATGCAGCCCGGCCTCGGACTCGATTCCCGCCGCGTGTTCGTCTCGACGAGCGACGACGATGGTCTCACCTGGACGAAACCGCGGGAGATCACCGCCGACGTCAAGCGGCCCGCCTGGGACTGGTATGCGACCGGCCCCGGGGCGGCGATCCAGCTCGTCCGCGGCCCCCGTGCGGGGCGGATCGTGGTGCCCTGCAATCACCGCGAGCAGGGGATCGACCGCAGTCACGTGATCACGAGCGATGACGAGGGGGCCACCTGGCGGCTCGGTGGCATCACCGCCGACGGCACCAACGAGTCGCGGGTGGTCGAACTGGCCGACGGCGGCGTGATGCTCAACAGCCGCAATCATCGCTCGGCCGCGAAGCAGCGGGCCGTCTCCGTCTCCGTCGACGCCGGCGAATCCTTCGATCCCGCCCGATTTCGCCGCGATCCCGCGCTCGTGGAGCCGCACTGCCAGGCCGCCCTCGTGCGGCACTCCTGGCCTGCCGACGGCCGGCCGGGAATGCTGTTGTTCTCGAATCCCGCCTCCGCATCGAAGCGGGAGACGCTCACGCTTCGCGGCAGCCTCGACGATGGCGGCACCTGGCCCTTTACGTACGTGGTGCATCCGGGCAACGCGGCCTATAGCGATCTGGCCGTGCTTCCCGACGGTCGCGTGGCGGTGCTCTACGAGAAGGATGGCTACACGTCGATCGAGTTGGCGATCCTCACGCTGTCGGCCGACGCGGGACGGTGATGTCGTCGGTCGCGACGAACGGATTCCAACCGGGCGGCCACCGTGACCCGAGCGGTCGTGAAGAACACGCGGTCAGTCAACCCGCTCCACGCAGGTGACGCGATCGTCGCCCCGCCACGGCGGCGACGATTCCCATGACGGCCAAGGCCCAGGTCGTGGGCTCCGGCACCGGCGCCATGAGCACGATCGCCCCCGGTTCGACGGCCGGCAGGCCGGCCAGCGTCATCAGGCCCGCCGGGGCCGCCGGCAGATACGAGCCCGCGCTGTAGAGCCCCGTGTTGTTCAGCAGCGTGATGTCCGTCAGCGTCGTGCCGCCGGAGTAGTT
>CAIXGY010000216.1 GCA_903919035.1 uncultured Planctomycetaceae bacterium | reverse complement strand
TGGTGGGCCAGGAACTCGCAGGGCTGGGCGTCGATCGCGACGCGGTGGCGATGCTCCTGGAGATGGCCGGCCTCGCGGGCCCGGCGGACGACGTGCTCGCGCGGCTCGACGGCCTCGTGGGAGAGTCGGACGCGGGGCGGGCGGGCGTGGCGGCACTGCGCGGCATCGTGGCGGGCGCCGCCGCGGCGGGAGTGGTCTCCGGCCGACTGGCCGTCGATCCGTCCATCGCCCGGGGGCTCGACTATTACACGGGCATCGTGCTGGAGACGTTTCTCGACGATCTGCCGGCGCTCGGCAGCGTCTGCTCGGGCGGCCGCTACGACAACCTCGCGGGACTGTACACGAAGCAGCCACTGCCGGGCGTGGGCGCCTCGTTGGGCATCGATCGGCTGCTCGCCGGCCTCGAGGAGCTCGGAGCGGCCTCCGTGGTGGAGACGCCGGCCGACGTGTTCCTGGTGCACTTCGATCCGGGCCGTCTCGCCGACTACCTGCGGATCGCTGCGGCGTTGCGGGCCGCGGGCCTTGCGGTGGAGTTGTTCCCCGAGCCGAAGAAGGTGGGGCAGCAGCTCAAACTCGCGGCGAAGCGGGGCGTGCCGACGGCGCTCGTGATCGGCGGCGACGAGTTCGCGGCCGGCACCGCCCAATTCAAGGACATGGCCGCCCAGACGGCCGAGACGCTGGAGTGGGGCGGCGATCCCGTCGCCTTGGCCACCGCCGTGCGGTCGCGGGTCGCGGCGGTTCGCAGCCGGACACGCGGCTGAAAACGGCGGCAGCCGCCGACCCGGATGAGTCGAGATGCGTAGAATGCGTTTGAGCGGCAGCACAGGCCGCCGACACGTGCGGAGAAACCCGACATGCCCCTGTTCTTCGACCCGAACTATTTTCTCGCCATCGCGCCGGCGTTGCTCCTGGCCTTCTGGGCGCAGTGGAGGGTGAAGACCGCGTTCGCACGGGCCGCCCAGGAGCCCGCGCCGCTGTCCGGAGCGGCCGCCGCGCGGCACATCCTCGACTCGGCCGGCGCCACGGACGTGCGGATCGAGACCATGCCTGGTCACCTCACCGACCACTACGATCCCCGGGCCAAGGTGCTGCGGCTCTCGCCCGACGTCTACGGGGCGAAGTCGCTGGCGGCCGTGGGCATCGCCGCCCACGAGGCCGGTCACGCGTTGCAGGATGCCCAGGGCTACGGGCTGATGGCGGTCCGCAACGCGGCCGTCGGGGTGGCGAACCTGGGTAGCGGCATCGGCGCGCTCCTGCTGATGGTCGGCCTCGGCTTCGCGATGCAGACGGTGGCCTGGGTGGGCATCGCGCTGTTCGCCGGCACGGTGTTCTTCCAACTGGTGAACCTGCCGGTGGAGATCGACGCCAGCAACCGGGCGAAGGCGCAACTCGTGGAACTCGGCATCGTGCCGGCAGCGGAGATGCCGGCCGTGAGTTCCGTGCTCAACGCCGCGGCCTGGACCTACGTGGCCGCGACGCTCCAAAGCATCCTCACGCTGCTCTACTACGCGAGCCTGATCACGGGCAACTCCAGCGACGACCGGTAGGCGGCACTCCGCGGGCTGATGCCATGCGGATGCCGATGCGTCGCCCGGCGGGTGAAAGCCTCCGTCGCTGTGGATCCATGGCTGTGCGCCGCGCGGTGTGGCCAATCCATGGGGGCCATGGTTCTCGGAGTCTCCAGGTGCACCGTCGCCCGGCGGGTGAAAGCCTCCGTCGCTGTGGATCCATGGCTGTAGGCCGTGCGGTGTGGTCAATCCATGGGGGCCATGGCTCCAAGGCTCCTTCGGCTTCCACCCGCCGGGCTGCCTGCGTCGCTCAGGATTCATGGCTGTGCGCCGTGCGGTGTGGCTGATCGATCGGGGCCATGGCTCTGGGCGTTTCCAGGTGCACCGTCGCCCGGCGGGTGAAAGCCTCCGTCGCTGTGGATCCATGGCTGTGCGTCGCGCGGTGTGGCCAATCCATGGGGGCCATGGCTCCAAGGCTCCTTCGGCTTCCACCCGCCGGGCTCGCAGTCCGGTGCGCCTCACGTGATGGGGCCCGGGATCGTGCGGGTTACACGGCTCACACGTGATCCTCGCGCGGAGGAAGGCATCTTGGTGGCAGCCGGCGGGTGTGCCCAACCGTCTCGGGTCTGCCCACACCCTCTCGACGGACGCTTGCTACGCAGCGACCAATCCGCCTGGGACGGATCCGTGCCCTGGGCTTCGCTCGCTCGGAGACGGACGCGCTCCGGCATCCGTGCCTTCGCTTGCCGTCTACGCCGGCTCGACGGCACGGGTATCCCCGACGCCGGGACAGGCGCGGTGACGCGCGAGGATCACGTGGGATCCAGATGACGTCAGGCCGCGGCGTCAGTGGTTGAGCGAATATAAGAGGATGTTGAGCGCGATCTTCTCGGCGTCGTCGCGGCCGTAGCCGGCGCACTCCATCGAATTGGCTCGTTCGAGCGCGCAGGACAGGTCGTAGGGCGAGAAGATCACCGCCCAGCGGTCGCCGATCCGCACGCCCTCGAGCTTCGGGGGCACCCGCCGCTTGCGAACGCCCAAGGGGCCGTCGCCGCCGGCAGGCTCCCGCAGTTCGACCTGCCGGATGTCGTAACCGCCGTACTCGCCCGCGGTGAACAGCGGATCGTCGGTCGGGATCTGCTCGAGAGCCCGACCCGGCAGGATGGCCGCAATCTCGGAGCGGAACGCGGCCGCGAAGCCGCCGCTCGCGCACACGGCGTCGGCCAGCAGCGTGCCGCCCCGGTCGAGGAAGGTGGTGATCTTTTCGCGTCGCGCGGCGTCGAACTCGAAGTCCTGCCGGCCGTGCATGAACACGAGGTGGTAGTCATACAGCCTGCGGTCGCCCGGGTCGATCTGTGCCGGCGTGTCGTCCACCCGGACGCCGAGTTCGCGGGCCGCGGCCCGCAGGATGTTGGCCAGCGCGGCCGGCGCTGCATCGCACATCCCGGCATGCTTGAGTTTCGCGATCGCGAGGCGGCCCCGTTCGAGCGGCTCGGGGCGCGATTCGTCGTCCGGGGGCAACGCGAACAATTCGTCCTTCCGCTTCACCTCCCGATTCGTCGCGTACGCAAGCACGTTCGTGCCGATCGCCAGGGCCGCGTCGACCTCGCGGCGGACGGGCGCGGCAAGCCCGCCCCGCGACAGGCCGCCGAGTTCCCAGAGGCACGACAGGCTCGGCATCGCCCCCTGCGGCAGGCCGTCGGTCGGAGGTGCGTAGATCAGGCAGGTGCGGCAACCATAGTCGACCCCCAGCAGCGGACGATGCAACTCCGGCGGCACGACCTCCTCGGCATGCCAGGCGGGGTGTTCCGGAGGCAGCAGATGAAGGCCGTACTCCGGCTCGGGAAACATCTCGCCGACGAGCTGGCGGAATCGCGTGTCGAAGTCCCGGCTGTCGGGGCAGCAGGCCTCCGCGAACACGAAGCCCCCCTCGTCCACGTAGCGCCGCAGCCGCGCACCCGCGTCGGGCCCCAGATCCAGCGCCTCCTGCCCGGAGATCCAGAGCACCGGTGCCTGGAGCAGATCCTCGCGGCCGGCCACCGGCGTGTCGATCACGTGCCACGACAGGCCGGCCGGATAGTCCTTCTTCCAGCGCTGCTCGACGTGGTCGACGAGGTGGGCCACGTCGTGGCCGTGGCGGTTCCAGTCGGTGGCGGGCCCGTGCCGGCTCTTCGCGACGATGACCGGCCGCCGGCCCTTGGCCAGAAAGAGCAGCGCGAAGCTCGTGGCCACGACCGGATCTTCGAGCCGCGGCGAGGTGAACCGGCCGGTGAGACGATCCTGCACGTCCACGAACATCCGCGATCCCTCGAGATACCAGTCGGCATCGCCGATGAACCGCCGCGCGCTGAACCGCCCCACCCGCTCGAGGCCATACAGATAATAAAAGAGCCAGGTCGGTCCTCCGGTGCCCGGGTTTTCGGTGACCGAGAACCGTCTGCCGAGCCAGGCGAGGCCCCGCTCCAGTTCCTTGGGCGAACTGCCGCCGCCGCAGCACCGCACCGAGTCGTCGTCGGCCCGGGCGGCGGGTGCGCCGAGATGCTCGGCGGTGATCCAGATGCTGGCGATGCCCGCGCACGTCATGCTGCCCGACCCGCCGCGGGTGCCGATGGTGTAGCCCCACGAGCCGTCGGGATTGGCGCATGAGACCCAGTAGTGCTGGGCCATGGCCCAGGTTTCGCGCTTCACGCGGACGCCGGCCCGCGCGGCCTCGTGCAGGGCGAGCAGCGCGAACTGGGAGTTGGAGTTGTCGCCGGTGGCGTCGCCCCGCGGCCCGTAGGTCCAGGATCCGGCGGCCGGTCCCCGGTTCACCTGGGCCCGCTCCAGCCAGGCCACGTTCCGTGCCAGGATCGCCCGATCGGCCTCCGGGGAGAGCATCGCGAGGGCCATCGTCTGCAGCGACACCGCGTAGGTCGTGTCTGGCTCCCGGCCCCGGAGCCAGTCGAGACCCTTCCGCACCGTGGGATCGTCCGCGCCCACGCCCGCGTTGGCGAGGGCCAGGAGCACGAGCGCCGTGGGGCCCTCGTTCCCGTCGGCACGCGCCAGCTGCCAGGAGCCGTCGCCGCGCTGCTGGCCGGCGAGCCAACCGCGGGCCTTCACGATCGCCTGATCGATGGTGCCGGCGGCGAGCGGCGGCTCGGCCGCGACCCGCGGTGCGGGCGCAAGGGAAACGCAGGCCGCGACGACGAACAGGCGGCTCCGATGGCGCGCGACGAGGTGGCGAAGCGGAGGCAACGGCTCCCCTGGCGATGCCGAGGCCGGGCGTGAGAGACGAGCGAGAGCCTACCACGTTTGCCGGGGTGGCCGGCAGAGCCGATACTGCGATGACCGCTCCCGACGCCGTGGCCCAGCCCCGAGGAATGCGTCCCTTGTCCACCGCCGCCCGCCCCAAGTCGCTCGACGACGTGCTCCAGGAGTTCTCCCAGCATCGCCACGTGATGCAGGAGGAGCTGCAGAAGGTCATCGTCGGTCAGAACGAGGTGATCGAGCAGCTGTTCGCGGCGATTTTCACCCGCGGCCACTGCCTCCTCGAGGGCGTGCCGGGCCTGGCCAAGACGCTCATGGTGTCGACCCTCGCGCGGATCCTCGACGTCGGCTTCAAGCGGGTGCAGTTCACCCCCGACCTGATGCCCTCCGACATCACCGGCACGAACGTCCTCGAGGAGGACGACGCGGGCAAGCGCCGCTTCCGATTCGTCGAGGGACCGATCTTCACGAACATCCTTCTCGCCGACGAGATCAACCGCACGCCCCCCAAGACGCAGGCCGCGCTGCTCCAGGCGATGCAGGAGCGGGAGGTCTCGGTGGGGCAGGAGACCCACGGCCTGCCCGATCCCTTCTTCACGATCGCCACGCAGAATCCGATCGAGCAGGAGGGCACCTACCCGCTCCCGGAGGCCCAACTCGATCGCTTCATGTTCAACATCAAGGTGGGCTACCCCACGGCCAGCGAGGAGGAGCAGATCCTCCTCTCGACGACCCGGGCCGAGAAGCCCGAGGTGCGGAAGGTGTTGTCCGCACGGGCGATCGTCAACATCCAGAAACTCGTCGGCAGCGTGGCGGTGAGCGAATACGTCGTGAAGTACGTCGCCCGGCTGGTCCGCGCGACCCGCCCCAAGGACGAGCAGGCGCCGAAGTACGTGCAGGAGCTCGTCGACTGGGGCGCGGGTCCGCGGGCCGGCCAGTTCCTGATTCAGGGCGGGAAGGCCATGGCGGCGATGGACGGCCGGTTCAGCGTGTCGCTCGAGGACGTGCGGCGGATCGCGGTGCCGGTGCTCCGGCACCGCATCGCGACCAACTTCCAGGCGCAGGCCGAGGGGCTCACGAGCGAGTCGATCATCGAGCGGCTGGTGCGTGAGACGCCTGAGCCCGAGATCCCCAAGCTCGTGAAGTGAGCCCGCCCGGAGGGATCGTGCCGTGGTGCGGGCCGTCGAGGAATACCTGAAGCCGGAGGTCGTGCGACAGATCGCACGGCTCGACCTCCGCGCGCAGTTCATCGTCAGGGGCTTCCTCCAGGGGCTCCACGCCAGCCCCTACCAGGGCTTCTCCGTCGAGTTCAGCGAGCATCGCAAGTACGCCCCCGGGGATGATCCGAAGGACATCGACTGGCTCGTCTACGCCAAGACCGACAAGCATTACGTCAAGAAGTTCGAGGCCGAGACCAACATCACCGGCTACCTCGTGATCGACACGAGCGCCTCCATGGCCTATGCCTACCGCCGGCAGCTCACCAAACTCGACTACTCGATCTCGCTGGCCGCCGCCCTCTGCTGGCTCATGGTGCACCAGCAGGATCCCTGCGGGCTGATGGTGTTCGACGACCGGCTCCATGCCTCGCTCCCGGCCCGTTCGCGGCGGTCGCAGATCGCCCAGGTGCTCTCGGTGCTCGCGACCATCCGGCCCTCGGGCCGGACAGACGTGGCGCGCAGTCTCGTGCAGGTGGCGGCCATGCTCCGGCATCGCTCCCTCGTGATGGTGTTCAGCGACCTGCTCGCCGATCCGGCCCCGGTGAAGGACGCGCTCCTGCGGCTGCGACACCGCGGCCACGACGTGATCCTGTTCCACGTGCTCGACGAGGCGGAGGTCACCTTCCCGTTCGCCGGCATGGTCGAGCTCACGGAGCCCGAGGCCGGCGACAAGCTCGTGGTCGATGCCGATGCGGCCCGGAAGGCCTACGTCGACGCGGTGCGGGACTTCCGCGAGGATTACCGGCGGACGTGCTTCCAGGCGGGCGTCGACTACGTGCCGCTCGACACGGGCATGCAGTTCGACAAGGCGCTGATGGAGTATCTGGTCAGCCGGCGGAACCGGTTCTGACCGCGCCGCGGGGCCTCGCGATCCAGCCATGGGCATCTCGTTTCTCGCACCGCTGGCGCTCGGGGCGGCGGCGCTCGTCGCCGTGCCGATCGCCCTGCACCTCATCATGCGGCGGAAGCCGGTGCCGCATCCCTTCCCGGCCCTGCGCTTCCTGCAGCAGCGGGCGGTGGCCAACCGGCGGCGGCTGCGGGTGAGCCACCTGCTCCTGCTCCTCCTGCGGATGGCCGCGCTGGCCCTCCTGGCGCTGGCCTTCGCGCGGCCGGTGCTGCGCGGCGCGGCCTGGCTGGCCGACGGCGAGGCTCCGGTGGCCGCCGCATTCGTGTTCGACACCGCCCCGCGGATGCTGCTGCGCGAGGCCAACCGGACGCGGATCGAGCAGGCGGCCGCCATGGCGAAGGTGCTCTTCGGGAAGCTGCCCCCGGGAAGCAGCGTGGCGGTCGTCGACACCGGCGGCGGCCCGCCGGCCTTCGCGCCGTCGGCGGCCGCGGCTGCGGCTCGCGTCGACCGCTTGGTGGCTGCGACGCCGGCCACGACGCTGCCGGCCGCGATCGCCGCGGCGGCCCGGCTCCTGGCCGGGAGCGACACGCTTCGGCGTGAACTCTACG